>NZ_CP125380.1:785000-1089583 GCF_034009455.1 Pseudomonas sp. P5_109
ACACTAACTGGAGGACCGAACCGACTACCGTTGAAAAGTTAGCGGATGACCTGTGGATCGGAGTGAAAGGCTAATCAAGCTCGGAGATAGCTGGTTCTCCTCGAAAGCTATTTAGGTAGCGCCTCATGTATCACTGTAGGGGGTAGAGCACTGTTTCGGCTAGGGGGTCATCCCGACTTACCAAACCGATGCAAACTCCGAATACCTACAAGTGCCGAGCATGGGAGACACACGGCGGGTGCTAACGTCCGTCGTGAAAAGGGAAACAACCCAGACCGTCAGCTAAGGTCCCAAAGTTATGGTTAAGTGGGAAACGATGTGGGAAGGCTTAGACAGCTAGGAGGTTGGCTTAGAAGCAGCCACCCTTTAAAGAAAGCGTAATAGCTCACTAGTCGAGTCGGCCTGCGCGGAAGATGTAACGGGGCTCAAACCATACACCGAAGCTACGGGTATCACTTAGGTGATGCGGTAGAGGAGCGTTCTGTAAGCCTGTGAAGGTGAGTTGAGAAGCTTGCTGGAGGTATCAGAAGTGCGAATGCTGACATGAGTAACGACAATGGGTGTGAAAAACACCCACGCCGAAAGACCAAGGTTTCCTGCGCAACGTTAATCGACGCAGGGTTAGTCGGTCCCTAAGGCGAGGCTGAAAAGCGTAGTCGATGGAAAACAGGTTAATATTCCTGTACTTCTGGTTATTGCGATGGAGGGACGGAGAAGGCTAGGCCAGCTTGGCGTTGGTTGTCCAAGTTTAAGGTGGTAGGCTGAGATCTTAGGTAAATCCGGGATCTTAAGGCCGAGAGCTGATGACGAGTGTTCTTTTAGAACACGAAGTGGTTGATGCCATGCTTCCAAGAAAAGCTTCTAAGCTTCAGGTAACCAGGAACCGTACCCCAAACCGACACAGGTGGTTGGGTAGAGAATACCAAGGCGCTTGAGAGAACTCGGGTGAAGGAACTAGGCAAAATGGCACCGTAACTTCGGGAGAAGGTGCGCCGGTGAGGGTGAAGCATTTACTGCGTAAGCCCACGCCGGTCGAAGATACCAGGCCGCTGCGACTGTTTATTAAAAACACAGCACTCTGCAAACACGAAAGTGGACGTATAGGGTGTGACGCCTGCCCGGTGCCGGAAGGTTAATTGATGGGGTTAGCTAACGCGAAGCTCTTGATCGAAGCCCCGGTAAACGGCGGCCGTAACTATAACGGTCCTAAGGTAGCGAAATTCCTTGTCGGGTAAGTTCCGACCTGCACGAATGGCGTAACGATGGCGGCGCTGTCTCCACCCGAGACTCAGTGAAATTGAAATCGCTGTGAAGATGCAGTGTATCCGCGGCTAGACGGAAAGACCCCGTGAACCTTTACTATAGCTTTGCACTGGACTTTGAATTTGCTTGTGTAGGATAGGTGGGAGGCTTTGAAGCGTGGACGCCAGTTCGCGTGGAGCCAACCTTGAAATACCACCCTGGCAACTTTGAGGTTCTAACTCAGGTCCGTTATCCGGATCGAGGACAGTGTATGGTGGGTAGTTTGACTGGGGCGGTCTCCTCCTAAAGAGTAACGGAGGAGTACGAAGGTGCGCTCAGACCGGTCGGAAATCGGTCGTAGAGTATAAAGGCAAAAGCGCGCTTGACTGCGAGACAGACACGTCGAGCAGGTACGAAAGTAGGTCTTAGTGATCCGGTGGTTCTGTATGGAAGGGCCATCGCTCAACGGATAAAAGGTACTCCGGGGATAACAGGCTGATACCGCCCAAGAGTTCATATCGACGGCGGTGTTTGGCACCTCGATGTCGGCTCATCACATCCTGGGGCTGAAGCCGGTCCCAAGGGTATGGCTGTTCGCCATTTAAAGTGGTACGCGAGCTGGGTTTAGAACGTCGTGAGACAGTTCGGTCCCTATCTGCCGTGGACGTTTGAGATTTGAGAGGGGCTGCTCCTAGTACGAGAGGACCGGAGTGGACGAACCTCTGGTGTTCCGGTTGTCACGCCAGTGGCATTGCCGGGTAGCTATGTTCGGAAAAGATAACCGCTGAAAGCATCTAAGCGGGAAACTTGCCTCAAGATGAGATCTCACTGGGACCTTGAGTCCCCTGAAGGGCCGTCGAAGACTACGACGTTGATAGGTTGGGTGTGTAAGCGCTGTGAGGCGTTGAGCTAACCAATACTAATTGCCCGTGAGGCTTGACCATATAACACCCAAGCAATTTGACTACTCGAAAGAGCATCAGATTGCGGTGTGTGAAGACGAAAGAACCGAAAGTTCGAAATACTCACAAAACACCAAGCTATCACATACCCAATTTGCTGAAGCGCGGCCAACTGGCCACGACTCAGTACCCGAATTTCTTGACGACCATAGAGCGTTGGAACCACCTGATCCCATCCCGAACTCAGCAGTGAAACGATGCATCGCCGATGGTAGTGTGGGGTTTCCCCATGTGAGAGTAGGTCATCGTCAAGATTAAATTCCGAAACCCCAATTGCGAAAGCAGTTGGGGTTTTGTTTTTGCGCCTCCGTACACCTCAAACGCTGTTCCCTGTAGGCGCGAGCCTGCTCGCGAAGAACTTCAGGGCACCGCGTTACCCCAGGCAACCCGCGTCATCATTGACGACCTTCGCGAGCGAGCTCGCTCCTACAAATGCTAAAGTCGTCCCTCGAATTTGTTTTCCAAGGAAGCCTTTATGCCGGACGCGACGTCCCTCAGCGCTGGATTCATGGTGGTTCATGGCAACCGCCTGGACGAGTTGCGCAGCCTGGTGGTCAGTTGGATGCGGCGCTACCCGCTGGCTCCCCTGGAGAATGAAATCGCGTTGGTGCAAAGCAATGGCATTGCCCAATGGCTGAAGCTGGCACTGGCGGAAGACTCTGAAGAAGACGACATGGGAGGCTGCGGCATCGCCGCGGCCATCGACGTGCAGTTGCCCGGCAGCTTCATGTGGCAGCTCTATCGCATGGTCCTCGGTCGCGATGAAATTCCGGTCAAGTCCCTGCTCGATAAAGCCCCGCTGACCTGGCGCCTGATGCGCCTGTTGCCGCAGTTGATCAACCAACCGCACTTCGAGCCGCTGCAGCGTTTCCTGACCCATGACACCGACCTGCGCAAACGCTATCAATTGGCTGAGCGCCTGGCGGACCTGTTCGACCAGTACCAGGTCTATCGGGCTGACTGGCTCGAAGACTGGGCAGACGGTCGGCATCAAACAAGAAACGGCAGGGGCGAAGCCAAACCCCTGGCTCCGGCCAATTGCTGGCAGGCGGAGTTATGGCGCGCACTCTTGCTGGATGTGGGAGAAGAAGGCATGGCGCAAAGCCGTGCCGGTGTCCATCAGCGATTTGTCGAGCGCATCAGTCACCTCGAAACAGCCCCCAAGGGATTACCCCCACGAGTGATCGTTTTCGGGATTTCTTCCCTGCCTGCCCAAGCCCTGGAAGCACTGGCGGGACTGGCACGATTCAGCCAGGTCCTGCTGTGCGTACACAACCCGTGTCGTCACCATTGGGCGGACATCGTCGCCGATAAAGACCTGTTGCGGCATCAATACAAGCGTCAGGCGCGTAAAAGCGGCATGCCCGTAGTGATCGATCCGCAAACCCTGCACCAGCATGCTCACCCGCTGCTGGCCGCATGGGGTAAGCAGGGGCGGGACTATATCAACCTGCTCGACAGTTATGACGATCCCAACAGCTATCGCTCGGCGTTTCGCGACGGTCGCATCGACCTGTTCAGTGATGGCCAGCCATTGAATGTGCTCAACCAGTTGCAGGATGACATCCTCGAGTTGCGTCCCCTCAACGAGACTCGGGAGCGTTGGCCGGCTATCGATTTGCATAAGGACGAGTCGATCCGTTTTCACATTGCCCATAGCGCCCAGCGAGAAGTCGAGATCCTCCACGATCAACTGCTCGCACGCTTCAGCGCCGACCCGCAATTGCGACCCCGCGATATCATCGTGATGGTCCCGGACATCGACAGCTACGCCCCGCATATTCGTGCCGTGTTTGGTCAGCTTGATCGCCAGGATCCGCGCTTCGTTCCGTTTACCCTGGCTGACCAGGGCCAGCGCGGTCGCGATCCACTGCTGATTGCGGTCGAGCACCTGCTCAAGCTGCCTGACAGCCGATTCCCCGTCAGTGAAATCCTCGATCTGCTGGACGTCCCGGCACTGCGCGCCCGCTTTGGTGTCGAGGAACGTGACCTGCCGACGCTGCACCGCTGGATCGAGGGCGCCGGCATTCGCTGGGGCATGAATGCCGAACAGCGTGCCGGGCTCGGGCTGCCCAATGAACTGGAACAAAACAGCTGGCGTTTCGGTTTGCGGCGGATGTTGCTCGGGTATGCCGTTGGCAGCGCCGATGCTTATGAGGGTATCGAGCCCTACGACGAAATCGGTGGCCTGGACGCTGCGCTCATTGGTCCGTTGGTTGCGTTGCTGGACGCGCTGGAAGTGGCTCACCACGAACTCTCTCAGCCTGCATTGCCGGGGCAATGGGGGGTGCGCTTGCAGGCTTTGGTGCAGTTGTTCTTCCTTGCCGGTAACGAACACGATGACTACTTGTTGGCCCAGCTCGAAGAGTTGCGCGAGACCTGGCTCGAGACCTGTGAGTCAGTCGGGTTGCAGGACGAATTGCCGCTGACCGTCGTCCGTGAAGCCTGGCTCGCAGGGTTGGATCAGGGCCGTTTGTCCCAACGCTTTCTGGCCGGTGCGGTCAACTTCTGCACCTTGATGCCCATGCGCGCTATCCCGTTCAAACTGGTCTGCCTGCTGGGCATGAATGACGGCGATTATCCGCGCGCACAGCCGCCGCTGGATTTCGACCTGATGGGCAGTGATTACCGCCCGGGTGATCGCTCCCGGCGCGAAGATGACCGTTACCTGCTACTGGAAGCCTTGCTGTCGGCACGGGACCAGCTCTACATCAGTTGGGTGGGCCGTAGCATCCGCGATAACAGCGAGAGGCCCGCGTCGGTGCTGATCGGCCAGTTACGCGACCACTTGGCCAGCGGTTGGCGATTGCTGCAAGGTGACGAGGACCTGTTGGAAGCCATGACCCGGGAACACCCGTTGCAACCCTTCAGTGCCCGCTATTTTCACGAAGGGGATGAGTCGTTCAGCTACGCCAGCGAATGGCAGGTCCTTCATCAAGCGGCAGAGCAACAGGCAACAGCCGAAGTGCTTGAGCCTCACATTCAGGACGAACCCCTGAGTCTCGGTCAACTGCAGGATTTCCTGCGCAATCCGGTACGGCATTTTTTCAGCCAGCGACTGAAGGTTTTCTTCGAGGCGGCTGAAGTACCGCTGGCCGATGAAGAACCTTTTGTCCTGGATGCATTGCAGCGTTACGGCTTCAGCGACCGTTTACTCGAAGCGGCGCTGGCGGATCCGGGAAATTCCGCACAGGCACTGGAGGATCAGGCGAAACGCTTGCAGAACAGCGGGCTGCTGCCCATGGCCGGATTCGGTGAGTGCCTGCAGCGTGAATTGATCGAGCCATTGCCTGATTTGTTGCAGCGTCACCAACAGCTCCTGGCTTTGTGGCCAACACCGCTCAGCAGCGCCTTGCCCGTGAGTCTTGAACTGCAAGGCCTGCGCATCGAGGGCTGGCTCAGCGGCCTGCATCAGCGCGCCGATGGTGGATTGCTGTCTATCACGACGATCCCCAACAGCATCGGCTCGATCAAGTCGCGCAAATGGCATCGACTGACACGTCCGTGGCTCACTCATCTGGTGGCTTGCGCCAGTGGCATGGCGTTGACCACCGCACTGGTAGCCAGCGACGACAGTCTGTTGCTCGGACCGATGGACGAGTCCACGGCGCAGAAAATTCTCGGTGACCTGTTGATGGCCTGGCAATCGGGTATGCGCCAGCCTCTGCCGATCGCGGTCAAGACAGCCTTTGCGTGGCTGGGGCAAACCGACCCGGTCAAGGCCGAGGCCGCTGCGCGCAAGGCCTATGAAGGTGATGGGCAAACGACTGATGGAGAGCGTCGCGAAAGCCCGGCACTCGCCCGCCAATTCGCCGATTACGATGCCTTGGTCGCCGATGAGACGTTCCCCGATTGGTGTGATGCGCTCTATCGCCCGCTTCTTGAAGCACCCTGGCGTTCACTGTCCAGCGAGGAGTCGCGTTGATGAGCACGAAGACACCGCTGGCCCTGGCCTTCCCGCTGCGCGGCAGCCAGTTGATCGAAGCGAGCGCCGGGACCGGCAAGACGTTCACTATTTCTGCGTTGTACTTGCGTCTGGTGCTTGGTAACGGCGGGGAGGACAGTGGTTTCGGGCGTGAGCTGTTGCCGCCGCAAATCCTCGTCGTGACCTTCACCGACGCCGCTACCAAAGAGCTGCGTGAACGCATTCGCACGCGGCTCGCCGAGGCTGCTCGATTTTTCCGCGATGAAACACCGGCCCCGGACAGCCTGATTGCCGAGTTGCGTGAGCAGTATTTGCCCGAGCAATGGCCCGGGTGCGCAAACCGCCTGGATATCGCCGCCCAGTGGATGGACGAGGCGGCGGTGTCGACCATCCACAGCTGGTGCCAGCGCATGTTGCGCGAGCACGCATTCGACAGCGGCAGCCTGTTTACCCAGACCCTGGAAACCGATCACAGCGACTTGCTGGGCGAAGTCCTGCGCGATTACTGGCGGCTGTTCTGCTACCCGATGCAAGGTGATGCCTTGAATTGGGTGCGCAGCAATTGGGGTGGACCGGCGGCATTGCTGCCGCGAATTCGTGCGCTGTTCTCCAGCGAGCGCGATTCGCTTGAAGGGCAAGAACCTGCCGAAGTGATCTCGCAATGCCTGCAAGAGCGACGGGTTGCCCTGATCGAGCTCAAGAAACCCTGGTTGCAGTGGGCGGATGAGTTGCTCGCCATCTGTCATCAGGGCGTTGCGGGCAAGAGTGTCGACGGCCGCAAGATGCAGGCTCGCTATTTCGAGCCCTGGTTCGAGAAGATCAAGACCTGGGCCGAAGACGAATCCCTTGAGCAACTGGATATCGGCACCGGTTTCACGCGCCTGACCCCGGACGGCATGGCCGAAGCCTGGAAGGGCGAAGCGCCTCGACATCCGGGGCTCGAAGCGATGGCCGGCCTCAAGGCCTGTCTCGATGGCTTGCCAACGCCCGATGCTGCCGTACTGCAACATGCTGCCCGCTGGGTTGGGGCTCGATTCGAGGAAGAGAAACGCCGCCGTGCGGAAATGGGCTTCGACGACATGTTGCTGCGCCTTGATGCGGCCCTGCAGTCCGATGGCGGCGAGCGCCTGGCCACCCTGATTCGTGAACAGTTTCCGGTCGCCCTGATCGATGAGTTCCAGGACACCGACCCGGTGCAGTACCGGATCTTCGAGAGCATCTACCGGATTGAAGAGAACAGCCCCGAGTGCGGCCTGTTCCTGATCGGCGACCCGAAGCAAGCGATCTACGCTTTTCGCGGCGCTGACATCCACACCTACCTGCGCGCCCGCCAGGCCACCGTCGGCCGGCTGCACACCCTGGGCACCAACTTCCGTTCAAGCCACGGCATGGTCAACGCGGTGAACCATGTGTTCGAGCGCGCCGAAGCCCGGGAGTCCGGACGTGGCGCTTTCCTCTTTCGGCAGAAGAATGGCGACAACCCGGTTCCGTTCACGCCGGTTGCCTCACAGGGCCGCAAAGAAGTCTTGCGCATCAATGATCAGGCAGTCCCGGCCTTGAACATCTGGCACTTGCCGGCCGAACAACCATTGTCCGGCGCCGTGTACCGGCAACAACTGGCGGCTGCCTGCGCCAGTGAAATCACTGCATTGCTCAATGGCGGGCAGCAGGGGCAAGCGGGGTTCACCCAGGACGGCAAAGCCTTCAGGGGCCTGCTGCCGGCGGACATCGCCATCCTGGTGCGCGACGGTAAGGAAGCGCAGGCGGTTCGTGCGCAATTGGCCGCCCGTGGCGTGCGCAGTGTTTACCTGTCGGACAAGGACTCGGTGTTCGCCGCCCAGGAGGCGCATGACGTGCTGACCTGGCTCAAGGCCTGCGCCGAGCCGGACGTCGAGCGACCGCTGCGGGCCGCGTTGGCCTGCATCACATTGAACCTTTCGCTGACCGAGCTGGAGCGGTTGAATCAGGACGAGTTGGCCTGGGAATCTCGGGTCATGCAGTTCCGTGGCTATCGCGAAATCTGGCGCAAGCAGGGCGTACTGCCGATGCTGCGGCGCTTGCTGCACGACTTCCGTCTGCCCCAGGCACTGATCGCCCGCAGTGATGGCGAGCGCGTGTTGACCAACCTTCTGCACCTGTCCGAGTTGCTGCAGCAGGCGGCCGCGGAACTCGATGGCGAGCAAGCGCTGATCCGGCATTTATCCGAGCATCTGGCGTTGTCCGGGCAGGCCGGCGAAGAGCAGATCCTGCGTCTGGAAAGCGATGAGCAATTGGTCAAGGTCGTGACCATTCACAAGTCCAAAGGCCTTGAGTACCCCTTGGTGTTCCTGCCGTTCATTTGTTCGGCGAAACCGGTGGATGGCAGCCGCCTGCCGCTGCATTACCACGATGAATCCGGCCATGCCCAGGTCACGTTGAAGCCGACAGCGGAGTTGATTGCCCTGGCCGATGATGAGCGTCTGGCCGAGGATCTGCGCTTGCTCTATGTCGCCCTGACCCGGGCGCAGCATGCCTGCTGGCTGGGGGTGGCTGATCTCAAGCGCGGCAACAACAATGGCTCGGTGCTGCATCTGTCGGCATTGGGTTATCTGCTGGGCGGCGGTGCGCCGTTGGCCGAGTCCCCGGCGTTGCAACTTTGGTTGCGCGACCTGCAACAGGACTGTCCGGCACTGGCGTATGCGCAGATGCCTGAAGCAACAGCAGAGCATTACCAGCCACCACAAAACGACGCGGTGTTGCTGCCTCCGTTGACCCCGAAACGCAAGGCCAGTGAAAACTGGTGGATCGCTTCCTACAGCGCGCTGCGCATTGGCGACACCCTGAGTGTCGGCACGGACGAGGCGCCGGAGAGCCCGCAGGCGCAAAAACTGTTCGATGACGAACGCCTCGACCCGCAGGCCTCCAGGGAAGTGGTCGCCGGTGGCGGCGATATCCATCGCTTCCCGCGTGGGCCGAACCCCGGCACCTTCCTCCATGGCTTGCTCGAATGGGCGGGAGGCGAGGGGTTTGCTGCGGCACCACAAGAGGTGATCGACGCCATTGCCCGTCGCTGCAATCGTCGAGGTTGGGAGGGCTGGATCACTACCTTGAGTGACTGGCTGCAGCATCTGCTCATGTTGCCGTTGCAACTGGGTGGCGGTCAGGCTCCGGTGATATTCGGCCAGTTGACGCAGTACCAGGTCGAGATGGAGTTCTGGTTCGCCAGCCACAAGGTCGATGTGCTCAAGCTCGATGCGCTGGTGTGCCAATACACCCATAACGGCGTGGCCCGGGTGGCCGCGGAGCCGGTGTTGCTCAACGGCATGTTCAAGGGTTTCATCGACCTGACGTTCGAGCATGGCGGCCGCTATTACGTGGCCGACTACAAATCCAACTGGCTCGGTGTCGATGATGCGGCCTACACCGCGCAGGCCATGGAACAGTCGATTCTCGACAACCGTTATGACCTGCAATACGTGTTGTACCTGTTGGCCCTGCATCGCCAACTCAAGGCGCGGCTCGCCGATTACGACTATGACCGGCATGTCGGCGGTGCCTTGTACCTGTTTTTGCGCGGTACGCGCGCGGCCAGCCAGGGTGTGTTTTTCGCCCGGCCGCCAAGAGAGCTGATCGAACGTCTGGATAGGCTGTTCCAGGGCAAGCCAGAGCCCAAGGCCGAGCCCGCCTGGGAACAGGGAGTACTGTTATGAATCGCACATTCGCCGATTTGTTGCCCACATCGCTGGCAGCTGAAAGCCTGGCCGATCTGACGCCGCTGAGTCGTGCCGACGACTTGCTGTTGTTGCTTACGCGTTGGGTCGAGCGCGGCTGGTTGCGCGCGCTGGACAAAGCCTTTGTCGCGTTCCTGCATGAACTGGCTCCGGAGGATGATCCGCTGGTGTTGCTGGCAGCCGCACTGACCAGCCACCAATTGGGCCACGGGCATGTCTGCCTCGACCTGTTCGAGACGCTGAAAGAACCGGATTTCGCCCTGTCGTTGCCACCCGAAGGTGACGTGCAAGGTGGTGCAATGCTGTTGCCCTCGCAATTACTCGGATCGCTGGACGGTGCTCATTGGTGCAAGGTGCTGGCCGCCAGCAACCTGGTCGCACTGGCCGCTGACAGTCGTGACAACGTGCGCGACCGGCCTTTGGTGTTATCGGGCAAGCGCCTGTACCTGCGCCGCTATTGGGCCTACGAGCGACGGATCGACCTGTCGTTGCGCGAACGTCTGACGGAGCACGAATCCACGCCGAACGACTTGCTCGGGCGCCTCACCGGTTTGTTTGGCCCTGCCCGCCCCGGTGAAGTGATCGACTGGCAGAAGCTCGCCTGTGCCCTGGCAACCCGCAGCGCCTTCAGCATCGTCACCGGGGGGCCGGGAACCGGCAAGACCACCACCGTCGTGCGCTTGCTCGCGTTGCTCCAGGCGCCGGCGGTCGAGGCTGGCATGCCCCTGCGTATTCGCCTCGCCGCGCCTACCGGCAAGGCCGCGGCGCGCCTGACGGAATCCATCAGCCAGCAAGTCCGCACCTTGAAGGTCAGCGAAGAAATACGCGAGAAGATCCCGTCCGACGTCACCACCGTTCACCGCCTGCTCGGCAGCCGGCCCGGGACTCGGCATTTCCGCCACCACGCGGGCAATCGCCTGCCGCTGGATGTGTTGGTGGTGGACGAAGCCTCGATGATCGACCTGGAGATGATGGCCAACCTGCTCGACGCCTTGCCGGCCCATGCGCGCCTCGTGTTGTTGGGTGACAAGGATCAACTGGCTTCGGTAGAGGCCGGTGCGGTACTCGGTGATCTGTGTCGCGACGCGGAGGCAGGCTGGTACAGCCCGCAGACACGCCAGTGGCTGGAAGCCGTCAGTGGCGAAAACCTGCAGGCCAGCGGCTTGCAGGAGGACGCGCAGGGCACTCATCCATTGGCCCAACAGGTGGTGATGTTGCGCCATTCCCGACGATTCGGTGAAGGCAGCGGCATTGGCCAACTGGCTCGCTGGGTCAACCAGCAGCAACCCGAAGAAGCCCGCAAGTTGTTGTCGGCGCGCAGCCATGCCGATGTGTATTGCCTGTCCCTCAAGGGCGAGCAGGATCGGGCCCTGGAGCGCTTGCTGCTCGACGGCCATGGTGAGGGTCCGCAGGGTTATCGACATTACCTGGGCGTGTTGCGCAATCAGCGGCCGCCCCTGGACAGCCCGCTGGAAGATTCGCGCTGGATTGATTGGGCCAGGCAAGTGTTGCAGGCCTTCGACGCGTTCCAGTTGTTATGCGCCGTGCGCAAGGGACCTTGGGGTGTGGAGGGTTTGAACCAGCGAGTGACGGAGGCTTTGCTCAGGGCACGCCTGATCGACAGCGACCAGCAGTGGTATGAGGGTCGCCCTGTCTTGATGACCCGCAACGATTACGGGCTGGGTTTGATGAACGGCGATATCGGCATTACCCTCAAGCTTCCGGAACAGGAAGGGCCTGAGACTGGAAAGCAGGTTCTGCGAGTGGCGTTCCCACGCAATGATGGCCAGGGTGGTGTGCGATTTGTCCTGCCCAGCCGCCTGAATGATGTCGAAACCGTGTACGCCATGACCGTGCATAAATCCCAGGGCTCGGAGTTCGCGCATACCGCGTTGATTCTTCCTGACGCCTTGAATCCGGTGCTCACCAAGGAACTGATCTACACCGGAATTACCCGGGCCAAGGACTGGTTTACCTTGATCGAGTCCCGTGCGGGCGTGTTTGAAGAGGCGGTGAAACGCCGGGTCAAACGCTTGAGCGGGCTGATGCTGGAGCTAAAGGAAGGCAGCGAGTCGACAGGCTGAAAGGTCAGTCATCGGCAAACAGCATCTCCCGGCTTTCTCCCATCAGCAGGCCCTGATTCTGCTCGGTGACCTGGCGGATGTAATCCCACAGCAGGGTGATCCGCTTCAACTTGCGCAGATCCTCGCGGCAGTACATCCAGAACTGGCGGGTGATGTTGATTTCCTGCGGCAACACCGGCAGCAGGCGCGGGTCCTGGGTGGCGAGGAAGCACGGCAGGATCGCCAGTGAGCGTCCTTGCTGCGCGGCTACGAACTGCGCGATCACGCTGGTGCTGCGCAGGTTGGCGCTGGCGCCGGGCAATACGTTGGCCAGGTACAGCAGCTCCGAGCTGAACGCCAGGTCGTCGACGTAGCTGATAAATGAATGCTTGGCCAAATCGGCTGGTTTGCGGATCGGCGGATGGTTGTCCAGGTATTCCTGGGTCGCGTACAGCTGCAACCGGTAGTCGCACAGTTTGCAGCAGACGTACGGGCCATGCTCCGGGCGCTCCAGGGCGATGACGATGTCGGCTTCGCGCTTGGACAGGCTGATGAAGTGCGGCAGCGGCAGGATGTCCACCGAGATCGCCGGGTAGGTGTCGACGAAGTGGCTCAGCTGCGGCGTGATGAAAAAGCTGCCGAAGCCTTCGGTGCAACCCATGCGCACATGACCGGACAGTGCCACGCCGGAGCCGGAAACCTGCTCGCACGCCATGTGCAAGGTACTTTCGATCGACTCGGCATACCCCATCAACCGCTGGCCTTCGGCGGTCAGGACAAAGCCGTTGGTCCGGGATTTCTCGAACAGCAACGTGCCCAGCGCCGTTTCCAGGGAGCTGATGCGCCGCGACACCGTGGTGTAGTCGACCGCCAGGCGCTTGGCCGCGGTGCTGGCCTTGCGGGTGCGGGCGACTTCGAGGAAAAACTTGAGGTCATCCCAGTTCAGCGAACCGAGGGAGGTGATGTTTTTTTGCATGTTGGACCGGTTTTTATGTGCGTTCTTATCAGAAGTTTGCACATCTATACTCCAAAAACAGCCCGACAACCAATTCGCGGCACACAGCTCATCTCAGGGCGACTATCTCGCCCTGACTCCCAAGATAAAAATAAAGTCTGGAGACCCACATGAACGCATCGCTCACGCCCAATGACACCCCCAACGAAACAAAAACAAGTGTGCAGAAGGTCAAACTGTTGATCGATGGCCAGTGGGTCGAATCCAAGTCCACCGAATGGCACGACATCATCAACCCGGCGACCCAGCAAGTGCTGGCCAAAGTGCCGTTTGCCACCGCCGAAGAAGTCGACGCGGCCATCAGCGCAGCCCATCGCGCCTTCCAGACCTGGAAGCTGACGCCCATCGGTGCGCGCATGCGCATCATGCTCAAGCTCCAGGCGCTGATCCGCGAACACTCCAAGCGCATCGCCGTGGTCCTGAGCGCCGAGCAGGGCAAGACCATTGCCGACGCCGAGGGCGATATTTTCCGTGGCCTGGAAGTGGTCGAACACGCCTGCTCCATCGGCAGCCTGCAAATGGGCGAGTTCGCTGAAAACGTCGCCGGCGGCGTCGACACCTACACCCTGCGCCAGCCGATCGGCGTGTGCGCCGGCATTACCCCGTTCAACTTCCCGGCGATGATTCCGCTGTGGATGTTCCCGATGGCCATCGCCTGCGGCAACACCTTCGTGCTCAAGCCGTCCGAACAGGACCCGATGTCGACCATGCTCCTGGTGGAGCTGGCGATCGAGGCGGGCATTCCGGCTGGCGTGCTCAACGTCGTGCACGGCGGCAAGGACGTGGTGGACGGGCTCTGCACCCACAGGGACATCAAGGCGGTGTCCTTCGTCGGTTCGACCGCCGTCGGTACCCACGTTTATGACCTGGCCGGCAAACACGGCAAGCGTGTGCAATCGATGATGGGCGCGAAGAACCACGCCGTGGTACTGCCGGACGCCAACCGCGAGCAAGCGCTCAATGCGCTGGTGGGCGCCGGTTTCGGTGCCGCCGGTCAACGCTGCATGGCCACCTCGGTGGTGGTGCTGGTGGGCGCGGCCAAGCAATGGCTGCCAGACCTGAAAGCACTGGCGCAGAAACTCACCGTGAATGCCGGTAGCGAGCCGGGTACCGATGTCGGGCCGGTGATCTCGAAAAAAGCCAAGGCGCGGATTCTCGACCTGATCGAAAGCGGCATCAAGGAAGGCGCCAAGCTGGAGCTGGACGGTCGCGAAATCACGGTGCCCGGTTACGAGAAGGGCAACTTTGTCGGCCCGACCCTGTTCTCCGGCGTGACCACCGACATGCAGATCTACACCCAGGAAATCTTCGGCCCGGTGCTCGTGGTGCTGGAAGTCGCGACCCTTGATGAGGCCATCGCCCTGGTCAACGCCAACCCGTTCGGCAACGGCACGGGCCTGTTCACCCAGAGCGGCGCGGCGGCACGTAAATTCCAGAGCGAAATCGATGTTGGCCAGGTCGGCATCAACATCCCGATCCCGGTGCCGGTCCCGTTCTTCAGCTTCACCGGTTCGCGCGGCTCCAAGCTCGGCGACCTCGGCCCGTATGGCAAGCAAGTGGTGCAGTTCTACACTCAGACCAAGACCGTCACCAGCCGCTGGTTCGATGACGACAGCGTCAACGACGGTGTGAACACCACCATCAACCTGCGATAAGGAGCCGGACATGAAAATCGCTTTTATCGGTCTCGGCAACATGGGCGCGCCGATGGCGCGCAATCTGATCAAGGCCGGCCATGCGCTGCGCCTGGTCGACCTGAACAAAACTGTGCTGGCGGAACTCGAGCAACTGGGCGGCAGCATCAGCGCATCGGCCCGTGAAGCGGCAGAAGGTGCCGAACTGGTCATCACCATGCTGCCTGCCGCTGTGCATGTGCGCAGTGTGTGGCTGGGTGAAGACGGCGTACTCGCCGGTATCGGCAAAGGTATTCCGGCCGTGGATTGCAGCACCATCGATCCACAGACCGCGCGGGACGTGGCCGCCGCCGCTGCCAAACAGGGCGTGACCATGGCCGATGCGCCGGTCTCTGGCGGCACCGGTGGTGCCGCCGCCGGAACGCTGACCTTCATGGTCGGCGCCACGCCTGAACTGTTCGCCACCCTGCAACCGGTACTGGCGCAAATGGGCCGCAACATCGTCCATTGTGGTGAGGTCGGCACCGGGCAAATCGCTAAAATCTGCAACAACCTGCTGCTGGGGATTTCCATGGTCGGCGTCAGCGAAGCCATGGCGCTGGGCGATGCCCTGGGCATCGACACCAAGGTGCTGGCGGGCATCATCAACAGCTCCACCGGGCGTTGCTGGAGTTCGGAGATGTACAACCCGTGGCCGGGCATCGTTGAAACGGCGCCCGCGTCGCGCGGCTACACCGGTGGTTTCGGTGCCGAACTGATGCTCAAGGATCTGGGGCTGGCCACTGAAGCAGCGCGTCAGGCGCACCAGCCGGTGGTACTCGGCGCGGTGGCCCAGCAGTTGTATCAGGCGATGAGTTTGCGTGGGGAGGGTGGGCAGGACTTCTCGGCGATCATCAATGGCTATCGCAAGCCGCAGTAAAGCGATTCATTGAAGGTGGTGAGGGCTGTTGTGGCGAGGGGGCTTGCCCCCGTTGGTCCGCTCAGTGCGGTGTTTCAGGTGAATCGCGGTTGCTGATGATACGACTGCTTCGCAGCCGAACGGGGGCAAGCCCCCTCACCACACAAGCTCGCTCCCACAGGGGACTGTATGTACCCAAAGATATTTACCGGGAGATCACGTCGGGTGATCCCCCGGTTTTTTTGTATCAGGCAAACACAAAATATTTGCGCACGGTTTCCACCACTTCCCAGGTGCCTTTCATCCCCGGCTCAACGACAAAAATGTCACCGGCACGCAGGTGGATCGGTGCCATGCCTTCCGGGGTGATGACGCAGTAGCCTTCCTGGAAATGGCAGTACTCCCACTTCACGTATTCCACGTACCACTTGCCCGGCGTGCAGATCCAGGTGCCCATGATCTTGCTGCCGTCTTCGCTGGTGTAGGCGTTGAGGTTGACGGTGTGCGGGTCGCCTTCGAGTTTTTCCCATTTGCAGGCGTCGAGTACAGGCAGCGGGTGGGTGTCGCGCAGAACGGTAATCGGTGCGGTCATGATGACTCCGGGCAGTGGGCTCAAGAACTGAAGTCGCACCCTATAGCGCCTGTCCGTGGGTCAGTTGTCTGTGCTCGACACTGAGCTGTCCAGAAACGCACGGCCCTCAAGGATTGCTCAGTGGGCAGTCGAGCCTGGATTGTTCGAGGCTGTTCTCGAACTCGACCAATTGCGAGTGCTGTTGCGACAGCGCCGCTATTCGATCGCCGATTTCCTGTTTTTTGCTGGCGATGACCTGATGTGCCCGTTCCCATGGCAACTGCGGGCCCTGATGTCCGGCGAAGACTGAGTGCAATTCCTTGAGCCTGAAACCCAGCTGCTGCGCACATTTGATGAAAATCAGCAGGTCAATGCTGTGCTGGTCATAGATGCGGTACTTGCCCTGACGTCGAGCGGCAGGCAGCAGGCCAATCGACTCGTAGTGACGGATGCTTTTGACAGTGGTTCCGGAACGTTGCGCGGCTTGACCGATGTACATGGGAAGGTCCTTTTCTCCGAGGATAAAGCTCGCTGCATTATCGACCGACTCAAGTGCTGGCGATAGCTTCGGCTTGCCGCAACCAGGCCGCATGTCGGTCTGCGCTGGCACCGAGAATGGGGCCGAAGGTGAGGGTTCGGGTTGGCTGGATGCCACAGAATTCCAGCGTGGTTTTACGGACCTGGTGCAGACCGGGCATGCGGTAGATCCAGCGGTAGTACCAGGGCGGCGTGTCCATGGTCACCAGCAGGTGGGCGGTTCGGCCGCGCAGGAGTTTGTCGGGGAAGGCTTTGCCCTGGCGATACTTGAAGGCAAAACCGGGCAGGAACACCCGGTCGAAAAAGCCCTTGAGCAAGGCCGGTACGCCACCCCACCAGATCGGATAAACCAGTGCCAGCTGTTCGGCCCAGAGGATATCGGCCTGGGCGCTAAGCAAGTCGGCTTCCAGTGGCTGGACCTGCTGATAGCCTTCGCGCAGCACTGGATCAAAATCCATGCTGCCGAGAAACAACTGCCGCACCTCATGCCCGGCGCGCATTGCCGACTGTGTGTAGCGCTCGGCAAGGGCGGCGCAGAAGCTGTTGCTGGACGGATGCCCGAGGATCACCAGTATTCGTTTGCCCATCATCGCGGTCCTTGAGGATCAAACCTCAAGGATAAAGTCTGCCCCTCAGGGGAGAGTCAAGGCATGCAGCAGGGCCTTGGCATAGCTGGGTAGTGCGGCGAAGTCCCGTGCGCAGAGCAACAGTTTGCGCTGGCCCCAGGGTTCTTGCAGGGCGAAGCTCTTGAAGGACAATGCAGCTGATCCGCGTTCGACTGCGGCCAGCGGTACGATTGCCAGTCCCGCCCCACGGGCGACCATGCGCATCACGCCATCGAAGCCGTCGGCGCGGATGCGAATCTGCATGCGCAGGCCGGCGTGCAGCGCCTGTTCTTCGAGATAAACCGCCAATGCGCTGTTGGCATTCAGGCCGACGTAGTCGTGCTGCAGCGTGTCGGTGAAGCTCACCGAGGTCGCCTGTGCCAGGGGATGTTCGCGGGGCATGATCAGCACCAGCGGATCATCGCGGAATGGGTGGGTCTGCAAGTCATCGGTGTCCACCGCGTCGGAAACGATGCCGAGGTCCGCCGCGCCCTGGCGCAAGGCGTGGGTGATGCGGGTGCTGGGCAGTTCCTGCAGGTCGATGTCGAGGTTGGGCTGGCTGTGCAGGAAGTCTGCGAGCAACTCCGGCAGGTACTCGGTGATCGCCGTGGTATTGCACAGCAGCCGCACCTGGCCTTTGACGCCCTTGGCATATTCGGCCAGTTCCTGTTGCAGGCGTTCGGCCTGTTGCAGCAGAACCCGGGCGTGGCGGGCCAGGGCATTGCCGGCTGGTGTCGGGCTGACTCCGCGGCGATTGCGCTGGAGAAACTCGACGCCCAGCGACGCCTCCATGGCGCGAATTCGCGCACTGGCCGCCGCGAGGGACAAATGACTGCGTGCGGCGCCGGCGGTGATGTTGCCGGCGTCGAGAATGTTCAGGTACAGGCGCAGGTCGGTCAGGTCGAAGTGCATGGTCATTCCCGGGGTTTTTTGCTGTCTGGGCGGGTGCCTTCGCGAGCAAGCCCGCTCCCACAATGGTTATGTGTTGTTCACAAATCCCCTGTGGGAGCGGGCTTGCTCGCGAAGGCGCCAGTCGCTGCAGCGAAATACTCAGCCTCTACCAAAGCAAGAGGCAACCTCAGTATATGGCAGATTTTCAATCAACCCTGGCGGGCTCACCATAGCCCCATGAATACACTCTCGGCGTTTTACCAGAATCTCGGCCTGGCCCTGTCACTGTTGGTGATCGGCACCTTCATGCTGGCCGGCATGATCAAGGGCGTGATCGGTCTCGGCCTGCCCACGGTCGCCATGGGCCTGCTCGGTCTGGCTATGGCGCCGTCGCAGGCTGCGGCGCTGCTGATCATTCCGGCGACCCTGACCAACGTTTGGCAACTGGCATTCGGCGGGCATCTGTCGGGGCTGGTCAAACGGTTGTGGCCGATGTTGCTGGCGATCTTCATGGGCACCGGGGCAGGCACGCTGTGGATCGGCATGAGCGGTGGCCATTGGGTGGTGCGAGGGTTGGGGGCGGCGTTGTTGCTCTATGCGCTGAGCGGTTTGTTCCTGCCGACCCTGCGCGTGGGGCGGCGCCGCGAACGCTGGTTCGGTCCGCTGTGTGGCCTGCTGACCGGCGTCATCACTTCGGCCACCGGCGTGTTTGTGATTCCGGCGGTGCCGTACCTGCAAGCGCTGGGCTTGAGCAAGGACGAACTGGTGCAGGCACTGGGCCTGTCGTTCACCGTTTCGACCCTGGCCCTGGCCGGTGGCTTGTTATGGCGCGGCGCTCTCGGTGGGGGCGAGTTGAGCGCATCGCTGCTGGCGCTGATCCCGGCCATGCTCGGCATGTGGCTGGGGCAAACGCTGCGCCAACGGATCAGCGCGCTGTGGTTCAAGCGCGTGTTCTTCGTTGGCATGGGGTTGCTCGGCGGCCACTTGCTGATCAGCGGCTAGCGGACGACCGGCTGATCATGTCGATGGCGCGGATCTCGAAATCCCGCTCCAGGTACTCATCACGCTGCTCGAGGAACTGCTTCATGTGTGGCAGGTTCGAGTGCACGTCGAGGTGGGCCTGGGATTGCCAGATCTCGTAGAAGATGAACAGGCTCGGGTCCTGTTTGTCGCGCAACATGTGGTATTCGATGCAACCGGGTTCGGCTCGGCTCGCCTCCACGTAGCCGCTGAAAAATGCTTCGAAGGCGTCGGATTTTTCCGGACGGGTCTTGGCGTGCAGGATGAAGCCCTGGATTTCACTCATCTACATCTCTCCTCAAGTCAGAACTGGCGCCAGTCTAAGGCAACAATCGCCTGTTGATTCGTGCTTGTAGGTCAAATGAATTTTGCCAAACCGAGGCTTATTCCGCGCGAGGCCGATCGGTACTCTGCCGCCATTGAATTCCCGACCCTTCCCGAGATCTCCCATGAAAAAAGTCCTGTTGCTCAATGGCGGCAAAAAATTTGCACACTCCGACGGTCGCTACAACACTACTCTGCATGAAGCCGCGTTGAGCGTGCTGGATCGTGGCGGCATGGATGTGAAAACCACCTTCATCGATGAGGGCTACGACGTTGCCGAAGAAGTGGCCAAGTTCCTCTGGGCCGACGTGATCATCTACCAGATGCCCGGTTGGTGGATGGGCGCACCGTGGACCGTGAAGAAGTACATCGACGAAGTCTTCACCGAAGGCCATGGCAGCCTCTATGCCAGCGACGGCCGCACTCGCTCCGACGCCTCGCAGAAGTACGGCAGCGGTGGCCTGATCCACGGCAAGCAGTACATGCTGTCGCTGACCTGGAACGCCCCGCAGCAAGCCTTCGACGACCCGACCGACTTCTTCGAAGCCAAAGGCGTGGACGCCGTGTACTTCCCGTTCCACAAGGCCAACGAGTTCCTGGGCATGACCGGTTTGCCGACGTTCCTCTGCGTGGACGTGATGAAGCGTCCGGACATCGAAGGCGATGTGGCGCGTTATGAGCGGCATTTGAGTGAGGTGTTTGGCCTGTCGTCGTAACTGTTTCGGGCTACTATCGATTGTTTGAGTCAGGCACAGTTCCTGTGGCGAGGGGGCTTGCCCCCGTTGGTGCGCGAAGCGGACCCATAACCGGTGCGCGCGGAGGTTCAGATACACCGCGTATGTCGATTTTACGACGGCTTCGCCGCCGAACGGGGGCAAGCCCCCTCGCCACAATGGACTTCCTCTGCACAATAGAACGACGCAGGACTATCGATGAAAGCCAGATCCGATGAATTGCAGATTTTCGTCTGCGTGATTGAATGCGGGTCGATTTCTGCGGCGGCCGAGCAGGTCGGGCAAACGCCCTCGGCGGTCAGTCGTACGCTGTCGCGGCTGGAGGCCAAGCTCGACACCACCTTGATCAATCGCACCACACGGCGCATGGACCTGACCGAAGAGGGCAAGTATTTCTTCGAGCACGCCAAGCGCATTCTCGATCAGATGGATGAGCTCGAAGAGCGCCTGTCTTCGCGCCAGCAAACGCCGTCCGGGCGTCTGCGGATCAACGCGGCATCGCCGTTCATGCTGCACGCCATCGTGCCCTACATCGATGAGTTCCGCAGGCTCTACCCGGACATCCAGCTTGAACTCAACAGCAATGATCTGATCATCGATCTGCTTGAGCAGAGCACCGACATCGCCATCCGTATCGGCACCCTGACTGACTCGACGTTGCATGCCCGCTCCCTGGGTTGCAGCCCGTTGCACATCGTCGCCAGCCCGGCGTACCTGGAAAAACACGGCACCCCGCAAGCCGTGGCCGATCTGGCCGACCATACGCTGCTGGGCTTCACCCAGAACGAAGGCCTCAACCAATGGCCGCTGCGTTATGTGCATGGCGATCGCTGGCCGATCCAGGCGTCGATCAGCGCCTCCAGCGGCGAGACCATCCGCCATCTAGCTCTGGACGGCCAGGGCATCGCCAGCCTGTCACACTTCATGACCATCGAAGACATTCGTGCCGGGCGCTTGAAAGTGTTGCTGGGTGAATTCAACAGCGGCTACCGCCAGCCGATCAACGCGGTGTACTACCGCAACTCGCAACTGGCCCTGCGGATTCAATGCTTCCTGGACTTTATCCAGGGCAAGTTGGCGGGTTATGCGAGCGCAGATTTCAAGGGCTGATTCGTGATTCCTGCGCAAAAGTGAATTGGGTCAGAGGGCATTTTTCGGCAGTGATCGCTCCTTGATACTCCTTGCATCACTTATCCACGCAGGGAGTTTCTCCATGAACGTATTCGTTACCGGCGCTGCCGGTTTTATCGGCGGCTCCATCGCCACGGGACTGGTCCAGGCCGGCCACAACGTCACCGGCCTGGTGCGCAGCGCCGAACAAGCGGATGAACTGCGTGCGCTGGGCATCGCCCCGGTGATCGGCACCCTCGACGACTCTGCCCTGTTAGCCGATCAGGCGCTGGCCGCGGACGCTGTGATCAACGCGGCCAGCAGCGATCATCGTGGTGCGGTGGAGGCCTTGCTCGATGCCTTGCGCGGTTCTGGCAAAGTATTCCTGCACACCAGCGGTTCGAGCATCGTCGGCGATGCCTCGGGCGGCAAATCCAGTGATGTCATCTACTTCGAAGACAACCTGCCAGAGCCGACCGTGGACAAAGCTGCGCGCGTGGCCATCGATACTCTGATCCTGGCGGCGGCCATGGATGGGGTGAACTCGGCGGTGATCTGCAACACCTTGATCTACGGCCACAGCCTGGGTGTGCATCGCGACAGCGTGCAGCTGCCGCGCCTGCTCAAACAGGCACGTAAAAGTGGCGTGGTGCGCCATGTCGGCACGGGGCGGAACATCTGGTCCAATGTGCACATCGAAGACGTGGTTTCTCTGTACCTGCTGGCGCTGACTGAAAACGTACCTGGCACCTTCTACTTCGTTGAAAGCGGAGAAGCGTCGTTCATCGACATGACCACTGCCATGGCAAAGGCGCTGAACCTGGGCGAGCCGCAGGACTGGCCGCTCAAGGACGCCGAAGCCGAGTGGGGTTATGAGATGGCCAACTATGGTTTGGGCTCCAACAGTCGGGTTCGTGGCAAGCATGCGCGGGAGTTGCTGGGTTGGGTGCCGAAGCGCACGTCGGTGGTGGAGTGGATTCGCGAGGAGATGGTGTGAGTTCGCTATAGATCGCGTCATCGTTCTTCGCGAGCAAGCCCGCTCCCACAATTGATCGCGCTCCGTCAGAAGGAATGCGATCGAATGTGGGAGCGGGCTTGCTCGCGAAGACTTTTTCGATGACACAGATGATGGCCGCTCGGCCCTCGATTCCGTAACATCCGCACACTCTTTTTCGTTTTTCCCTGTGTGCGGTCCCCCCCATGAAAGCAAAACGTCTACGCGCCGATGTCCTGGCCGGACTTACCACTTCCTTCGCCCTGTTGCCCGAGTGCATCGCGTTCGCGCTGGTGGCCCATCTCAACCCGCTGATGGGGCTCTACGGTGCGTTCATCATCTGCACCCTGACCGCACTGTTCGGCGGGCGGCCGGGCATGGTCTCCGGCGCGGCCGGCTCGATGGCCGTGGTGATCGTCGCGCTGGTGGTGCAACACGGCGTGCAGTACTTGCTGGCCACGGTGTTGCTGGGCGGGCTGATCATGATGGCGTTCGGGCTGCTCAAGCTCGGCAAGCTGGTGCGCATGGTGCCGCACCCGGTGATGCTCGGTTTCGTCAACGGCCTGGCGATTATCATTGCCCTGGCGCAACTGGAGCACTTCAAGAGCGGTGAGACCTGGTTGAGCGGTACGCCGCTGTACATGATGCTGGGCCTGGTCGCGGTGACCATGGCGGTTGTCTACGTGCTGCCGCGCCTGACCCGTACGGTGCCGCCGGCGCTGGTGGCGATCCTCGGCGTGGGCCTGGCGGTGTATCTGCTCGGCCTGCCGACCCGCACCCTGGGCGACATGGCGCACATTGCCGGTGGCTTGCCGACCCTGGCGCTGCCGGACATTGCGTGGAATCTGGAGACCCTGCGCATCATCGCGCCTTACGCGATCCTGATGGCGCTGGTCGGCTTGCTGGAAACCCTGTTGACCCTGAACCTCACCGACGAAATCACCGAAAGCCGTGGCTTCCCGGATCGCGAGTGCGTGGCGCTGGGGGCGGCGAATCTGGTGTCCGGTGCGTTCGGCGGCATGGGCGGTTGCGCCATGATCGGCCAGACCGTGATCAACCTCAGTTCCGGCGGTCGCGGGCGCTTGTCCGGGGTGGTGGCCGGGGTGTCGATCCTGCTGTTCATCCTGTTCCTGTCGCCGCTGATCGAGCGCATTCCCTTGGCCGCGTTGGTTGGGGTGATGTTCGTGGTGTCGCAGCAGACCTTCGCCTGGGCTTCGTTGCGGGTACTGAACAAAGTGCCAGTGAACGACGTGCTGGTGATCATCGCAGTGACGGTGATTACTGTGTTCACCGACCTGGCCACCGCGGTGCTCTGCGGCATCATCATCGCGGCACTCAATTTCGCCTGGCAGCAGGCCCGACAGCTGTATGCCGACAGTCATCTGGAGAACGACGGCAGCAAGCTGTACCGGGTGCATGGCACGCTGTTCTTCGCCTCGACCACACCCTTTCTCAATCAATTCGATCCGGCCAACGACCCGGCGCAAGTGACCCTGGATTGCCGTCACTTGAGTTTTGTCGACTATTCGGCCATCGCCGCGCTGGGCACCTTGCGCGAGCGCTACGCCAGGGCCGGCAAGCACCTGCGGGTGCTGCATTTGTCCGAGCGTTGCAAGAAACTGCTCAAGCGCGCGCGGATGCAGCACGACTGAAGTCAGCCGTTCGATCGTTCCCACGCTGATAGGGGAACGATCTGACAGTCGGCGATGAAAATTCACACGGCCGACTTTCATAATTTGCGACACGGCATACCTCTGTGCGACATGTCTTACCTCTGTACGAAAATTATTTTCACCTCGTTTGAAAATAACGCCTCGAAATGTTTTAAGAGTTTCACAAATATTTCGACGTGACCCTCTCGAGGAGTACCGCATGACCCTGTCCTTCGGCTATTGGCTGCTGGTGTATGCCGCCATCGCCATCATTGCACTGATCGTTCTGATCGCCCGTTACCGGCTCAACCCGTTCATTGTCATCACCCTGATTTCCATCGGCCTGGCGCTGGTGGCGGGGATGCCGCCGTCGGGTGTGGTGGGGGCGTACGAGGCGGGTGTCGGCAAGACGCTGGGGCACATCGCGCTGGTGGTGGCGCTGGGTACGATGCTCGGCAAGATGATGGCCGAATCCGGCGGCGCCGAGCAGGTGGCGCGGACCTTGATCGACCGTTTTGGCGAGAAGAACGCGCATTGGGCGATGGTCTGCATCGCGTTCCTGGTGGGGCTGCCGCTGTTCTTCGAAGTCGGTTTCGTCTTGCTGGTGCCGATTGCCTTTACGGTGGCGCGGCGCGTGGGCGTATCGATCCTGATGGTCGGCTTGCCGATGGTCGCCGGGCTCTCGGTGGTGCATGCGCTGGTGCCGCCGCACCCGGCGGCAATGCTCGCGGTGCAGGTGTATCAGGCGTCGGTGGGGCAGACCTTGCTCTATGCGATTGCGATCGGCATTCCGACCGCGATCATCGCCGGTCCCCTGTACGCCAAATTCATTGTTCCGCGCATTCAATTGCCAGCAGAAAACCCGCTGGAACGCCAATTCCTGGAGCGCGAACCGCGCGACAGCCTGCCGGGGTTCGGCATCACCATGGCGACCATTCTGTTGCCGGTGGTGTTGATGCTGATCGGCGGCTGGGCCAATCTGATTTCCACGCCGGGTACAGGTTTCAACCAGTTTTTGTTGTTCATCGGCAACTCGGTGATCGCGCTGTTGCTGGCCACCTTGCTGAGCTTCTGGACCCTCGGCCTGGCCCAGGGTTTCAACCGCGAATCGATCCTCAAGTTCACCAACGAATGCCTGGCGCCGACCGCGAGCATCACCCTGCTGGTGGGTGCCGGTGGTGGCCTGAACCGGATTCTGGTGGACGCCGGCGTCACCGACCAGATCGTCGGCCTGGCCCACGAGTTTCATCTGTCGCCGCTGTTGATGGGCTGGCTGTTTGCCGCGCTGATGCGCATCGCCACCGGTTCTGCCACTGTGGCCATGACCACCGCTTCAGGTGTGGTCGCCCCCGTGGCCATTGGTCTGGGTTATCCCCATCCGGAACTGTTGGTGCTGGCGACGGGCGCGGGGTCGGTTATCTTTTCCCACGTTAACGACGGCGGTTTCTGGTTGATCAAGGAATACTTCAACATGACCGTTGCCCAAACCTTCAAGACCTGGACCGTGCTCGAGACGTTGATCTCGGTCGTCGCCTTCGGCCTGACCGTTGGCCTTTCTTACCTGATTTAACCGGAGCCACTGCATGGACATCCTCTACCAGATCCGCGCCCGTCAGGATTCCTTCAGCGCCGGTGAAGGGCGCATCGCCCGCCTGATGCTCGACGACGTCGGATTTGCCGCCTCGGCCAGCCTCGATGAGCTGGCGTTGCGGGCGGAGGTCAGCAGCGCCACGTTGTCGCGTTTCGCCCGTACGGTCGGCTGCAAGGACCTGCGTGACCTGCGCTTGCAACTGGCCCAGGCCAGCGGCGTCGGCAGCCGCTTTCTCGACCCGGCGGGCACGCCCGAGCAGTCGGCGTTCTACGGGCAGATCGTCGGCGATATCGAGACGACCTTGCGCCAGCACCTGGCGGCGTTCGACGAGTCGCGTTTCGCCGACGCGGTGAAATTGCTGGGCAAGGCGCGGATGATTCACGCGTTCGGCATGGGCGGCTGCTCGACCCTGTGCAGCGATGAACTGCAAGTGCGCCTGGTGCGCCTCGGCTATCCGATTGCGGTGTGCCACGATGCGGTGATGATGCGCGTCACCGCCGCCAGCCTCAGCGCTGAACAGGTGGTGATTGTCTGTTCGCTCACCGGGATCACCCCGGAGCTGGTTGAAACGGTGGAGCTGGCGCGCAACTACGGCGCGCGCATCCTGGCCATCACCCGGGCGGATTCACCGCTGGCGCAGTTGGCCGACATCGTCCTGCCCCTGCAAAGCGCCGAAACCTCGTTCATCTACAAACCCACGGCAGCGCGCTACGGCATGCTGCTGGCCATCGATGTGCTCGCCACCGAGCTGGCGCTGGCCAATCCTGAAGACAATCAAGAACGTCTGCGGCGGATCAAGCTCGCCCTCGACGAATACCGCGGCGGCGACGACCACTTGCCGCTGGGAGACTGACATGCAGTACGACACGCTGATTCGCAACGCCCTGATCATCGACGGCAGTAACAGCCCCGGTTACCCCGCCGACGTGGCCATTCTCAACGGACGCATCGAGCGCATCGGCGACTTGCGCGATGCCCATGCCAGCGAAGAAATCGACGCGCAGGGCCAGGTGCTCGCGCCGGGTTTCATCGACGTGCACACCCATGACGACACCGTGGTGATCCGCCAGCCGCAGATGCTGCCCAAGCTCAGCCAGGGCGTGACCACGGTGATCGTCGGCAACTGCGGGATCAGTGCCTCGCCGGTGAGTTTGCGTGGTGATCCGCCGGACCCGATGAACCTGCTGGGCACGGCCGCTGCGTTCGTTTACCCGACCTTCGGCGCCTACCGCGCCGCGGTCGAAGCGGCAAACACCACGCTGAACGTTGCCGCGTTGGTCGGCCATACGGCGTTGCGCAGCAATCATCTGGACGACCTGTTTCGCACCGCCAGCGCCGATGAAATCAGCGCGATGCGCGAGCAATTGCGCGAGAGCCTCGAGGCCGGCGCGTTGGGTCTGTCCACGGGTCTTGCCTATGCCAGCGCCTTCTCGGCATCGACCGATGAAGTGATGCAACTGACCGAAGAGCTGACGGCATTCGGCGCGGTCTACACCACTCACTTGCGCAGCGAGTTCGAACCGGTGCTGGAGGCCATGGACGAGGCGTTCCAGATCGGTCGACATGCGCAAAGCCCGGTGATCATTTCCCACCTCAAATGTGCCGGTGCCGGTAACTGGGGGCGTAGTCCGCAGCTGCTGGCGTCCCTCGAAGAGGCGGCGAAGACCCACCCGGTGGGTTGCGATTGTTATCCGTATGCGGCGAGCTCCTCGACCCTGGACCTCAATCAGGTGACCGATGCCCATCGCATCACCATCACCTGGTCGACCCCGCATCCGGAAATGGGCGGCCGCGACCTGATGGACATCGCCGCCGAATGGAATGTGTCGCTGTTGGATGCTGCTCGCCAGCTGCAACCGGCCGGCGCGGTGTACTACGGCATGGATGAGGCGGATGTGCGCAGAATCCTTGCGCACCCGCTGTCGATGGTCGGCTCCGACGGCTTGCCGGAAGACCCGTTTCCGCACCCACGCTTGTGGGGTGCATTCCCTCGCGTACTCGGACATTTCAGCCGTGACGTAGGACTGTTCCCGCTGCACACGGCGGTGCACAAAATGACCGGGCTGTCGGCGGCACGCTTCGGTTTGAAGGCGCGCGGTGAAATCCGCGAAGGTCATTGGGCCGACCTGGTGTTGTTCGATCCGGCGACTGTCCGCGATGTCGCCGATTTCAACGATCCGCAACGGGCGGCGCAAGGCATCGAGGGCGTCTGGGTCAACGGTGTGTTGAGCTACCGCGATGGCCAGGCCAATGGGCGCAGGGAAGGGCGGTTCCTGGCTCGGGAAGGGGATTTGCGCACGGGTTTTCAGTGAGTTTCGAGGACTGCGTCACAGTAGTGGCACTTTGAGACTAAAGAACGCCATTTCCGCGCCGAAGGACTGATATCAAGACCGACTTCCCTTGCTGGTCGGTTACGTATTGTGTAGGAGCGAGCTTGCTCGCGATGGTCGTTAACGATAACGCGTTTTGACTGGCTAAACGCGGTGCCTTTGACTCCATCGCGAGCAAGCTCGCTCCTACAGGTCTTTCACCGTCTGGGAGCAACTCGATGAGCTTCGGCAAAACCACTCCGGTCCTGCGCATTTTCGACGAAGCCAAGGCCGTGGAGTTTTACGTCGATTTCCTGGGGTTCAAGATCGACTGGCAACATCGATTTGCAGCGAGTTCCCCGCTGTACCTGCAAATCTCCCGTGGCGAATGCGTGCTGCACTTGTCCGAACACCATGACGACAGCGCACCGGGTTCTGCACTGCGGATCGAGACCGAGGAGCTTGAGCAGTTCCAACAGCAACTGTTGGCCACGGAATACGGCTTTTCCCATCCGCAGATCCAGGTCATGCCGTGGGGCAGCCAGGACCTGACCATCGCCGATCCTTTCGGCAATCGGTTGGTGTTCACCAACGCGATCAGCCTCTGAGCCTTCAGCCCCTCAGGCTTAAGCCTTCAGCCTTCGTTCGGCACCCGGTGGGTCTGGCGAAACTCGCCGGGCGGCATCCCGCGCCGGCTTTTGAAGGTGCGGTGAAACGAGCGGGGTTCGGTGAAACCCAGGTACTGGGCGATGTCCTGAATCGGCAGGGTGCTGTTGAGCAGGTAATGCTCGGCCAGCTCCTGGCGCAGGTCATCGAGGATCTGCTGGTACGACGTACCGGCCTGATGCAACTGGCGTTGCAGGGTGCGCACTGACACCGCGAGCTGCTCGGCCACCTGCTCCTTGCGTGGCAGGCCTTCCTTGAGCAACTGGCGCAGGATGTTTTTGACCCGCTGCTGCAGCGACGCGTCCTCCAGTGTCGCCATCAATCCCAGGGCATGTTCTTCCAGGGTGCGCAGCAATTGCGCATCGGCCTGGCGCAAGGGCAACTGCAAATACGGCAACGGCACAATCAGCGCCGAGTAAGGCTGGTCGAACAGCACCGGGCAGTCGAAGAACTGCTCGTACTCTGCCAGCGTCGTGTCGGTCAGACGTGCATGTTCCAGCCAGACGGCGGCCGGCGACAGTTGCGTGTCGGCGATCCAGCGCGCGTATTGCAGCCAGGAGCCGAGCACGTTTTCCACCAGGTGCCGGCGAATTCGCGGGCGTTGATGGCGGCAGGTCCAGATCAGGTGCACCTCGCTGCCTTGCACCTCGGCGCGGCTGACGCCCATGTCGCCCACCAGCTTCTCGAACGGCATGATGCGACTCATCGCATCGCCCAGTGTCGCGCAGTTCATGGTGATGTAGCCGAGCACGCTCCAGGAGTTGGGCAACACAAAACGCGCGGCGTTGAGACCAAATAGCGCATCGCCCGAGTGTTCGCAGAAATAATCGAGCAGCCGTTCATGGGCCTCACCCGGCAACCGCAGGCTGTTGTCACTCAACTGCTGTGCCTGCAACCCGGCAGCCGCCAACGCAGGCTCGATGGCCATGCCCAGTTGTTCGGCATGGCGCAGGTATTTGAGCAGCGGCGGAACTGAAGTGAAGCCCAGGGATTGCATGATCGTTTCCTTTGATCAAGGCCCGCGTGCGCGGATGAATGCCCTGAAAGGTAATTTGAAACCACGGCTAAAGTAAATGGCTGACGCTTGCGCGACGTTTGACTCAATTGGCTACTCGAACTGGCCGGATGCGACCGTGACACTTTCGGGCGGCTGACTAGTATGGGGGCCTGAAATATCACTGATCAGAACCGCAAAAGGACACACGCATGCGACGCTGGAACGGCTGGGGAGATGCAACCACGGTGGTCGAACTGCCGGCCCAGGGCGCGAGCTTTCTCGCGCAACGAGTGGGTGACGGTCGAGCGCTGCCCGATGCGACGCTTGAGACGGCATTGGCCCGCGTGCCCGTATCGCGGTTGCAGCAACACCTCTTGTACAGCCTGGATGCCCATGATCGCTTGCTGCATGCCCGAGGGCAGAGCCTGCCGGACTGGCTGGCGTTGCGTGAAGGCGCGCTGGGTAATTATCCCGATGCCGTGGCCTTTCCCGAGAGCGCTGAACAGATTCGCCAGTTGCTGGCGCTCGCTCATGAGCAGGACCTGTGCCTGATTCCTTATGGTGGCGGCACCTCGGTGGCCGGCCACATCAACCCGCCGAATTCTGCGCGGCCGGTGGTGACGGTTTCCCTGGCTCGCATGAATCGCCTGCTGGAGCTCGACGAAGAGAGCCTGCTGGCCACCTTTGGCCCCGGCGCCAGTGGACCGCAGGTGGAAAGTCAGTTGCGCGCCCGTGGGTACACCCTGGGGCATTTTCCGCAGTCCTGGGAGCTGTCGACACTGGGTGGTTGGGTCGCCAGTCGTTCCAGTGGCCAGCAGTCGCTGCGCTATGGGCGAATCGAGCAATTGTTCGCCGGCGGGACACTGGAAACCTTTGCCGGCCCATTGGAAATTCCCACCTTTCCAGCCTCGGCGGCCGGTCCCGATCTGCGCGAAGTGGTGCTGGGCTGTGAAGGCCGTTTCGGGATCATTTCCGAGGTCAAGGTTAGGGTCAGTGAATTGCCCGCCGATGAACGTTTCTACGGCGTTTTTCTGCCCGATTGGCCGCAGGCGCTACGCGCCATCCGCCAGTTGACCCAAGCGCGGGTGCCGCTGTCGATGCTGCGCTTGTCCAACGCGGTGGAAACCGAAACCCAACTGGCGTTGGCCGGTCATCCACAGCAGATCGCCTGGCTGGAAAAGTACCTGGCCCTGCGCGGCGCCGGCGAGGGCAAATGCCTGCTGACGTTCGGCGTGACCGGCAATCGTCGGCAAAATGCGCTGTCCCTGCGTCAGGCCCGGCAGCACCTGAAGGCGTTCGGCGGGGTGTTTACCGGCACCTTGCTCGGCAAGAAGTGGGCGCAGAACCGTTTTCGCTTTCCCTACCTGCGCGAAAACCTGTGGAACGCCGGTTACGTGGTCGACACCCTGGAAACGGCCACTGACTGGAGCAACGTCGATAACCTGCTCACGCTTGTCGAAAACAGCCTGCGTGACGCCTTGGCTGCCGAAGGCGAGCGCGTGCATGTCTTCACCCACCTGTCCCATGTCTACGGCGAAGGATCGAGCATCTACACCACCTATGTGTTTCGCCCGGCGGCGGACTACCCCGCCACCCTGGCGCGCTGGCAGGCACTCAAGCAGGCGGCCAGCCAGACCATCGTCGACAACCACGGCACCATCAGTCACCAGCATGGCGTGGGCAAGGACCACGCGCCGTATCTGCGACGGGAGAAGGGCGCGCTGGCGATGGACACCCTGCAGGCACTGAGTCGGCATTTTGATCCGGCCGGGCGCCTGAACCCCGGCACGTTGTTGCAGGAGTGACGGCCATGAGCCTGGACTGGAACGCGGCGTGGCGACAGCAGGTGCTGCCGACGCTGGCGGAGGAAACCTGGGACCTGATCGTCATCGGCGGCGGCATCAGCGGCGCCGGTATCCTGCGCGAAGCAGCGCGCCGTGGTTGGCGTTGCCTGCTGCTGGAGCAGCGCGATTTCGCCTGGGGCACCTCCAGCCGCTCCTCGAAAATGGTCCATGGCGGCTTGCGTTACATCGCCAAGGGCCAGTGGCGCCTGACCCGCGATTCGGTCCGCGAACGCCAGCGCCTGCTCGACGAAGCGCCGGGGCTGGTGGAGCCAATGAGCTTCATGATGCCGCATTACCGTGGCGGCTTTCCCGGACCGCGGGTGCTAGGTGGTTTGCTGTCCGTCTATGACGCCTTGGCCGGGCGGCGCAGCCATCACTTCCATGACGCGCAACAACTGCGTTATCTGGCGCCCGGGGTGAAGGAAGATGACCTGCTGGGCGGCACCTGTTTTGTCGATGCGCTGACCGATGATGCGCGCCTGGTGATGCGCGTATTGGGCGAGGCCCGGGCCGACGGCGCCGTGGTGCTCAACGGAGTGCGTGTGCAGCAATTGCTGCGAGAAGAGGGCCGCGTTTGCGCGGTTCAGGTCGAAGACGGCGAGGGCGGTGGATCACTGACAGTGCGTTGCGGTGTGTTGGCCATCGCCACCGGTGCGTGGGCCGAGCGCCTGCGCCTGCCCGATGCCCCGCGCCAGTTGCGCCCGTTGCGTGGCAGTCATTTGTTGTTGCCGGGCTGGCGCCTGCCCGTGGCGCAAGCCTTCACCTTCCTGCACGAGCGTGACCGTCGACCGGTGTTCGTGTTCCCTTGGGAAGGCGCCACGGTGGTCGGCACCACGGACCTCGATCATCACGGCGATCTGGACCAGAGCGCGAGCATCAGCCCTGAGGAACTCGACTATCTGCTGGCGGCCTGCAGCCAACAGTTTCCCGGCGCTGAAGTGGTCGCCGCCGATGTGCTGTCGACCTGGTCGGGCGTGCGTCCGGTGGTGGGCAGCGCTGCGGGTGAACTCAAGCCGTCGAATGAAACCCGTGAGCACGTGCTGTGGCAGGAGCCTGGTTGCGTGACCCTGGCTGGCGGCAAGCTGACCACCTTTCGCCCGCAGGCGATCGAAGTGCTCAAGGCCTGCGCGAGCATGCTCGAGCGGCCCTTCGATGATGACGCCGCGCCGGTGTTCGCCGTCGTGCCGCCGCTGGCGATACCGGGACTCAGCGCCAACCGCTGGCGGCGCCTGGCCGGGCGGCATGGCCGTGACCTGCCGAGGCTGGCGCAACTGATCGCCGAGCTGGGCCACGACACTGTCGGCGGCACTGACACCTTGTGGGCGGAACTGGCCGTTGCCTGCGATACGGAAATGGTCCTGCAACTGGATGACCTGCTGCTGCGCCGAACCCGCCTGGGCTTGTTGCTGCCGCGCGGTGGCGAGGATTATTTCGCTGCCATTCGCCGACTCTGCCAGCCACGGCTGGGCTGGGACGATGAGCGCTGGCAGCACGAGCAGCAGTGCTACCTGGAGTTGTGGCAACGCCATCATGGTTTGCCGGATGCCGCGCATTGATGCCCATTGAAGAGAGCTCCATGGATAACCACCCGAACAAGCGTTACCTGTTGGCCATCGACAATGGCACCCAGAGCGTGCGCGCGCTGCTCTTCGACCTGCAGGGCAATCTGCTGGGCAAAGGCAAGGTCGAATTGCAGGCCTATTACTCGACTCAACCCGGCTGGGCCGAGCAGGACCCGGAATATTACTGGGCAAAGCTGGGTGAGGCGTGCCAGCAGTTGTGGCAGCAGACCGGCATCGATCGCTCGCAGATTGCCGGCGTATCCCTGACCACCCAGCGCGGCACCGTGATCAACGTCGATGCCCAGGGCAAGCCGCTGCGCCCGGCGATCCTGTGGCTCGATCAACGCCAGGCCGAAGTCGAAGGCGGTATCAAGGGGCCGTGGGGCTGGTTGTTCAAACTGGTCGGCGCGAAAGCCACGGTGGACTATTTTCGCGCCCAGGCCGAGGCCAACTGGATTGCCCGCCATCAGCCTGAAGTGTGGGCGGCGACCGACAAGTTTCTGCTGCTCTCGGGGTTTCTCACCCATCGCCTGTGCGGGCGCTTTGTTGATTCCGTGGGCTGTTGCGTCGGTTACCTGCCGTTCGACTTCAAACGCCTGAAATGGGCCGCGCCGGCCGACTGGAAATGGCAAGCGCTGGCGGTGCGTCCCGAGCAACTGCCGAGCCTGCACAAGCCCGGCGAAACCCTCGGCCACATCAGCGCCGAGGCCAGCCGCCACACCGGTATTCCCGAGGGGTTGCCGCTGATCGCCGCGGGTGCCGACAAGGCCTGCGAGGTCGTGGGTTCCGGCGTGGTCGACGCAGGCACCGTGTGCCTTTCCTACGGCACCACGGCGACGATCACCAGCACCCGCTCGCGCTACCTGGAAATCGTCCCGTTGATTCCGCCTTACCCGTCCGCGGTGCCGGATCAATTCAACTGCGAGGTGATGATTTATCGCGGCTACTGGATGGTCAGCTGGTTCAAGAACGAGTTCGGCCTGCGGGAAATGCAGCAGGCCAAAGCCCAGGGCGTGGAGCCCGAGCAGCTCTTCGATGCGCTGGTCGATGCCGTGCCGCCGGGCTCGATGGGGTTGATGCTGCAACCCTATTGGTCGCCCGGCATTCGCGAGCCGGGTGTGGAAGCCAAGGGCGCGATGATCGGCTTCGGCGACGTGCATACCCGCGCGCACATCTACCGGGCGATCCTCGAGGGGCTGGCGTATGCATTGCGCCAGGGCATGGAGAAGATCGAGAAACGTTCGAAGGTCTCCATCACGCGCTTGCGCGTCGCCGGCGGAGGTTCGCAGAGTGATGCCGCGATGCAACTCACGGCGAACATTTTCGGCCTGCCGGCCGAGCGACCGCATGTCTACGAAGCGTCCGGCCTGGGCGCGGCCATTTGCTGCGCGGTGGGGCTGGGGCTGCACGCGGATTTCCCCACGGCGATGGCCGCCATGACGCGGGTTGGTGCGGTATTCATGCCGCAACCCGAGGCGCAGCAGATCTATGAGCGACTGTACAAAGAGGTCTACCTGCGCATGTATCGACAGCTCAAGCCGCTGTACCAGAGCATCCGCAAAATTACCGGTTACCCCGCCTGAAAGAACACAGCAGATCCCCTGTGGGAGCGGGCTTGCTCGCGAAGGCGGCGTGTCAGTTAAATCAATGGCGACTGACACTCCGCCTTCGCGAGCAAGCCCGCTCCCACATTGGTCCTTGGTGTTTTTTGCGCCGAGGCGTGGCGCTATCGGAGAACTTTTCTGGTGAGATCGGACAGTGTCAGGCCCCGGGTCGGTTGTTAGGCTCAACCCCCACGGCACATCCAATAAGAACCAGGCAATGAAGCTGAAATTCCTCCTGTTGCTGTTTTGTGCAACGGCCCCGACGGCCTGGGGCTGGTCCAACCATACGGTGGGCAGCTACCTGGCGTTGCAGGATTTGTCGGCCTTGCGCGACGCACCGCAGGTCAAGGTCGAACCGCTGGAACAGTTTCTTTCACAGCAATACGAGGCCGTGAGCGCGTTGCTCGACGAGCAGGAGCGCTTCGCCCGCGAACACTTCGCCCAATACCCGCCGCGCCCCGACAACCTGCGATTGCCAGCAGTACCCGGGGATAAATTGCGCCACGATTTCCTCACCGCGCTGCGGATCAATCCACAGATTCATCTGGCGATGGTCATCCAGCCGTTGCCCGGCAAGGATCTGCCCGAGCGTGAACACCTGAGCGCCGAGCAGGTCATGGTCGAGCAAACCCTCTCGCCGTGGAATCGCCAGCGCTTCATCCGCGTGACCGACAACGAACAAGTCACGCCTCTGGCCGTGTTGGCCAGCGCTGCCGATGAGCCGGATTACGGCCACGACATCAACCTGTTCAGCGACAACCCAGGCGAGGTGGGCGTGCTGTACGGCTTCGGCCCGCAGCCCTTCGGTGACGCGCGGTTTCAGTACAGCTCCCAGGCACCGTTCCATATGGGCTTCTTCCATGAGAGCGCGGTGGTGTACGCCGCTGCCGGATTCCTCCAACGCAGTTGGCCCGACTGGCGCGCCTACCAGTACATGGGGTTGGCGCGACTGGCCTTTGCCACCGGCCATTCCTACTGGGGCTATCGCTTTCTCGGCTGGGGCCTGCACCACATTCAGGACCTGACCCAGCCTTATCACGCCAAGCCATTGCCTGGTGTCGACCTCGCCAATCTTCTTCTGCTGGAGGGCAAGGCACTGGCCGGTTTCGCTGCCGACAAGCAGGCGGCCATCGAACGGGTGGCCACCCGGCACATGGAAGTGGAGAAGTATCAGTCGACCTGGCTGCGTCGTTTGCTGCGCGCCCGTCAGCCCCATCCAATGCTCGACGCTTATGCCGATTCTGCCCAGGACGCCCATTACCCGCCGTACTCGGTGGACTACCTGCGCGACGTGGTGAGCGCCGAGTCTGTTGACGACAGCGCAGTGTTTGACAAAGCCATCGGGCAGTGGCTCGAGACGGCGCCGATCACCAGCGATTTCAGCAGCGGTAACCAGCTGCAGCGCGAAGACTTCGACCACCCGGCACTTAACCAGCAACTGTTCAAGCTGCTGGGGCATTTCGGCGCCCACAGCCGGATTTATGCCCGTGCGGGATTGGCGCCATAGCTTTCGCTCATGACCAAAAAAATAAAAACAGGGAAGGAGGAACACATGATCAACACTCGATTGCGCCTGTCTGGCATGGCGCTCCCCGGTGTCGGCCTGGCCGGGCTGCTGCAACTGTGCGCAGTCGATAGCGCGCACGCTGTGGAATTCAGTGTGCTGGACCAACAAGTCACGGGTTCGTTCGACAGTACCTTGTCTTATGGCCGCTTGTGGCGGGTCCAGGGTCGGGACAAAAACAACGACGACATCAACACCAACGACGGTGATCGCAACTTTGATACCGGGCTGGTTTCCGAGGTGTACAAGATCACTTCGGAACTTGAGGCCAACTATCAGAACTACGGATTGTTCGTGCGTGGCACCGCGTTCTATGACACGCAACTGATGGACAAGCGCAACGACTACTACGACAACAACAACCCGTCGCAACCGAGCCAGAGCTACCCGCAGGACGATCACTTCACCAGCCAGACCCGCGACATCGCCGGCAGCCGGATCGAAATGCTCGACGCCTACGTGCATGGCAGTTGGGACGTCGCACAGATGCCGGTCACCGCGCGTGTCGGGCGCCAGGTGTTCAACTGGGGTGAGGGGATTTTCTATCGCGGTGGGGTCAATACCACCAACCCGGTGGACGCGGCCAAATACCGTTTGCCGGGTTCCGAGGTCAAGGAAGTGCTGATTCCGGTGGAGGCAATCAGCTTCAACGTCGGCTTGACCGACAGCCTGACCATGGAAAGCTTTTACCAGACCAACTGGAAGGAAACCCGCATCGACCCGGTCGGTACGTTCTATTCACAAACCGATTTGTTCGCCGACGGTGGCAACACCGCTTACAACAACTTCAGTGGTACGGCCCTCGACACGCCGGTGCCGGGGTTTGGCAACGTCATTGGCCTGTACAGCGCACTGGGCAACAACCCTTTGCTGGCGCCGGCCCTGAAAAGCACCGGCCTGTACGCCAATGGTGTGACCCCGGCCTTCGGCAACACCCTCAAGGTGGCGACCATCGGCAAGGATGACAACGCACGCAACGATGGCCAGTTCGGTTTCGCCTTTCGCTACATCGCTGAAGAACTCAACAGCACCGAGTTCGGCTTGTATATGGTCAATTACCACGCCAAGGAGCCGACCGTTGCTGCTGACCTGGGCGGTTACAAGGGCATCGACATGAACGCCTTGACCAACATGCTGGCCAGCGTTGCCGGCAGTCAGGCAGGGGCACTCGCCAACGGTCTGGCCACTGCCGATGTCATGGGCAACATTCAGGCGCATCGACGCTATGCCGAAGACATCCGCATGTACGGCTTCAGCTTCAACACCACGCTGGGTGATGCATCGGTGTTCGGCGAAGTGGCCTATCGGCCTAACCTGCCCATCGGCATTGCGGCCACCAACGACTTGATTGGCGACTTGGCCAACGGTGCCGCCACGGCGGTGACCGGCAAGGCCATCAACGTCGGGGGGCAGATGGTCACCCTCGACAGCCAGATCAACAACGCCGAGCGCGTCGAAGCGTTCAACACCTCATTGGGCAGCATCTACAACTTCGGTCCGACGATGTCGTTCGATTCGATGTTTGGCGTCTTCGAACTGGCCTCCGAGCACCTGCGCGGCAGCAGCCTGCAATACACCGCCTACGACGGCAGCACCCGTTATTACGCGGGTACCGGCAACACGTCGTATGTGTCTGGCGGTGACCGCGACGACCAGGTCAATCGCGACTCCTACAGCTACACGGTGATGTTCAACGGTACCTGGAACGACGTGTATGCCGGGGTCAACGTTTCACCCTACGTGGTCTACAAGGACGACTTCCAGGGCAACAGCTATCAGGCGGGCAACACCATCGAAGGCCGCAAGGCCTACACATTGGGGATCAAGGCCAACTACCAGAACAAGCTGGAGGCCGAGCTGCAATACACCGAGTTCTACGGCGGCGGACAGAACAACGGTCTGCGTGACCGCGACAACGTCGGCTTCAACCTCAAGTACTTCCTTTGATTGCTGCACGCAAACCCATTGTGGGAGCGGGCTTGCTCGCGAAAGCGGTGTATCAGGCGACATCTGTGCTGGATGAGCCGCCCTCTTCGCGAGCAAGCCCGCTCCCACAGGGGATCTGCTGTGTGTTGCAGACCTGCGGCTTTTATTTCGGAGAACGATCATGTTTCACACTTCACGATTGACCAAGACCACGCTGGCGCTGTTCCTGAGCCTGACCGCCGGCAGCGCACTCGCCGCGATCACGCCCCAGCTGGCCGAACAATTGAAAACCACGCTGACGCCGCTGGGCGCCGAACGTGCCGGCAATGCGGCCGGGACCATTCCTGCATGGACCGGCGGCATCACCCAGGCGCCGGCGGGCTACAAGCCTGGCCAGCATCACCTGGACCCCTATGCGGCGGACAAGCCGCTGTTCACCATCACCAAGGCCAACCTCGATCAGTACAAGGCCCACCTCAGCCCGGGTCAGATCGCCCTGTTCAACAGCTACCCCGACACCTTCCAGATGCCGGTCTATCCCTCTCGCCGCTCGGGCTCGGCGCCGCAGTGGCTGTATGACAACACCTTGAAAAACGCGACCTCGGCCAAGCTGCTCGATGGCGGCACCGGATTTGCCGATGCCTATGGCGGTGTGCCGTTCCCGGTGCCCAAGGACGGGGTCGAGGTGCTGTGGAACCACATCACCCGTTATCGCGGCATCTATGTGGTCCGTCGTGCTTCCGAAGCACCGGTGCAACGCAACGGCAGCTTCGCGCTGGTGACCTCGCAACAGGAAGGGCTCTTCAATTATTACCGCCCGGGCGGGCAGTTTGCCGACCTGAAAAACATCCTGTTCTACTACCTGGCGTTCGTTAAGAGCCCGGCCCGGCTGGCGGGCGGTGCGGCACTGATTCACGAGACCCTGGACCAACTCAAGGACCCGCGTCAGGCCTGGGTCTACGACGCCGGTCAGCGCCGTGTGCGGCGGGCGCCGAACCTTGCGTATGACACCCCGATCGCCTCATCCGACGGCCTGCGCACGGCGGACGATACCGACCTGTTCAACGGCTCGCCGGACCGCTACGACTGGAAGCTCAAGGGTAAGCAAGAGGTCTACATTCCCTATAACAATTACAAAGTCGGTAGCCCCGAGGTGAAGTACGAGCAGTTGCTCACACCGGGCCACCTCAACCCGCAATTCACCCGTTATGAGCTGCACCGGGTCTGGGTGGTCGAAGGCACGCTCAAGCCGGGCGCGCGGCATATCTATTCCAAGCGCGTGCTGTTTCTCGACGAGGACAGTTGGGGCGCTGCATTGGTGGATCAATACGACGGACGAGGGGAGTTGTGGCGGGTGTCGATGGCCTACCTGAAAAACTTCTACGACCTGCCCACCACCTGGAGCGCGCTGGACGTCTTCCATGACTTGCAGGCGCGTCGTTACTACGTGCAGAACCTGGATAACGAAGAGCAGGGCACAGTCGACTTCGCCCAACCGGTGCCGGAAGACGCGTACTTCATGCCGTCGGCATTGCGTCAGCGCGGTACGCGGTGATATTGGCCATTGGGAAGATTGCCGGGGTTTGGTTTACCAGGATGTGCTAGCCTGCAATCAATGATTTCATTGATTGCAGGAGGCATCATGGCCAGCATCACCATTAGAAACCTTGATGAGAAGCTCAAGGAGCAGCTGCGTATCACGGCGGCTCATAACGGACATTCGATGGAAGAGGAGGCTCGCCTGATTCTGGGCCGGGCCTTGGCGACTGTTGATCGCGCCGGTGGACTTGGAAGCAGGATCCGCAACAGGTTCAGCGCTCTCGGAGGCGTGGAGCTTGATCTGCCAGAACGCTCAGAGAAAGCGACGGCGGTGGATTTTTCTGAATGATAGTGCTCGATACCAACGTTCTTTCAGAGTTTATGCGAGTCGAACCTGAAGCCCGGGTGCTTGCCTGGGTTGATGCGCAGCCATCGATGGATCTGGCAGTCAGTGCGGTAACGGTGGCGGAAATACTCCACGGCATCGCACGCCTGCCTTCCGGCAAGCGCAAACAAAAACTTGAAGCCCATGCCATGGCAATGTTCGAAGAGGACTTTGCCGGACGCATTTTGCCGTTCGATGCTCATGCCGCTGTCGAGTACGCAACGCTGGTAGCAGGTGCTGAAGCCAATGGGCGTGCGGTTTCAATGGCAGATGCGCAAATTGCCGCCATTTGCCGAAGCCATGGGGCTGCCATAGCCACCCGCAATGTTCGAGATTTCGAGTTCAGCGGTGTTGAAGTGATAGATCCCTGGATAAGCTGAGCCCCCTCTGTAGGAGCGAGCTCGCTCGCGAAAAACTTGCCAGCGCCGCGATCATTCAGAATGCACGCGTTATCGTTGGCCACCATCGCGAGCAAGCTCGCTCCTACAGGTCAGACGCGGAAGTGGCTCACCATCTGCTGCAACTGACCACCCAGCCGCGCCAGCTCAACGCTGGACTTGGCGGTTTCATCGCTCGCCGCCGCGGTCTGTTCGGACACATCGCGCACGTTGATGATGCTGCGGCTGATCTCTTCGGCCACGGCGCTTTGCTGTTCGGCTGCGGCGGCGATCTGCTGGTTCATCGACTGGATGTTGGACACGGTGCGGGTGATGCTCTCCAGAGACTCGCCGGCCTTGCGAGTCAACGCCACGCTGCTGTCGGTGAGGACGCGGCTGTTGTTCATCACGGCGGACACTTGTTGCGTGCCGTTCTGCAGGCCGGCCACCAGGCCTTCGATTTCCTCGGTGGATTTCTGCGTGCGCTGGGCCAGGCCGCGGACCTCGTCGGCGACCACGGCAAAACCACGACCGGCTTCACCGGCGCGGGCCGCTTCGATGGCGGCGTTGAGCGCCAGCAGGTTGGTCTGTTCGGCCACGGCCTTGATCACGTCCATGACGCTGCCGATCTTGTCGCTTTCCTGTTGCAGCACGCTCATGGCCTCGGTGGAGCGCACCACTTCGCTGGCCAGACGCTCGATCTGGGCGATGGCTTCGTTGACCACCTTGTCGCCTTCACGGGCTTCGCCGTCCGCCGCCGCAGCGGCTTGCGAAGCTTCTTCGGCATTGCGCGCGACTTCCTGCACGGTGGCGGTCATCTCGTGCATGGCGGTGGCAACTTGATCGGTCTCGATTTTCTGGCTGTTGACCCCGGCGCTGGTCTGCTCGGTCACCGCTGACAGCTCCTCGGCGGCGCTGGCGATCTGGGTCACGCCGTCGCGGATACCGCTGATCAAGTCGCGCAGGGTCACGCCCATGCGCGCGATGCCTTGCTGCAACACGCCGAGTTCGTCACGACGGGTGACCAGCACGTTCTGCGACAGGTCACCGCTGGCGATGCGATCGACCACCGCCAGGGTTTCACGCAATGGGCGGGTGATCTGGCGGGTGATGACCACGGCGGCAATGATGCCCACCAGCAAGGCCAGCAGCGTGCTGATCAGTTGCAAGGTGCGCGCCTGGGCGCTTTCGGCGTCACGGCGATCGAGCTGGATCTGATACAGCTGATCGCTCTGGGACACGATGGCGGCGCCCTGCTCGGTCATTTCCTTGCGCGCCTGCACGGCGTCATTGCTGGCGCTCTTGTAGGCCTGCAAGGCACTGCGATAGTTGCCCAGCGCAGTTTCCAGCTGACGCAGGGCGTCTTGCTGGGAATCGGCGAAATGCGCGTTCAGCGGTTTCAGGCTGGCGATGGCCGCGTCCAGTTGGCCGACGGCTTTTTGTTCGGTTTCGGCGTTGGTACTGGCGGTGTAGCCGCGCACTTCGTAGCGGGCCAGCAGGAACGCTTCCTTGGCCGCGGTGATGGCCTGGAACTGTTCGAAGCGCTGGTCGCTCAGCGGCATTTGCTGCACGCGGGTGTTGATGTCATTGATCAGCGTGTTGGCGGTTTCGGCGTTGGCGCTCATGGCGTCGCGGGCGCTGTTGCCGGCGCGGTAAGCGTTGCGCATCTTGCCCAGGGACGTCTTGTAGGCGTCGATGACGGTGCCTTGCTCGCGCAGTAGCTTGAGGTTTTCCGGGCTCTTGAACTTCGCCAGCAGGGCTTGCTGCTGGGCCGAGAAGGCGTCGAGGGTGGTCTGCACGCTCTGGGCGGCGGTTTCGTCGCCGTTGGTCAGCATGTATTGCAGGCGAACCACGCGCAGTTTGGTCAGGCCGGCATTGAGCTGGGTGATATCGCTCATCCAGTTGCTGCGGTCGATCAACCCGCCCAGGCTGGTCCAGCCGGTCAAGGCGAGGACGCAGGTCAGTGCCAGCACCAGGCCAAATCCAAGGCCCAGTTTCAGGTTCACGCTGATGTTGCCGAACCAGCTATTCATCAAATTCCTCCAGGAACGTAGTGCTTCTTTATCGTCGTTTGGCTGGAAGATTGTTTTTTTTGGGGGCCGCCAAGCTGTGTAAGCAGGATGTATCGGCAGCAATCCCTGTAGCTGAAAGGATTTTTCCGAACGGATTCTGTAACAAGGTTTTTACAGTGCTTTTAAGCTTTTTTTCACATGAGTTTCACCAGCCACCGACGCACGCTTCTTTAACCTCCCGGGATCTAATGAGGTGGTGCGTGCCGGCGAGGCGGCTTGATGTGGAATTAAGACTGAGTCTTTTCGGGATAAAACGCTCGATCGATCTGAACCGCTTCGCCCGTTATCGCAACGCTGCGGTGGTGTTGGCTTCGGCGCTGCTGGTCATCCCGCTGACTGTGTTTTTGCTGCGTCCTGCCACCGCACCGGACCTGGCTCACGGTAATGTGGCCGGCGCACAGGCCTTGATGAAGGGGTGGGCCAAGGGCGACATGATCGTGTTGGTGCGCCACGTCGAACGCTGCGATCACTCCCCGGCGCCTTGCCTGCTCGGCAACGATGGCATTACCGAGCGCTCTCGTAGTGTGGCCGAGAGTCTCGGTGCGCAGTTCAAACATCTTGGCCTGGACAAGGCCGATATCTACAACAGCCCGATCCTGCGCACCGCGCAGACCGCCAACTTCATGTTCAACAAGGTTGGCACGGGCGAAGACTGGCTGATCAGTTGCAAGGGCACCATGCTGCGCGATGCGCTGGCGCATAAAGTGGCCGGGCGTAATCTGATTCTGGTGACCCACAGCGAGTGCATGGAGCAACTGGAAAAAGATCTCACGTTGTCGCCCTCGACACTGGCTTATGGCGCCTCTCTGTTTATTTCCGCCGAAACCCCGCAGACTCCGCGCATGCTTGGCTTCATCGAAGCTTCTGACTGGAGCTCGGTGAGCACTCATTGAGTTTTTCCCACATCTTTCTGAATCAGGATCCACAATGCTGACCGCTTCCCGCTACCGCTTTTACTGGGTGAATTTCGGTATTCCGCTGGCCTGCGCGGTCGCGGTGTTCCTGATGTTCGACATGACCAAGATCGACATCGCCTTCAACAACTATTTTTTTGATCCGGTGACGCAGACTTACCCGCTGGACCAGGTCCATCTGTTCGAAAAAATCACCCACAAATGGGCACGGATCATCCCGAACTGGACCGGCGAAATCGCGATTATCGGCGCCTTGCTGTCGTTTCTCTGGCCGCGCCTGAAGGCTGAAAAGCACTCGAAAATCATCGCGTTCCTGGAAAAAATCAAGGTCGCACCGGTACTGCGCTTTGCCACCCGGCACCGTCGCGATTTTCTCTACGTGGTGTTCGCGTTTTCCATCAGCACCGGGGTGATTCACTACCTCAAGGGCCACACCAGCGTGTATTGCCCGATCGAGACCACCCTGTACGGCGGCAAAATGCAGCACGTCGAATGGTACGAGAATTTCAAACTGCTCAAGACCGCCGGTGATGGTCGCTGCTGGCCGGGCGGACATGCCTCGGGCGGTTTCACCATGCTGGCGTTGTACTTCGTGGCTCGCCGTTATCGCTGGCGCTATTCGAAAGCGATCATGTACGGCTCGCTGACCCTCGGTTTCATCTACGGCACAACGCGGGTACTGCAAGGCTGGCACTACATGTCCCACACCTTCTGGGCCGGGATCTTTGTGTGGCTGGCGTGTTTGCTGACGGCGCTGGCGTTCTATGGGCGAGCGAGGCTGGAACAGCCGGTGCTCTCCAAAGCACAACAACCGGTGCCGGCGGGCGAGACTCAACCCGTGAATTGAGTCAGCGTTGAACTGCAAAACCCGCACCCCGAAAGGGTTGCGGGTTTTTTGTTGTCCGGGGAAATGTCAGCGAACTCAGGAGTTGGAAGCAGCAACGATCCTACACGTGGCGGATGCTTCACTGGCTAACGAAGTAATAGGCCTGACGCCCCACCATCATCGTCTTGATCACCTTCAGCGGCGCGGCAGGCTCAGTGTCGCCGGAGAGCACCGCGACATGATCAGGCGATGCACTCAGAAACTCATGAAGCTGCGACTCGGTATCGAGCCCCTTGAGCACGCTGCGGGTATAGAACACGCTGGCGCCACCCAATCGTTCATTGGCCTGGAACAGCGCGACTTGCTGCCCCATGGCCTGCATCGACTGGATCTGCTCGGTCAGCGGCAGGAAGGACAACGTGCGGTCGGCATGGGGCATCGCCCATTGTGCAGCGGCGAAGTAACCGCTAATGACCACGGCCAGGGTGCCAACAGCCAGACCGTTACGATGCCCGGCCAAGTGGCCGATCCAGGTCGAGGTGCCTTCACGGGACTTCAGGCGCTCGAACAGGACGCTCGCGTACTCGGCGGCGATCACTGCTGCGGCGGGCGTCAGCGACATCAGGTACACCGTACGTTTGCTGGATGCCAGCGTCAGCATCACAAATTGCGCCAGCAACCACAGGGTGAAGAACAGCAAGTAACGGTTGGCCATCAGGCTTTTGCGGAAATGCCACAGGCCCAGGTACACCAGAATGTTCCAGGGCAAGAATGCCTGGGGCAGTTTGACCAGGTAGTAATAGTACGGCTCGTGATGCCCCGCTTCGACGAAAGAACCGCTGAAGCGACCGACGCTGTTGGTCAGCAACACCTCCGTTACGGCATGGGCACCACCACGCTGGTACAGCATCGCAAGCCAGATCATCAGCGGTACCAACCCCAGCAGCGTCAACAGGCCTGGCCGCAGCCAGCCCGCGACGTTCAGGCGTTTGTCCATCAGGCCGGTAGCCAACAGATACGCGAAGATCACCACACCCGGCATGGCCAGGCCCAGCACACCCTTGCTCAAGGTCGCGATGGCGATCCCCGCCACAAACAGCAATCCATTGCTGATACTTGCTTGTCGTTGCCCTGCAAGGAACGCCAGCAGCGCTGTGCTCACTCCCAGGGCGAGCAACGCATCTTCACCGACTCCGCGCACGTTGCTCCAGTAACTGGCCATGGTCGCCAGCAAAATCGCGGCCGTCCACGCGACAGTGACGGGCCGACCGAGCCGACGCAGCATGGCGTACAACAGCATCACACTGAACAACCCGGCGAATGCGGACGTCAGGCGAACGGCCCACGGCGTACCGCCAAATGCGCGGATGGCCCCGGCATCAAGCCACAGGCTCAGGGGTGGTTTTTCCAGAAACGGTTCGCTGAAAAGCCGCGGCGTTACCCAATCGTTATCCAGGTGCATTTCCATGGCAATTCCGGCGACCCGCGCTTCGGTGGAACCTTGTAATTGGTGGTTGCCAAGGGCGAAGAAAAACAGCAGGGAACACAGGGCAAACAGTAGTGGGACAGGGCGCGACATGACTTCTGGCTACCGGAAAAAGAAGGCCGAAAAAAACAGGCTGGAAAAAAAGTATACGGAACGATTTCTTAACAAATCGTGAACAACTGCTGTGATCTATTGGGGGGGAAGGTTGACCTTCATTTCGCCAACCAATTTGGCATTCGATGCCCGGTGATTCCCTGATTGAATCGCACAACTTCCCCCTCCAAATCTGCCAGGCGTCGGGTGCTCCGACGGATCATGTCTGGTTCAAGCGTGGCCTTCATTTTTCTGCTCATCGCGGGTGGCTACTGGTTGTTCACTCCGCCGTCACCTTATGTTCCGCTGAGCGGCCTGGACCCCACGTCGGCGTCGTTGATCGCTGTGGGCGATCAAGGCAGCGGTGACTGGCAACAGTGGCGTGTGGGGCAGGCCATGGAACGAGTCGCGGCTCGAGAGGGGCGCCTGGACATGGTGGTTTTTCTCGGCGACAACTTCTACGGCAAGCCATTGACCAGCACTCGCGATCGCCACTGGGAAACCCGATTCGAACGTGTCTATTGGGGACACTGGCTCAGCCATGTGCCGTTTTACGCAGTGCTGGGGAACCACGATTACCCGGTATCGCAAAAATACGAGATTGAGTACGGCCAACAGCACAGGGGATCGGGTCGCTGGCAGATGCCGGCGAATTTCTACGTCAAGGATTTCGGTGAAGTCGACGGGCGGCCATTGGTGCGAATGGTGTTCCTCGATACCTCGGCGCCGCGTGAGAGTTTGCAGCAGCAAATCGACTTGATCGACCAGGCGTTCCAGGCACCCGGACCGGCTCCGGTATGGCGAATCGCAGCGTCCCATCACCCAGTGCGCAATCAAGGCCGACATGGAGAGGAGCCAGATCTGGTCACACGGCTCTTGCCAGTGTTGGAACGCAACCACGTCGATCTGCTTCTGTCAGGTCATGATCACAACCAGCAATTGCTGTTGCGTGCAGGTGAGCCGGCTTGGGTGATTTCCGGGGCGGGTGGCCAGAAGTTGAATGCTTTGAATACGCCAACATCCGATAGCACGTTTACCGCCTCGCGGGCCGGTTTTGCCAAGCTCGACCTGAGCGCCACTCAACTCAGGCTGGGCTACTACAACGACCGCGGCGATCTGGAGTCGGGCTTTCGCTGGGCCCGGGACTGCCAGTGGATGGCCAAAGGCTGTTTGCTGCCTGAGCAACCGCAAGGGCGCCTTGCACAGGTGGCGCAGTGATGGGCGCAAACCCGCAGGCAAAAAAAAGGTTCTTCACGCATTCCCGGGAAACTGTAGGAGCCGGCTTGCCGGCGATGGACTCAAGTGCGCCGCGTTTATCCAGTTCACGCGCGTTATCGTTAGCGACCATCGCTGGCAAGCCAGCTCCTGCAAGGGACCGCGTCCGAGTCAACAATGTGGGGGCCTCCAAACCAGTGAAAGTTCCAAAAAAAAAGCCCGCGGGAGGGCGGGCAAACCGTAGTTTCTTGAATGAGCGAGTGAAATGTACAGGCTGGCGCGAGGCGGCGGGGTGAAGAAAAATTCATTTCGATCAAAGCCCCCGTGCCAGAGCCTGCGCCACAGTTACGGCAAATGATCAGCGGCAAAATCGGCTTCCGAGCGTGCACGTAAACGGCCCTTGCGACAGGCCTGCTGGAACCGCTCGAAATCGCGCTCGTTCTGCTCGGTATAGCCTTGGGCGTATTTATAAAGCGCGTCGGCCAGTGCGTCGCTCTTGCCAATGTAGCCGCTGATCACCGCCGCCTGGCCCGATGCCTTGGCGTGGGCGCGAGCCAGGGCTTGGCCGCAGAGCCGGCCGTATGCCGCGAACGCTTCGCCATCGAAGGTCTCGAGTTCGGCGGAGATTTTCATATCGCGCAATTGCCGTACATAGAAATGACGCCCGCTGGGACCGGTGGTCCAGCCAAGGAACAGGTCGCTGGCCGATTGCATCAAGCGCTGACCGTCGACCACCCGTTGCCCTTCATGGCGCACCCGCGACTTGGCTTTCACGTAGCCGGCAAGCACCGAGCGCCGCGCTTCCTTGAATTGCAGGAACAACGGGAACTCCTGATCGTCGGTCAGCAGCGCCACCAGGCAACGGGTGCCGACACTGCCCACGCCCACCACCTTGAACGCCATGTCCTGAACGTGAAAGCGCGACACCAGATCACGGCGGTCCGCTTGCAGGGTGCCGCGATAGTCGCGCATGAAGGTGTCGTAGAGCGGGCGCCAGTCCGAGAGACGCAACCAGTCATCATCGGCATCCAGCAGCGTGGTGTTTTTGTGCAGGTGGAAAATTTCCGGCAAGTCATCGCGAATGATCAGACGACCATGGGCGTCGCGTTCGCTGATTTTTGGCAGCAGTTCGGCATGGGTGCGCCGTTCGGCCTTGGCGATGGCGCGCTCCACGTGTTCCAGTGTGCTTTTGTTGGCCTGCGCCAGCAGGTCGTCATAGCTGATGGATTCGTACCAGGTTTCCAGCGCACTTTGTTCGGCGCATTCGAGCATGGTTTCCTGATAGGCGCCCACGACGTGGTGGCAAACCGTTTCCTCAACCGTTTCCCCATGACGCAGGTCGCGAGCCGCCACCAGGAAACTCGCCACCAGACGCTTCAAGTCCCACTCCCACGGCCCGGGATGGGCCTCGTCGAAGTCATTGACGCTGAACAGCAGATTGCGCTCAGGCGTCGCGAAACCGCCGAAATTCATCAGGTGGCAATCGCCGCAAATCGGTGAAACCAGCCCCATGTTCGAGGTGCCCGCCAAATCGTGGGCCTGCAGCAGCGCATTGCCGCGATAGAAGGTGAACGGCGACACCAGCATGCGCCCGTAGCGCAGCTCCACCAGCGATTTGACGCGCCCTTCACTCGACGCCTTGATCAGCGGAATCGGGTCGCGATCGACATTGCCCAGGGACGCTTGCGAACTGCGCGAGCACTTCTTGCGCGCATCCTTGCCTTGCTTCAAACGGTCGGTGAGGGTGGTCATGGGGGCCTATTCGACAGGTGTTGTAGGGCGTTTGCGGATTGAGTGTAGAAGGGCTTTGCGGGTTTATCGGAAGTGTTTGCCCAGCGACTAATCTGATTGTCAGGCATCGACGCGATGCCACCACCGGAAACAGGGAGGCCCGTGTATTCACTGCTGATTTCGCTGCTGCTGGCGTTCCTCATTGGCTGGGTATCCCAGCGCATGGGTATGTGCCTGGTCAATGCCATGGGGCTGCTGCTCAAGCGCCGGCCGACCCTGTTCGTGTCGCTGGTCAGTTGCGGTTTGTTCGGCCTGTTGCTCGCACCGCTCTACGCCTTGTCTGGCGTCAGTCAACCGCTGTTCATCCCGGAAGTCGGCTATCTGTCACTGGTCGGTGGCGGGTTGCTGTTCGGCCTCGCGTCGGTGCTCAACGACGTATGCAGTGTCGGCACCCTCACCAAACTCGCCAGCGGCAACCTCAACAAGGTCTTCACCATCCTCGGCTGGGTGCTGGGCATCGTGCTGTGGCATCACCTGAACATGCTGCCCGAACACCGGGCGCTGCAAATGCCGATGATCACCAGCCGCCATTACTGGCTGGTCATCGGCATCGTGCTGCTGATTCTGCTGTTCCTGATCCGGATTCACGGCGACAAACACCTGGTGCTGTCGAGCCTGCTCCTGGGGGCGTTGACCAGCGCCCTCTACACCTTTGAACCGCTGTGGACGCCCAGCGTGTTCTTCTACGATCTCTCGCAACCGTTCTGGGACTCGGGCGATACACCATTGACCACCCAGCGTGTGGCGGTGTTCGCCATGCTGATGCTGGGCATGCTCTGTTACACCCTGCATCGCCGCACGTTCAGCTATCAGCGGTTTGCAGCGATGACAGCAGGCAGGCATTTGCTCGCGGGCGTGTTGATGGGGACCGGTGCATCGATGATGCTCGGTGGGAATGACTCGCAGATTCTGTTGGTGTTTCCGACGTTGACCTGGGTGGGAGCGGTGCCGTTGGTGTCGATTGTGTTCGGGATATTGGTGGGGGTTGGGGTTAAGCGGTTGCGTGGTTGATGTTCGCGGCACTGGAGTTGGACGACCTCAATGAGACCGTCCATTTTTCAAGGCAATGGTGCAGTCGATGCCGGTCATCGGCATGTATCGATCCTTCTCAAGCCTCCATTTCGTCGAGAGGCGCGATGTTGTCCAGTGCCCGGTTCACCAGCAATTGCGCCAGCACGGCCAACTGCTGGATCGCCAGGGCGATGTTGCGACGCGAACTCTCAAGGTCGCAGGCAAGATCGGTGCTCATGACGTTGAGCGAGGCGAGGGTTTCGCTGGCGTGGGTGAGCAGGGATGGTGTGTCGATGTCGGGGCGGAGGGTGAAGACGTGGCTGACGGGGTCGAGGTGATTGGGGTCGCGGAGGCGGGCGCTGATGGCGGGTTCGGTGGTTTTGGAGAGTTGGGATAAGTCGATTTTGCCTTCAGCTAAATTAGCTGGAGTTTCCGGGGGATTGGGGCTGTTTTTTTTCAAGATGACATTCCTCACACTGTTTAGAGAAGCTGCCATCCCCTGCTGTCAAACAGGGTTGGGTGGCAGCTATACGCGGGTTGACAGACCGGAAGTGTGAGAACCCGGTGCACCCGAAGGTGCCCCGCGCACAGCCGCCATAATCGTGACTACATGCGCAAATGCATGCTGTCTGATTTGGGAGGTGTGAAGATTACACTTTCAGCCTGTCAAAGCCGATCGCTGAATTGCAGCGACCCCTGAAGGCTATCGTCGAGAAGTTGCGTCCGCCAGTTCATGAAGGGCGATGCGTTTTGCGGGAAATGTCCTAGGACGTGAGGAAGGCATCGAGATGGGTCCGCTGGTGTCCAGTGACGACACCACCGTCAAATCCGTGATCAATGTCGGCTGCAAACCCGCATCAAATAGCTCAGCCGTTACCGATTCCCATATTGCCACCATGCACATAACAGCCTGGCGCGACGGCCTATGTGATCCTATCGTCAGAATTCACCTGCCACAAAGTGCTTTTGTGAGTTGTGAGCGTACGATGTAATACAGGTTGTCGCTGAATTCCTGCTTGAGCGAACGAAGCGACTGAGCGAAATGGAATTGGAGATACATCATGATTCCCAAGCACTACTTGAAAGCCCTGGCGACGCTGCTCATCGCCGCTGGCGTGCAGTGGGTGACGCTACCCGCCTATGCGACCGAGCAGGGTGAACAACGGCGTGAAGCTCGCGATACCAGGCAGGAAGGGCGCTCCACTGCCCGGCAAACCAAGGATGCCTGCAGAAAGGGCAGTGACAAGAGCAACGTGGAATGTCGCCAGGACAAGCGCAGCACCAAGCAGGATACCCGTCGCACAGCCCGGGATATCAAGTACTGATCGCTGGCGTGGGGCCTGTTTCAGCCCCGTGTGGGACTTGCGATACAGCCAGAAACGACAAAGCCCGCACAAGGCGGGCTTCGTTGGTGTCTCAATTGGTGGGCCGGGGTAATCTGAACTGATCGCGTATCTAATTGAATTTTATAGAAAATAATCGGTTAATTTTATTTCTGGAATACCTATTGGAATACCACTTCATCAAGTGGTGCTTTGAAATAGCCACCGATGAACGACACGACCGTATTGAAATGATGGTCCGTGCATTGGCTAAAGCGAATCAAAAATTCTGAAGAGTGTTCAACTTGCAGAAGGGAGAGGGGAATCCGGCGAGGGCACGGAAGTCGCCCCTCTGTGAGCGGATCTAGAGCGTAACCGATAAACCTGGCGGTTTCCTCAGATCAGGGATCCATTGATCGCGTCCAGCTTTACGATGGTTAAGGCTCAGGCTAAGGTACTGGCATAAGGACATGATATTCCAACATTTGTCCACGGAAGGTTGCTGATCAGCCGTAGTGACACTACCGCCTTTCCATTCCGAATTTGTTGTGCCCTGAAAAACGCGTGCCGAGCAAGGTGCTGTCATTGATCGCCAGCGGGATTGGCGATTGACGCATCAGCGTGGGTGTCGCAGGCGTCCTGAACATCAAAAAATTGCTTAACTGAAGGCGGAAAGTATGGATTTTTCGACGCTGTTGCATCTATGGGGTGCAGCAAGCTCCGAGCAGTTGATTGCTCCAAAAATTGTAGTTGGCTTCGTTTTCATTTTATGTGCCTGGTACTTTTTCCGTTATTTTTGTAGATCCTTCAAACTGGGCAGTCAGCTGAAAAATCTGACTAAACGCGTGCAGGGTGTGAAAGCGCTCGCCCCATCTCAACGGCGGTCTGAGTTGGAGCGACTGTTCACTGGAAGCAAGCTGGAGCACTCCTGGCACGAGTACGCTGAAACGCTGCATGACCAGTTTGAGTTTCAGGAAGGTGAGCAGGTCCTGGTCCGGTCGCGCGCCACCGCTGGCGCGGCGCATTTTTTCTCACCGCAAAGCGTGGTTGATACACCGCTGGGGACCGAATTCTATAAACACCTACCTGGAATTTTGACGGGTATCGGTATTGTTGGAACCTTCTTTGGCTTGATGCTTGGCCTTCAGCATTTTGATCCGAGTACCCCGGAACAGGTCAATGCCAGCGTCGATAAGCTGCTCAAGGACGTGTTGTTTGCGTTCATTGGCTCCTTTATTTCAATCATGGCTTCCATCGCCGTCACGATCACTGAAAAGTGGCGTCTGGGGCAATGCTACAGGCTCCTTGAAACGTTCAACGAAACCATCGACGGTCTTTTCGACAGCGGTGTCGGTGAGGAATATCTGGCGGAGCTTGTACGCTCGAGTGCTGAAAGCTCGGTGCAAACCCGTCAGCTCAAGGACAGCCTGGTTACCGACCTGCGTGAAATGCTGCAGAACCTCGTTGATACCCAAGTCCGCGAAAGCCTCAAATTAGCGGAAACCTTGTCAACCACTTACCGAGACTCCGGGCAGTTGCTGGCCGATCAGGTGAGTGGTGCCATCGAGAACAGTCTCAAATCTCCGCTTGAAGCTATCGCGGGTGCTGTTCAGGCCGCCAGTGGCGAGCAGTCGGGGCAAGTACAGAACCTTCTTCAGGATGTTCTGGTTGCCTTCATGAATAAGCTGGAAGGTACGTTTGGCCAACAGTTCAATGGCCTACACGAACTGATGGGGCAATCCGTTGCTGCCATGCAGTCGATGCAGCAAGGCTTTTCCACACTGATCCAGGATATGCGTTCGGCTAGCGAGTCATCGACCCAAAACAGCTCGACCATGATCGCCCAGTTACTCTCCGACATGCAGACCGGACAGAACGCCATGCAAGCGGGGATGAACGAGATGCTCGTCAATCTCCAGGCCTCGGTTGCCCGTATCGGCAACGAAGGGGAGGGGGCTGGCGCTCGAATGGCCGAGCAATTGGAGAAGTTGTTTGCTCAAAGCGAAGCTCGCCAACAGGCAATGGCTGAAAATCTCCAGGCTTTTGTTGAGTCGATCAAGCAGAACATCGGCCAGGGACAACAGGAAACCATGGCAAAAATTGCGGGCTCCGTTGAGGTGCTGGGTGGGCAACTCTCGGCAGTCTTCAAGCAATTGGAGCACGGCCAGCAGCAGATGGATCAAACCACCCGCGCTGCACAGGCTGACCTGCATCAAGGCACCCGTGACTTGGTGGGCGGCCTTAACGAGCAGGTTAAGGCGTTGCTGCAAACAGTGTCTGAGCAACAGAAGTCTGCGCAGGACACCGTCAAGGCATTGAGTGCCCAGACAGAGCAGCATTTGCAGAGCATGCAGCTAGGGGCAGACAAGATGCGGGCTGCGGCTGAGCGATTCGAAACGGCCGGGCAAAGCGTTGCGCGAGCCAGTGAGTCGACTGCGGGTCTGATGGGAACAGTTCAGGGCGCAGGTACTGAGCTTGCACAGGCATCACGTGAGTTGAACACCGTGGTCGCGGACTACCGAAACAATCGTGAAGCGCTGGCGAAAACGCTCGCGGTCATCGAAGGGGTTGTCGCAAGTGCACAAGGGGAGGCCAGTGGTCGTAGCCAGTACCTCCAGGACCTGAAGGTTCAAAGCGAGCGGATGCAGGCGCTTAACCGTGAAGTGTACGAGTACCTGGAAAACATCAGTGGTGTGTTGGGTAGCGGCTTCAAAGAGTTCGGTGATGGCATGGACCGGGTCTTGAGACAAACTCTGGGTAGCCTGGACGCCGAGCTTGATAAAGCGGTCAAGAGCCTGGCCGGTGGGGTAGAAGGGGTCAAAGAAAGTCTCGAAGACTTCGGCGACATCATGGAACGAATCAGGCAGTAACGGAGGCTAGTCGATGTTTGGTAAGCAAATGCCGTCGGCTGCCCGTTCAAAAGACGAGGGAGAGAAGCCTTTCTGGATCTCCTTCGCTGATTTGATGACGGCGATGATGATTCTGTTTCTCGTGGTCATGGTGGCGGCTTTGAGTTCTGTGACGCAGCGTATTAACCAGGCGGAGCAGGGGGAGAAGCAGCGTAACAAGGACATCAGTCAGATCTGCGAGCACCTGAGCCTTAAGGCGAAGACTGCCAGCAAGACCATCGTCGTGGACTGCAAGGACAACCGGATCAGCTTCGGCGATGCTGGCCGCTTTGGGCATAACCAGTATGCGCTGAGCAACGATGGCCAGTCGGCACTTCAGGAAGTTGTGCCGATGATTCTGGACGCGGCTAACAGTGAAGAAGGCCGTAAATGGTTCAAACAGGTTGTCATCGAGGGATCGACAGACACCGATGGTTCCTATCTTTATAACCTGCACCTTTCATTGCAGCGTTCGGAGTGGGTGATGTGCAGCTTGCTGGATAGCCGCAGTCCGCTCCAGGTCGGATTGTCGCCGGAGCATCAGCAGCAAATCAGATCGATGTTCCTGGCGGGTGGTGTGTCGTTCAACAATGCAAAGGACACCAAGGAAGAAAGCCGCCGAGTGGAGTTGCGCATGCAGTTCTTTGGCTTGAAGGAGAAGGAAGAAAACCTCAAGCCAGAGGTGCCGGTGTTCAATAACACTGATATGGAAAAGTGTCAGTTGGCGATGAACCGATGACCAGCCCAATCGCGAGGCTTTCCGCCGCTATTAACCTGAGTCTTTCCACGCATCGAACGGGGCCGGCGCCTGAACCGTTGGCGCGATTCCCCCGTCTGGGGGCTGCGGGAAGGGATCTTTACGAACGATTCGAGCGCGCTGAAAAGGCTTTGCCGCCACCTCAGGAAAAGCGCCGTGCTGCGATCAGCAAATTTCGCAATGTAATCCCACTCAACGCCTCAGAATGGCGCTTGGTTTTCGCCGGCCTCTCGGACAAGAGTGAGCGAGTCGGGCCGATCCTGGACGACGACCAGCTTTATGCTCGAGTGCACAAAGAAATCCATGACCGTATCGAAAAACGAAGGCTGAGCCGCCGGGATTGGTTGGCGCTGTGCTTTAGCTACTTTGGGTACGAGGCCGTAACGCCTGACCAGAACGCCAATTGGTGCCTGTTGCGCGATGACGTTCAACTTGGCTTCGAATGCGTCAGAGGCCAGCAAAAACGCGAAAAGGAATGGGTGCAAATCGTCCAGCAGCATCAGGAGCTTTTTTCCGAACAGGCGGGTGCGAGGCTGGGTGACCAGATGTTCAAGGGGGAGATCAGCGACCTTTCTGCACTGCAGACGATTGCGCAGATCCCAGACAACAGTTGGCTGTGGCGCAGGATCTTCAGCGTACTGATTTCTCGTATTTTCATGTTGGATGACGCCGAGTTTTCTCAGCGCTTAGCCGACCTTGTCGACATCGGTCGACAGCATCCGCGCTACATGAACGACGTTCTGAGCGCGTGCCTGTCGCGTTATCACTTGGCCGCTTATCGAGAAAAGCCGTCGTCGCTGCTCAAACAGGTCGCGCTCGACAATTGGGGCAGCCCTCAAATTCGTTCCAGGCAAAACAGCTGGCTGCAGTATGTTGAAAAAGACGTCTGTGCGATGGTCGTGGCGTGGTTTGCGAAGGAAGACCTTGAACACTTCTTCAACTTGCTCAAAGGGGAAGCAGAGGTCGATCAATCACGTCTGCATTATTGGCTGCGTTTTGCTAACCAGATGAGTTACACCCGGATTGTCATGGGCTCGGATGCCTGGCATGACAGTGGGCGGGACTTCGTTCATTTCCGTGAGAAGAACAAAGGGCGCCTTAGCCGACTGGTAGGCGGTCCCGGTCATAACAACGCAGTCATCATGCAGATCGGGAACTATTTTTTCGTGGAGTTCTCCGGAACCGGTAATGCTTGCTATGTGTATCAAGCAGACAAGTCGCCTTTCAATCCAGATAAGCCACTACTCGAATTGGCTAGCGAACTGAAGCAGCCTAGCCGTGCGCTGGATCGAATGCGGCACTCACCTGCACCTAGCCGCCCGAATCGCATAGAGGGCTGGCTCAGCAAATTTGATGATGCCCTCGAGAAATGGGGTATTCGTGTGCAGAGTCATACCGGCACGTCAGGGTCATCCAAACCCATGGCATTGGAAGAGCAAGTCCGTGACGCCCTGAAGTCGGTCAAACACAAAGTACATGACCAACGCGCGCGCGGCGGTGCGTTTCAGGTCCAGCTTGATAACAACGACCTGGCTGCCGTTGCAGCGCTCCAGCGCCTGGGCTTCAAGCCCGTCAATCACCAGTCACTCCGGTTCTGGAGACAATAATGCTCAAGCGTTTCCTCAAAGGCATTGGCCTGCAACCGAATCCGGCGGTAGAAAATACTGACCCTGCTTTTTCCATTGAAGAGCAGGGCATTTGTTACCCCCTTAGCTTGGCGGAAAACGCTGAATCCTGGCCGCTGGCAAGCTATCTGGATCAGTTGGAAGAAGAGGAGTTCGTCTCCCAACTCAGCGATCGCTGGCTGCTGACGTGGGATGAGCTCTATCGGCTTCTTGATGAGCAAGAACATTTAACAAGTCTGCCGCTACTGGGGTTGCCGCCACAGACCGCCCTTATCCCTCAATTGAGCAGCCAAGGCAGTCTTGCCTCCAACGATTTTAAAGTCGCAGTCAGTGGATGGCGTGATCCGCAGTCCAATGCCAATGTGCAAGTGCAGCGTACGGGGGCCATCGTCCAGCATCACGGAACAACGGAAATTCTGCCTGAGGCGTGCTGGAAACTGACCGGAGCGGTACGACAGCTTTATCTGGCGCAGCAAAATGAACCAGGTGAAGTAACCAACCAAATCGGCTGGGCCAGCATCAGAAAACTGGCGCGCAAGGCGGGTGCCGGCATGGATGGTTTTCTGGATAAGACCGTCGTAATCAAACCCGAAAGCCTGCGACTCAACCCGCGAAAATCGACGGTAGGTGACACTCCGGTTATCGAACTGCAACCCAGCTTCGAAGGCCAGCCGGCAAACTGGCTTGAGAGTTTCGACGGTGCCAATCAGGTTCAGGATCGATACCGAGTGACCGGTGATGATGGATCGCTGACCCACGTCCTGATTGAGCCTGAAGTCAAATCCGTATTGGACTATGTGCGCTCGTTGCCCGGGCGTCGGGTCGCTGGCGACGATGCCCTTTCTTTCGTCCGCAACCCTTACAGCGCACTCGGCGACAGTGCCGCGCACGTGCTGGATGCCGAGACCTATGAAGACGATCTCGCCGAGGCCGGAATTTTCTTTCACCGTTTTCATCTGGAACCCAAACTGGATGATGCGGGACAGCGCATCGAGCAGGTAAACCTGACACTCGAACCAATCTCGCCAACCCCGCAAACGCCCATCGAAGTTGAGTTCAAAGCGGCCCATGAACTCGCGCCGCTCGTGCATGAATTGCAACTGAAATTGGCCGCTGGAATGCCAGCGGGCTTCTGGCAGGGCTATGAGCTGGAACTCAGCGATTTTGATTTGCGCCAGTTGGCCGGTATCAGCGAGCTGCTTAAGCGTTGGCAAAGTGAAGCGGCCGGCATTGAGTTCGACTCGGTCCTGGACCTGTCTCTTTACGGCGACCGTGTGACTGGCATCGGGGAGGCGGAAAAAATTACTTCGCCTTTCCTCGTCAAAGAGGCGACCGAGAACTGGTTGCCCAAGGATGTGGCGGCGCTGGGCATTGACGCAGAAATCCTTGGGCGTTGGGATCCTTCCGACCGCGCTCAATTTGAAGCGTTTGAGCAGCGACTGGACGAAGCCCGCGCCGCCGGTGATGAGACGGTCTGTTTGCCGGAATCCGAAACACCGCTCTCGATTGCCGCCGCCGAGCAACTGTTTGATGCCTGGTCCAGGAAGATCGCCCCTGTCGAGACTGGCCTGGTCCAGCAGCAGGAAAAGGTTGGCCGCGCTGTACTGCAAATCGGCCATAACATTGACGAACCGACCTACGTTCAGATTCGTCAGGCAGCCTTACGCGCCGCTTTGGATGCAACGCCAGAGTTGCCCAACCTGCTCAAACCTGAGGTCGTCTTGCGTGAGCACCAGCTTCAAGGTGTCGCGTGGTTGCAGCATTTGTTCCGCTTGTCCCCCTCCGACGTGTCGGGTTGCCTGCTCGCAGATGACATGGGGCTGGGAAAAACGATCCAGCTGCTCACCTTTCTGGTCTGGTATCTGGAACAGTACCCAGAGGACCAGCCAACACTGATCGTCGCCCCAGTCTCGTTGCTCGATAACTGGGAACGAGAGCTTCACCGGTTCTTCTTCGCAGACGCGTTGCCAGTTCTGAAGCTGTATGGCTCAGCCTTGAGTGCGGTGAAGTTCAAGAAAGAAGAAATTCCTGCTGACTTGAAAGCAAAAGGCATTAAGAATTTGCTGCGCCCAGGTTGGATGGGCGGCGCCCGAATCGTCCTGACGACTTACGAGACACTGCGCGATCAGGAGTTTTCCCTGGCGCGCCAGCAATGGTCGATCGTCGTGTGCGACGAGGCTCAGAAGCTGAAGAACCCTGCGGCATTGGTCTCGCAAGCAATCAAAGCCATTCCCGCACGGTTTCGAGTGGCGTGCACCGGTACGCCTGTCGAGAACACCCTGATCGATCTCTGGTGCCTTTTCGACTTCATTCAGCCAGGTTTTCTGGGCGGTTTGAACCAGTTCGGTCGTGAGTATCAGCGCCCCATCGAAGCCACATTGGAGCGCGATACGGTTGCCCTGGAGCGCCTGCGTGGGCTTATCGATCCGCAGACTTTGCGGCGCACCAAACAGGACATTGCCAAAGACCTGCCTGCCAAAATCGAAGACACGGCATGCCGTTCACTGAGCATGCACGCCTTGCAGCGCAATCTGTACCTGTCCGAAATATCCGCATACAGCCAGAAGCAGCAGATCGAAGAACAGCTCGATCAAAAGACCTCCGGCATGCTCGGGTTGCTGCACAAGCTCAAGCTCATTTGCGCCCACCCGTATAGCGTCCAACCCGACAAGCGATTGCGTGACAACTCGCCCAAGCTGCAGTGGTTGATGCATACGCTTGAGTCGATCAAAAGAGCTGGAACCGGTGACAAGGTCATCGTCTTTACCGAGTTGCGCGATATCCAGCGGGAGTTGCAGCACTCGATCCAGGAGCATTTCGGCTTTCGGGCGACCGTCATCAATGGCGATACCAGTACCAGCAGCCAGAGCGCCAATAGCCGGCAGAAGCTGATTGACCAATTCCAGGAACTACCGGGCTTTGCCGTCATCATCCTGTCGACCATCGCCGTCGGTTTTGGAGTGAATGTGCAGGCTGCCAACCACGTCATTCACTTCACCCGTTGCTGGAACCCGGCCAAGGAAGATCAAGCGACGGATCGGGCCTATCGGATTGGGCAGCAGAAGGATGTGTATGTGTACTACCCAACGGTGCGGGATGCGGCGATGCCGACGTTCGAGGCGACGCTGGATGAGCTGCTAAGTAAGCGACGAGCGTTGGCGCGGGATATGTTGAGTGGGGCTTCGGACATCCAGGCTTCGGATTTTGAGGCGTTGCTGGAAGCGCGGTGAGGGCCGATTTGGAAAACATCAATGCTCAGCGATCTGTCAATTATTGGCACAGGTCGTTCGTCCCTGAGTTTGCAAAAACGTTAGATCCAGCGAGCTGGCGCAGTAGCGCCAGTAACTTCTGCGTGGATTATTTACCTGTGCGCACGTCCAGTGTTGGCACCGAAAGCGCAGCGGCTTACTGTTCGCGGAGTCCAATGCGACCCCCCCACCGTCTACGACACCATGGGTAGTTCACTGGTGATATTGGACAGGGACCAAAAATAGGGTCGATATGCTGGCCCGATGAAACCGAAGTCGATAAGGTTCGCTAGTTAACCGCAGGTAAGACTACCGCTTCGCTATAAATGTCTGTTGCCCCTCTGTTTTGCGCTGACGCTACGGGTATTTCCCGAGCGCGCAACGGGCATCGCCTGCGCACTTACTCCTTACCCAGCTAGGATTGCCAATGGCTATCAAGAAATCCGATCTTTACTCTTCCCTCTGGGCCTCGTGTGACGAGCTGCGCGGTGGGATGGATGCCAGCCAGTACAAGGACTACGTCCTGTTCATGCTGTTCATCAAGTACATCTCCGACAAGTACGGCAATTCGGATGACTTCGCGCCACCGGTCAACATCCCGCCGGGCGCCAGCTTCAAAGACATGATTGCTCTCAAGGGCAATGCCGACATTGGCAACAAGATCAACACACAGATCATCCAACCGCTAATCGATGCCAACTCCCGGCTTGCTCGCAGTGATTTCCCTGACTTCAACGATCCGAATAAACTCGGTGAGGGGAAGGATATGGTGGAAAAACTTACCAATCTGGTGGCCATCTTCCAGAAACCCGAGCTCGATTTCTCGCAGAACCGTGCTGACAACGACGACATCCTCGGTGACGCCTACGAATACCTTATGCGCCACTTCGCCACCGAAAGTGGCAAGAGTAAGGGGCAGTTCTACACCCCGTCCGAGGTCAGCCGCATTATCGCTAAGGTTATTGGCATCAGCCCGGCGAATGCCGTGGCTGCTACGACTGTTTATGACCCTACCTGCGGCTCAGGCTCTCTGTTGCTGAAAGTGGCCGACCAGGCCGGCAGGCACATCACCCTGGAAGGGCAGGAGATGGACGTGACCACCGCCGGTCTCGCCCGCATGAACATGATTCTGCATGACTTCCCGACCGCCAACATTCTGCAGGGCAACACGTTGTCCTCGCCGAAGTTCAAGGAGGGCGAACAGCTGCGCACCTATGACTATGTGGTGGCCAACCCGCCGTTCTCGGTCAAGACCTGGAGTGTCGGCCTGACGCCAGCCAACGATCCCTATCAGCGCTTTGTCTGGGGTGAGCCGCCGGCCAAACAGGGCGATTACGCCTTTCTACTACACATCATCCGTTCGCTGAAAAGTACCGGTAAAGGTGCCTGCATTCTGCCCCACGGCGTGCTGTTTCGCGGCAATGCCGAGGCCGTGATCCGTGAGCAGCTGGTGCGCTCTGGCTACCTCAAGGCCATTATCGGTCTGCCGGCCAACCTGTTTTACGGCACCGGCATTCCCGCCTGCATTCTGGTGCTGGACAAGGAGAACGCCAGCGCACGCAAAGGCATTTTCATGATCGATGCCGCCAAGGGCTTTATCAAGGACGGCCCGAAGAACAGCCTGCGCGATCAGGACGTACACAAGATCGTCGATGTCTTTACCCGAATGGCAGATGTGCCGCGTTACGCACGCATGGTCTCCTTCGACGAAATCAGCGATCCGAAGAACGACTTCAACCTCAACCTGCCACGCTATATCGACAGTACCGAGCCTGAGGACATTCAGGATATCGAAGGCCATTTGCGCGGTGGCATTCCCGAGCGTGATATCGATGCGTTCGATAGCTACTGGCAGGTCATGCCTGCCCTGCGCGCGGCCCTGTTCAAGCGGGCCAGCCACCCCGGTTACTTCGAACTGATTAGTCGCGAGGTGAAGTCGGTCATCTTCGCTCACCCACAGTTCAACGACTTCAAGTCCGATGTGGATACGCTGTTCAACCAGTGGCTGGAAAGAAGTACTCCACAACTGAAAGGCTTCGCTGCCGATGAAGCCAGCAGCCACCCCAAGACGTTGATCGCTACATTGTCTGAAGACCTGCTCAGCGCCTTCGCCAAAGCGCCTTTGCTCGACTATTACGACATCTACCAGCACCTCATGGACTACTGGACTCAGACCATGCAGGACGACTGCTACCTGATCAGCGCCGACGGCTGGATGTCCGGTGCCAAAGTGCGTGAAATCGTCAGGGTAATGGACAAGAACAACAAGCTGGCCTGGACCGAGAAGCATGACTATTGCCAAGGCAAACGTCGCTTCAAGTCTGACCTGATTCCGGTCGAGATTCTGATTGCCCGTTACTTCAAGGCCGAGCGCAGTGCCATTGAAGATCTCGAGGCCCAACTGGCCAGCGTTGAGCAGAGCATGGGCGAAATGCTTGAAGAACATAGCGGTGAGGATGGCTCGCTTAGCGAAGTGATCGAAGGCGAGGGTGACAAGCAGAAGGTCACCGCCAAAACGATCAAGGCACGTCAACGCGAGATTGGGCAAGATCCGGATTATGAGGAAGAGTTCAGGGTATTGGCTGAATTCGACGCCTTGATTGATCAGCAAAGCACCCTTAAAGCCTCACTCAAAAAGGCTGAGGAAAATTTGGACAACAAGATCCACGCTAAATACCCGCAGCTTATCGAGGGCGAGATCAAGACCCTGGTGGTCGACGATAAGTGGCTGTCTACACTGGCCATCGCCGTACAGGGCGAACTGGAACGCGTTTCCCAGACTCTGACCGGGCGTATTCGTGAGCTGAGTGAGCGCTACGCCACCCCGTTGCCACAGCTTGCTTATGAAGTTGCCACCCTTGCCAGTCGCGTGGAAGAGCATCTGAAAAAGATGGGGGCGGTATGGCAGTGAAGCCCGGCTACAAGCAGACGGAGATTGGGGTTATCCCGGTGGATTGGGACGTGAAACGTCTCGGTGATCTAGCGACGGTCAGAGATGGAACGCATCAAACCCCAAAATATGTGGCCAGCGGCGTGCCTTTTTTCAGCGTCGAACACGTTACGAGTGGAGACTTCGCGAACACCAAGTTTATTTCGGAGAAGGAGCATCGCTTCCTTACTCGTTCATTCAAGATCGAGAAGGGGGATATTCTCATGACCCGGATCGGCTCAATTGGAGACTGCAAGCTCATTGACTGGGACGTAAGAGCGAGCTTCTATGTCAGCCTTGCACTACTGAAAGTCCATGGAGCCTCTGCTGCATTCGTCGCGCAATACTCAAATTCGGCGGTTTTTAAGAAGGAGATTGAGCTTCATTCCCTGCAATCGGCCATACCGAAGAAAATCAATCTCGGTCCGATCTCGGATGTCAAAATCTCAGTTCCCCCACTCCCCGAACAACATGCCATCGCGACGGCGTTAGGGGATGTGGATGCGTTACTGGGTGCGTTGGAGCGGCTTATCGCCAAGAAGCGCGACCTCAAACAGGCCGCGATGCAACAACTCCTCACCGGCCAAACCCGCCTCCCCGGTTTCCATGGCAAGTGGGAGATGAAGCGGATTGGCGACATTGCACCATTGCAACGTGGCTTTGACTTACCCAATCCGAGCCTCCGGCCTGGACCTTATCCTGTTGTGTATTCCAATGGGGTGATGAACCACCACGCTCAAGCCCAAGTGCAGGGGCCTGGAGTGGTTACAGGGCGTTCCGGCACCATTGGGAACGTGACGTTTGTTGATGGTCCTTTCTGGCCGCACAACACCGCACTTTGGGTTACTTCTTTCAGGGGCAACGATCCTCGCTATGTGTTCTACCTTTACACGGAAATTAACTTCGAACGGTTCGCTACTGGATCAGGGGTTCCAACGCTGAACCGAAATGACGTGCATTCATTCGAGGTTGCAATACCCCCCTGTCTTGAACAAACCGCCATCGCCGCCGTGCTGTCCGATATCGACGCCGAACTGGCTACGCTGGAGCAGCGCCTAACCAAAACCCGCACCCTCAAGCAAGGCATGATGCAAGAACTGCTAACCGGAAGAACCCGACTGCTATGACCAACCTGAGCATGGAAGCGCCTCAACCGCTGCAGGCTACTGAACTGTCCAGCAAGATCATCAGCGTTTACGAACTGCTCATGGACTCTGCACTGGATATCCCACAATACCAGCGCCCCTACAAGTGGACCGGCAAGAACATCAACCAACTGTTCTCCGATATCGCCATCCACAAGGACAAGTCCGCCTACCGCTTGGGCACCATCGTGTTTCACCACGAAGCTGGGACCAAGAACATCGTCGATGGCCAGCAGCGCACTATCAGTCTGCTGCTGGCGGCCCGTGCGCTGATCCAGCGGAACAAAGAAGAGAAGCTCAAACGCAATGACCTGCAAGAGCGTCTGCTCAAGCTTGAGCACGCGATGGTCAACCCCAGCTTTACCAGCGAAATTTCGCAGATGAACATCCACAGCAATTACCTTGAGGTGGCCCGCATCGTTTCCCGTGCGGACTTCACCGAGGCGCACATCGATTTCTTCCTGAACAAGTGTCAGGTCGTTGCCGTGGCGCTTAACGACGTATCGGAAGCCTTCCAGTTCTTCGACTCGCAGAATGCGCGGGGCCGGGATCTGGAGCCCCATGATCTGCTCAAGGCTTACCATTTGCGTGAGTTCAGCCCGCGTGACGAGCCATTGAAGGCGGCGACAGTGGCGCATTGGGAAAACAGTGACACCGAGGAGCTGGCTACACTGTTCTCGCAGTACCTGTACCGCATCCGCAATTGGTCGAAAGGGGTTTCGGCGCGTTACTTCAGCAAGGATGACGGCGACTTGTTCAAGGGCGTGAACATCGACACGGTGGCCAGCTACCCCTATGTGGAGCAGTTGCGCATCGCCCACCATTTTGTCGATCACTACAACGGGCAGTACGAGCGCAAGATCGATTCGCGCGAGCTTGGTTTTCCCTTCCATCTGGATCAGATCATCATCAATGGTCGGCGCTTTTTTGAGCTGATCAGCCACTATCAGGACAAGGTAGCGCGGATCTGCGCCGAGTCCTGGTATGGGCATGAACTGGTCGGTACGGCTGGGTTGGATGGTTTTGCACAAGAAATCATGAAAACCCTCAATAGCTACCCGGCAAGAACCCGCACCGGTGATTGTTACGTGCGTGCGATGTTCGATTGCCTGCTGATCTATTACATCGACAAGTTCGGCCACGCGGACATCTCCCGGGCCATCGAGAAGATTTTCATCTGGGCCTACAGCCTGCGCCTGCAGATGCAGGTGGTGCAGCTGGCCAGCATGGATAACTACGTGCTCAAGAACAACCTGTTCAGGCTGATCAAGGAAGCCACTCGCCCTGCTGACTTTATTAACTGCAGCCTGCGGGTATTTAGCGGCATCAATTCAACCAGGACTGATGAGATCGAGGCCCTGTTCAAGACGATGAAATATTATGAGTAGCGAAATCAGCCAGCTTTCCATCAAGGCGCTGCTCAGCGGTAATGTTGAGTACGTGATCCCGATGTATCAGCGTAATTACGCCTGGGAGGAAGGGGAGATCACGCAGCTGATTCAGGATGTGATCGACTACTTGCCGAAAGATGGCGGTGAAGCGCGCAATTACTACATTGGCACGCTGGTGGTGTATAAGCGCCCGGACAGCAAAACACCGGTGTTTGAAACCATTGACGGCCAACAGCGTCTGACGACTCTCTCGCTGCTGACGTCGTATCTGAAAAATACCCGGTTGGTCGATCTTGCCTGGTATTCGAACCTGAGTATCCACTTCGATAGCCGCGAGCATTCGCGCGCGACGTTTGCGGCCATCTTCGAAGGGAAATTTAACGACGACCCTGTCGAGGTGTTGGCTGAAAAGCAGATCAATACCGGCATCCTCAATGGCTATCGGCTTATCCAGAAAGTCTTGCCGCAAAAGCTGAAGGAAAAGGACGTTTCGCCTCAGCAGTTTGCCGACTACCTGTTTCGCTATGTGCAAATCATGCGGGTGAAAGTGCCGGCGGATACGGACCTGAACCATTACTTCGAGATCATGAATAATCGCGGTGAGCAGCTTGAAAAGCACGAGGTGCTCAAGGCGCGGATGATGGAGCAACTGCAAGACTGCGAGCAGAGTCAGAACTGCCTGCATGCTGTTTGGGAAGCCTGCGCCAACATGGAGCGCTATGTGCAAATGGGCTTCACGCCCGATCAGCGCAGCAGCCTCTTTGGTGAAAAGGATTGGGGGACTTTTGAGCTTGCAGACTTTGATGCACTTCGGGTTGCGCTGCACCGTACGCAAAAAACGACCACCAGGGAAGGCTGTGCGTTAACCCTTGATCAAATCATTGCCAAGGCACCGGTTGGAGACGAGCTGAAAGAGACAAGTGATGAGGCACCAGATCGCTTCAACACGGTGATCAACTTTCCGAACTTCCTGTTGCATGTACTGCGTGTCGCTACGCAAGCGGACATCCCTCTGGATGACAAACGCCTGCTCGATACCTTTGAAACCCATGTGCTCAAGGAGCCGGACCCTGTTGCGGCAGTGAAGCGTTTTACCTTTAGCCTGCTGCGCTGCAAGTATCTGTTTGACCAGTATGTGATCAAACGCGAGTTCATCAAAGGCGCGGATGGCTGGAGCCTTAAACGCTTCAAATGGAATGACGGGGGCAAGGCTGGCGGAGCGGGTCGCGGTAGTTATGTGAACACCTTCGGCGAAGAAGAAGGCAGCGAAGGCATCAACCGTCGCATCCTGATGCTGCTGTCGGCGTTTCATGTTTCCACGCCTACGCTGGTTTACAAGCATTGGCTGAATGCGGCGCTGCATTACCTGTTTCAGGCCAGGCAAGTTGAGGCTCAGGCCTATCTGCAGCACATGGAGTCGGTAGCCAAGGCATTTGTCTTTGACCGCTTTCTGGCTGCAGAGAAAGGTTTGGAATACTTTGCGATGATCTATACGAACCAGGGTGTCTGTCAGGCACGCCGCGAAAGCATTGCAGCAGCGGCGTTTGAGTCGCGGTTGAGGTTCGGCAATATCGAAAACAACCTGGTGTTCAACTTCCTGGACTATCTGCTTTGGCTTGAGCACGGGGCAAGCGAGCGGGTTAAATCCTACGAATTCACCTTCCGTAGTTCGGTGGAGCATTATTACCCGCAGCATCCATTGGACGGACAAGTTCAGCTCGACACTGACACGCTCAACTCGTTCGGTAATCTATGCCTGATCAGCCACAGCAAGAACTCTCGCCTGAGCAATTTCATGCCTTCGGCGAAGAGCGAGTTTTATCTGAAAAACTCCATCGATAGCGTTAAACAGTACTTGATGATGGAGACTAAGCCTTGGGATGACATCGCCATACGCGAGCATTTCAAGCAAATGAATCACGTGTTGCTCAACAGTCTCGCCAGCCAACACGAAACCGAGTAAACCTGCAGGATGCACCTTATGACTCAACAACCTCGCTCCGAACGCCGCACCCAGAATCGTGTTCTGGCCTTGTTTACAGACAAGACGCAGCCTGATTGTCTCGGCTACGACTACCTGGGCGAGTGGAGCAAGCGTGGGCAAAACCGCAACATTGAAGTCGAGCTGCTGCAGGCGAACCTGAAGCAGCGGGGCTACTCCGATGCGCAGATATCGGCGGCGTTGCAAAAGTTGATGGCCGCAGTTGATGCCACTGGTATCACCCTGTATCAGGCCAACTTGCGGACCTACCAGTTGCTGCGTTACGGCGTGCCGGTACAGGTCGCCGTTGGGCAGGCCCACGAAACGGTGCATTTGGTTGATTGGGAGCATCCTGAGGGCAATGACTTCGCCATTGCTGAGGAAGTGACCTTGCGCGGTGGCCATGAGCGCCGCCCTGATCTGGTGATTTACCTGAACGGTATCGCCATTGGCGTGATTGAGCTCAAGCGCAGTTCGGTGGAAGTGGCCGATGGCATTAACCAATTGATCACCAACCAGGAGGAAATCTTCAACAAAGGTTTCTTCAGTACGGTGCAGTTGGTCTTCGCTGGCAGTGACTCTCAGGGCTTGCGATACGGCACGGCGACTACTCGCGCCGAGTTTTTTGTCGAGTGGAAGGCTTCGGCGGCAAAACCAGAGTCAGACGAGCTGAACACTCAGCGCGAGATGCCTGCCCGCTATGACGTGATACCTGGTGCAGACGCGGCGCAGTCCGGTTATTTGCTGGATGGCCCCCTGGCGCAGATGTGCGAGAAGTCGCGTCTGCTCGACCTGATCCGCAACTTCATCATCTTCGATGCGGGCATCAAGAAAGTGCCGCGCCCGCATCAATACGCCGCAGTGAAGGCCGCGCAGGAGCGGGTTCGGCGGCAAGAGGGTGGGGTTATCTGGCATACCCAGGGCAGTGGCAAGAGCATTCTGATGGTGCTGATCGCCAAGTGGTTGCTTGAGCATGATCCTGATGCGCGCATTCTGGTCATCACGGATCGCGATGAGCTGGACAAGCAAATATCCGGGGTCATGCGCAATGCCGGGGTAATCGGCAAGGATTCGCCCTCGCCACGTATTACCTCTCGTGCCGATCTTGTGCAGAAGCTTTCCGCTACCTCGCCGCGCCTGCTCTGTGCGCTGTTGCACAAGTTTGAGCCAGATCTGAGCGTGCCGTCGCCGCCTATGCATGGGCGCTTCTATGTATTCGTGGATGAATGCCACCGCACCCAAGGCGGTGACATGAACAAGCAAATGAAGCAGTGGCTGGCCAATGCCCTGTTTATTGGCTTTACCGGTACACCGCTGCTGCGCAAGGACAAACAGACTACGCGCGATGTGTTCGGCACCTACATCCACACCTACAAATTCCACGAAGCCGTGGCGGATAAGGTGGTGCTGGACCTCAAGTACGAAGCGCGCGACGTACCGCAGCGGTTGACCTCGCAAAAGGCCATCGATGCCTGGTTCGAGCAGAAAACCAAAACATTGAACAACTACCAGAAGTCGATCTTGCGCAAGCGCTGGGCGACTATGGAAGCGCTTATGAGCGCCGGTGAGCGCAAGCAGCGCATCATCGCCAGTATCATTGAGGACTTCAGCCTGAAGCCACGGCTGAACAACGACCGGGGTACCGCCATTCTGGTGGCAGCCAGCATCTACGATGCCTGTCATTACTTCCGTTTGTTTGAGACCACCTCGTTCGGCCCTTACTGCGGCATCATCACGTCCTACGAGCCGAACCACAACTCGATCTCCCGCGAGCCGGCACAAAGCGATGAGCGTTACAAGTTCGATACCTACACGCAGTACGTGCTGAAGCCGGGCCAGACCACCACTGCTTATGAAGAAGAGACCAAACGTCGCTTCATTGAAGAACCGGCCAACCTGAAGCTACTCATCGTGGTCAGCAAACTGCTGACTGGCTTCGATGCGCCCAGTTGCTCCTACATCTACCTGGATAACGAGCTGCGGGACCATAACCTGTTCCAGGCTATTTGCCGCACCAACCGGCTCGACGGTGATGACAAGGACTTTGGCTATATCGTCGACTTCAAAGAGCTGTTCGGCGACGTGCAAGACGCCATTTCGGTGTACACCTCTGACGAGCTGGATGTCGACGCAGGCAGCGGGGGCAGCAACAACGTTGAGCTGAAGAATTGGCTGGTCGAGGGCAAGAAGCAGCTGGACGCTGCCCGTGAGGCATTGAGTTATTTGTGCGCCCCCGTGGTTCCGCCGCGTGAGGTTGAACAGTTTATCCACTACTTCTGTGGTGCCGCCGCTAACGCCAATGCGCTGGATGAGACCGAAGCACTGCGGGTGTCCTTCTATAAGATGGTGGCTTCATTTGTGCGGGCGTTTGCCGACTTGGCGCAGAACCTGACCGAAGCCGGTTACACGGCTACTGAAGCCGGCAGGCTGCAGACTGAAGTGCAGTTCTATGCTGACCTGCGTGAGGCGATAAAGAAACATTCCGGCGAAGAGTTGGATATCAAGCCATTCGAATCGGACATGCGGCATCTGCTCAATACCTATATTCAGGCAGACCCTGCCGACCCGATGAGCACGGTCGATAATTTCTCGCTGGTTGAGCTGATCGTTCAGACTGGCGTTCACGATGCCATCGCCAAAAAGCTCAACGCCAAGGGCACGCTTTCCAAGGGTGCGATTGCCGAAGGCATTATCAACAACGTGCGCAAGACCATTATTCGTGAGCAATTGACGGATCCGAAGTTCTACGAGGGTATGTCGCAGTTGCTTGAGGATCTGATCAAACAGAGTCGTGAAGATGCTGCCGCTTACGAGGAGTTTTTGCGCAAGGCCGAGGCGCTGGTCAAGCAGCTGGCACAGAAGGGACCAGGAAGCTCTCCAGCTGCACTTAACGGCCACCGGGAAGCCACTGTACTGTTCAACAACCTCGACAGCATTGCAACGACCACCTTCCAGTGCCCGAAAGACGAAGGGGCAAAAGTGAAACTGGCTCTGGATCTTGATTTAGCCATGCGCGGTTCGGCACCGGCATCCTGGCGAGGAGACCCTGCACGGGAAGCGCAGGTTCTTAATGCGCTGTTCCCTCTGATGGGACGTGACCGTGTAGCGACTTCGGCAATATTCGAAATTATCAAGAACCAACCGGGCTATTGATGAACGAGATTATTGAGCTGGGCGATATTTCAATTTCAGTGACCAGGAAAGACATCAAGAATGTCCACCTGAGCGTCCACCCGCCGGAGGGGCGGGTAACGTTAGTCGCCCCAACAAACACACGGCTTGAGGTTGCTCGGGCATATGCTATTTCCAGGCTGGGCTGGATTCGCGAGCAGCAGAGCAAACTGGAAACGCAGGCACGTGAGGCACCACGTCAGTTTGTGGAAAGAGAAAGCCACTATGTTTGGGGGCGACGTTACCTGATGGTGGTTAACCACCGGGACGCCAAGCCATCGGTGGTGCTCGACCACAAACGCATCACCTTAACTGTTCGCCCTGGCAGCGATGCGCATAAGCGCGCCGAAGTTATACATGAATGGCAGAAGCTGCAACTGCACGCCGTGGTGCCAGTGTTGATCAGGAAGTGGGAGCGCAAGCTGAAGGTTAAGGTGGCTGGTTATTACCTGCAGCGAATGAAAACAAAATGGGGTAGCTGTAACCATCAAGCAGGGAACATTCGACTGAACACCGAGTTGGTGAAGAAGCCGAAAGACCTGCTTGAGTACGTGATCGTCCACGAGATGGTTCACCTGCTTGAGCCCACCCACAATGAGCGCTTTATCTCCATCCTCGGGGAGCATTTCCCAACCTGGCGCGAGGCTCGCGCCGAGCTGAATGAGTTGCCGCTGGCTGCTGAGGTTTGGAAAGAGTGAGGCTGTACTAGCCCGATTGTAAGTGCGACTGGTGGGCTAGGCTTGGACTCGTCGAGTATCACATCAGCAGCTCTCGGGCTCTCCCTAATCGCTTCCAAAGCAATATCGCTGTGAGTCGGTAGTAATACCGGGTGGCGTCGGTATTGTGTTTCAGGTGCTGAGTGAGAAACCAGCGCAAATGCTTGAGCTGCCAGGTCCAAGGATTATCTCGCTGCCATCGCTGTTGAATGGCAGCTTGCATGATTCGGGCTTGCCGTAGGTGTCGTTGCTGGGTGGCCTTCGAGCCAGTCAGTACGCCGCTCAGGAACAGCGCCATATCGAAGGGCTTGGTCACGTTCGACCTCCAATGTAGGCCGAAACCACATCGATCCGGTTATGCCCAAGCTCAAGGCTGATCTGTTGGCGCGCCAGTCGATCAAGATCGCGGTCAATGCGATAGCAGTGGCCACGATTGACCGGGGCGGCATGGCCCGTGAGCTGCTCGTAACGCTCGCAAGCGTAGGCCGCTCGCAGTTCATGAAAACCCTTCAGTCCGTGTTCATGCAGCGTTTCGCGGGCAGGGAGCACGGTCTGTTGCAGGAATACGGCGTAGCTCTCGTCTCGGGCCAGCAAGTTGCGGCTGCCGGTCGGCGAGGCATGACGAGCAAACTGCAGCGCCGCTTTCACCTCTTCATTGGACACAATCCATCGCGGTGCGGAAGCGCCTGAGCGGCCGCCTTTGGTGCCGTCTTGGATATTGATGCGGCCTAAGTGTTCGGCTTCGCGGTACAAGCGTGGCAGGTCAGCCAAAATCGCTTCGCGCAGGCGCATGCCGGTTACTCGGGCCAATAGGATAATCGCGGCCACCCGCTCATGTTTCCGTTCGCCAAGCGCCTCGAGTACTCGCCGCACCTGTTGATGGTCTTGGCCATCCGGCGCGCGGGTGCGTACGCTCGAGCGCTGCTGGCCTAACGCTTGACTCGGACTGGCGATCCTCACGTCCTGATCACCGCGCAGCGCGGCGAGGGTGCGGTTGACACTGCTCAGACGGTTCTGCGCGGTGGCGATGCAGAGTTCGCCTTGCTGGATCTGCTGGCGCAGATACGCAGCGTAGTCTTGCAGCGTCCGGTGATCGATCCGGCGCGCATCGTTGTAACCGGGGCCGTCATCTGACCGACACCAACGCACAAACGCTTGCCAGCGATCGCTATGCGCTCTGACTGTTGCGAAGTGGCCACCGGCAAACAGATCCCTGAGCGCTTGTGGGCCGGCGTAGCTCATCTGGCGGCCATAGCCAAAGTTGCGACCATCACGCCGACCGACCAGTGCCATCGTCATCACCGTTTCCGTTTGTTTGCAGAAAGAGCAGCAGGGCTTTCCAGTGGGGGCTGAGCCTGTCCACCTGCTGCCAGTGTGTCGGGCGGATCAGGAGGGCGTTCTCCTGGCGTTCCAGCAGTGCCCCTTCCTCACGCAGTTGCTCGATCAGCAGGGCGATGTCGGCGGGGGCAATAGGTGGTGTGGCGACAGCGGCGACAGTGGCGACAACCCGCGTCATTCCTGGCCTGGCGCGTGGCGACAAGGTGGCGACAGAAGCGGCGACACTCCGTGTTTCTGATTGCGAGTGATGTTGCGCCTGGTAGCAGCGCACCGCGTCATTGAGGCGAAACATGGCGGACCTCGAAAGTTTTGGCATCGCGACTGTTCAGCCAGTTATGCGTGATCAGCTCGACGAGCAGTGTTGCGGTGTGATGGCTGCTCTTGCGTGCAAAACGAGGGCCGTTGCGATTGAGATCGCGGATAGTGAATTGGGTCCAACCTTTTTGCGTCAACCAGCGCAGCAGTCGATCCGCTTCCTCACGTAAAGTGTTGATTGGCTCTTGTTCGGTCAGGCGTTGGATCTCCGCCAGGTAGTAATCCATCAGCGTTGAGGCGCGTTGAATATGGGCCTCACTCACTACGCTCGCATCTTCAATTACCGCGAGTACACCGGCGATGCGCAGCACATTGGCCGCCGCTTTTCCTGCGACGGATTGGACGCCCGCCAGCTCACCGAATTCGCCGGACTGGCATTCGATGGTGTCGTGAATATCAATCCAGGCAGTGCGAGCGCTGGGCGTCAGTTCCAGCCTAGCGAGGTTAAGTGAACCGTCTTTGTGTAGCGACAATGGCTTATCCAGCAGGGCGGTGATGCGCATTTGGTAGCGCTGGACCTTGGCATCTCGTGTCAAGTCGACTGCCTTGTACAAACGCCGACCGACCAGGCGTTCGGGCCAGCTGATTAGGCAGCGGCCCAAGATGCCTTGGCCATTGATCGCCGGGTCTTTGAGTAGCTGGTTGGCCAAATAAGGCTGTAGCATCAAATGCAGGCTGAGGCGGCGATCATAGGCTCGCAGGCTTTCCCCGGCCATGGAGCGAGCCCGGTCGATCGGACTGCCATCCCACAGACTAGACAAGGTGGTAATCGCCTTGAGCAGATTCTCTTTGCTCATGGTGCTGCCACCCAAGAACTGGCCACCTTCATCATTGAACAAGCCCATGCTGGGCAAACCATGGCACAGGCTTTTGATCAGGGCCTCAATGGTGGGTTCGGCAATGATCAGCCTCGGCGGGACTGGCTCAGATAGTTCGCTGCCTTCCGGATCCGCATGTTTCTTTGAGGTTTTTGGTTTGGCCATGGTGCTGGTAGCGGCGCGATATGCTTTGAGCTTTTCCGCATACATGGTCCACTGCTGTCGTTCCCAGTCGCGTGCCGTCTTCAGTGCCAGATGATCCACCGCGCTTTTGCGATCACCCGAAGACGCCACCGTCAGCAGGTAAAGGGACAGCGGATAAGTTCGGCCGTCGAGTTGGATATTGGCATGACCCTGGCTTACCAGAGCAGCGCTTGCCAGCACCGATTGTGCAGCCATGGCGCGGGGCACGCCGATCACCTCGGCCAAGCGTTCGACCGCGGGGCCCAACAGATCCCCGAGTGCTTCGACCGGGTAGGGCAGTGGCGCTTGCTGGTATTCCAGCAAGGGTTGTGGGGGCTCGAACGCTTCGCACAGTTGCATCGCTATTCTCCTGAGATGATCAACTTTGTCCTCACTCATCCCGCCACGGTTGTTGAGTGTTATCAGGGATCAAGGCCCCTGCGACCTGTGAGGTTTGTCCACTAACGCGGGACTGACGGCTCCTTACGGCCGGGAGCTTGGGCATCTCATGATCTGGCCTCCTGAACACTTCCGTAGAAGTGGGCGGGTGGAGGCTGCACTGGCTGACGAGACCGGCACCGCGAGATCCTGAGTCAGGTGAAGGCAGTGATGCGATGACCGGGGCATGCCTGACTGTCAGCCAGGTGCAGTCCATTCCTTGGTCTGCGGCACCATCATCTGCAGCGCTGTTGCTGGTGATAGCGGCGTTTGTCACGCCGATTGTCACGAGGGGAATTGCCGCAAAGCCATGTGCGATGAGGGCTGCAGCAGTGGTAGGAGCGCCCGTCTCTTTTCTGGAAAAAGAGACGGGCGAACGGTTGGCGCAAAACGTTGGCCGAGCAGGTTCGTTGCTGCAGGGCTAAAGGGTTAGCGGGCAGCCGCACTAGGCGGATTGTTTAGAGGGCGTCCATCATTCTGGCGAATGACCGTGCGAGCCTCCGGGCGCGAATCGCACTTTGGGATGAACCACCGGGTTAGCGGCATGACCTTGAAGGCTCTGGTCATCTGGGTTGCTGCCTAAGGCAGCGCTTTGAACCTTCGTTCTACCGGTCACCGCGGCACGGGTCAATTGGTAAGGGGCACATGGAAATGCGCCAGATTCCTCCTCTGGCGTGCTTTGGAGGTCGGTGGCTGTCAGTGGCAAAGTGGCCGTTTGTCGCTTTTCTAGTGTTAGCCCGTGAGCATGGGGATGCGAAGCCTCCCCATGCTCACGGGCTTAGCCGGAGAAGCTATAATCGAGGCGAATTGGCGACTGTCGCCATCCGCTCATACGACAAGGATGTAGATGGCACGCGGTCTGTCGCCAGTGTCGCCGTTGTCGCCGTCCTATCGGATGGGTACTACGTTCCGATCCCTAGCCACATTCATCGCGCTGGCCGAGAGATTGCCGGTCGACGCCTTCAGAATGTAATCGCTCCACCAAGCCATCATCGGCCGCCGTCGCTCGATGTAGTCGGCTCGGTTGTAGGCACTGCGCACCTCATCCTTGTCGACGTGCGCCAACGCCACTTCGATGAGTTCCGGGTCCCACCCATGTTCATTCAATATGGTGCTGGCCATCGAGCGCATGCCGTGGCTGACCAAGCGGTCCTGGAAACCCATGCGTTTCAACGCCATGTTGGCGGTCTGGCTATTGGCATGAGTACGAGGGTTTCGGTCTGCCGGGAAGACGTATTCCCGATGACCACTGTGGGACTTCAGTATCTCCAGCAATGACATGGCTTGATCGCTCAACGGGATGCTGTGCGGGCGGCGCTTCTTCATCCGCTCCGGCGGGATGGTCCAGACACGCCTTTCAAAATCGATGTCTGCCCAACGAGTAGTCGCCGCCTCGGCTGGGCGAGTCATGGTGTGCAACTGCCATTCGATTAGACAGCGGGTAGTGCGCTTGATACTGGCGTTCGCTATTTCCAGCATTAGTTCAGGAAGCTCCTCGGGTGGTAGCGCCGCCATGTTTTCTTTCTTCGGTTTCTTGAATACCGCCCGAATCCCGCTTAGCGGGTTCGCGAAAATCATTCCCGAATTGACCCCGTAGGTCATGATCTCGTTGAGGCGCTGGCTAAGCCGCTTCACGGTTTCCAAGCTGCCTTTGGCTTCGATGGACCGAAAAATCTTTATCACCATCGGTGCGCTGACTTCCGAGATCGGAGTCGATTTCATGCTCGGAAAAACGTGCAGCGTGAGTGAGCGCCAGATGTCCTCGGCATAGGCCGGCGTGACCGAGTCCTTTTTCAGCTCGAACCAGGCGCTAGCTACTTTCTCGAACGTATGTTCCGTCTCGGCTAGCTTGGCCTGCGCGAGATCATTGCGCTGAGCTTTGGGATCGATCCCCTGCGCAAGTACTTCCCTAGCCTCAACCGCTTTCCGCCGAGCTTGCGCCAGAGAGACCTCGGGATAGGAGCCGAGCGCCATGTTGATTCGATTCTTGGTGACCGGATGCCTGTAGTTGAAATTCCACTGCATCGAGCGGTTGACCCGGACTCGGAGCTGGAGGCCGTCGCCATCCGTGAGGACGTAGTCCTTGTCTTTGGGCTTGACCGCCTTGAGCTGGCGGTCGGAGAGGCGAGCTGTTTGAGCGCACATGGGAGGAGCTCCATGACACCTTTTGGTATTCCCAAGATTAGTCGCAGGTAGGCTGGAATACCACCGGGAATACCGGGATGGCTGGAACCCAAAAAACCATTGTGGCCCTCAAAAGAGCTACAAACCCTTGATTTCACTGGATTACAGGCACAAAAAAAGACGTCCGTGGACGTCTTTGTTTGATCATTTGGTGGAGCCGGGGGGATTTGAACCCCCGTCCGCCAGTACTCCGCTGTCGGTACTACATGCGTAGCCGTGTCTATTAAGTTAACCCTCAGCGACCCGACGGGCAGGGTGCATTGGGCGAGTTGTGTAAGTTTTAGCCGCTTCGTCCACAACGTACTGCACGGCGATTCTGTTCTATATGACAATCACTTTGGGTTTACAGACATCCCCTGATGATTGCTGGACCCGAAGGTACCAGAAGGGAAGGGCTAAGGCTGCTTACGCAGCGAGAGCGTATTCCCCGTAGGTTTCGTCATTGGCAACTATAGAAAGTTGCAACAGTGGATTTACGAGTTCTGTTACCAACTCGGCATGCACCTAAAGTTTCGCAACCGGCGTCGAATCCAAAACGGCCCCGAGCCTGGTGCTCTGTGAATCAAGTGAGCAACAAGCCTGCACAGTGTACGTCAACGTGATCCAGAAGGCCAACCCGAAGGTTGGCCACCACAGATCATGGGTTTGCTTCGTTGCTCTGTCTGTCAGCGAGTGCCAATGCCTGGGTGGCCTCGGTGACGCATTTTTTGTCGTCTCCGGAGGCTTGTGAGGCTTCGGCGCTGGACATCAGTCGTTTGATCTCCATGGCGGTGTTTCCGGCGGTCGCCGGCAGGGCGTTCACTTTGCCTTTGAGCTCTTGCAGCTTGCTCGTGCAAAGGTTGTTGTCCGCGGCAAATGCAGGAGAGGCCAACATGGCTGCAGAAATGAACAGAGCAGCGAGTGCGGTACGTTTCATGGATGTCTCCTTGAACTGATGGGGCATGTTTCAAAGACCCCGATTCAACGCAAGAATTCGTTTTTTTAGAAATCTGCCGCACAGTGCGCGGTTACACATTTCCAGACCCCGGATGCAACAAAACCCGCAATTGGCGGGTTTTGGTTTGCTTCGTATTGGACGCCGCCGGGTTCTGAATTCCCGGTTGCGGAGCCAAGAAGGCCAACCCTAAGGTTGGCCCTGAGCTGAGTTACTTCCCGCCTTTTTTCGAGTCGGTGACGGCCTTGATGATGTCGTTGGTCTCGGCAATGCAATCATTAGTACCTTCCGTGGTGCCTTTTGCCTGGTCGACTTTGGCTTGTTCGACGGAGGCCTTTACCTGGTCAGCCATTTCCGGAGGAATCTGTGCCTTACCGTTTTCGATGGTTTTCAGGTTGACCGCGCAAAGGTCTTCTGCAGCAAACGAAGTGGAAGCCATGATGGAAGCAGCAACGAACAAACCTAACAGCACAGAACGATTCATGTGTTTCTCCTTGAACTGAAGGACCAGGCATTGCTGGCCATCAAATCGGTCTACCGAGTTTTGGGAAGGTCCCGCATTGGCGGGACTTGATCAGTGGACTGCAGCGGCACATCAGGGTTCTGTTTTTTTACTGTAGAGCTGTCGATTCCGAATGTAGCGTTAAGGAAGGTACATCTATGCACCTTCCTGTAGATCCTGCTATCAGGGCACCCTAGCCTGGGTAACGCGGTCCACCAGATAGACTAGCCCGTGGTAGTCAATGCCGCCATGTTGCGTCAGACCGATCTCACAGGTGCGGCTGGTGGAAATGCCTTCGCTGCATTGTTGCACCGCGTCCTTGAGCGTGCGCAGCGAGTGGGCATTCAACTGCGGCGTGGTGAAGCCCTTGTCGCCGGCGAAGCCACAGCAGTGAATGCCTTCAGGAATGACCACGGTTTTGCTGCATTTTCGCGCCAGATCGATCAGCGCCTGGCTTTCGCCAAGGTGTTGAGTGCTGCACGTGACGTGCACCGCAATCGGCGCTTGCTGTGGTGTGAAGTCGAGGCGATCCATCAAGTGTGTGCGAATGAAGCGCACCGGGTCATACAGGTCCAGACGGCTTTCACTCAGGTCCTGGACCAGGCGCAAGGTGCACGGGCTGGTGTCGCAGTAGATCGGATCCAGCCCGCCGCGACTGGCGTGCAGCAAGGCGCCAATCAACTCCTGGCGTTTGTGCTCGGCTTGCTCGACGTAGCCTTTTGACGCGAATGGCTGGCCGCAGCACAGGTTGTCGAGGTTGTCCGGGAAAACCACCTGGTAGCCGGCCTTTTCCAGCAGGCCTCGGGTCTTGTCGTGCAGGGACATTTGCTCCTTGTCACCTGCTGCCGGCCCCATGGCCCGTGATACGCACGCGGCCAGGTATACCACCCGCGGGCGCTCATCGGTGATCGCCGGGCTGAAGCGAATCGGCCGTTCAGGCTGGGGCATGGCGTTGGTCCACTGCGGGATTTGCCCCTTGGACAGTTTGCTCACGGTTGCGGAAAGCTTTGCCAGTCGCGGTGCCCCCAGCAGCATCCGGGCGCCGTTGGCTACATGCAGGGTGAAGCGCGCGCCTTGCAGCGCCGTGGCGAAATTTCCTTCAAGCCAGTTGGCGGTTTTCGTATGCGTTGCCTTGCGACCGCGCAGCTTTTTCACCAGCTCGCCGGTATTGATGCCTACAGGGCAGCGTTGTGCGCACAGGCCGGTGGCGGCGCAGGTGTCGATGCCCTGGTATTCGTAAGCGGTTTCGAGTTCGGTGGTGTCGATGCCGGCGCGTTTCTTCGCCTGAATGTCGCGCCAGATCACGATGCGCTGTCGCGGACTCAGGGTCAGGCCTTTCGACGGGCAGACCGGTTCGCAGAAGCCGCATTCGATGCACTTGTCGACAATCTCGTCGGCGGCCGGCAAGGGCTTGAGGTGCTTGAGGTGGATCTGTGGGTCTTCGCTGAGCACCACATCCGGGTTGAGAATGCCGTTGGGATCCAGCAAGCGCTTGAGTTGCCACATCAACTGATAGGCATCGCTACCCCATTCCAGCTCGACGAACGGCGCCATGTTGCGCCCGGTGCCGTGTTCGGCTTTCAGCGAACCGCCGAACTCCACAGCCACCAGTTGCGCCACGTCGTCCATGAACGCCTGATAGCGTGCGACTTCTTCCGGGTTGTTGAAGCCTTGGGTGAAGACGAAGTGCAGATTGCCTTCCAGCGCGTGTCCGAAAAGGATCGCTTCGTCGTAGTGATGTTTGTCGAACAGCTCGATCAGGCGGTTGACGCCGATGGCCAGTTGTTCGACCGGGAAGGTGACGTCTTCGATGATCACCGTGGTGCCGGTCTTGCGCACGGCACCGACGGCAGGGAAGGTGTCTTTGCGGATGGCCCAGAGACGGGCGTTTTCCTGCGGGTCTTCGGTGAAGTCGACCTGCTTCTCCACCGGGAATGCCTTCAGCGACGCCATGATCTGCGCCAGTTGTTCCTGGAGCAAGGTGGAAGATGCGGCGCGGGATTCGATCAGCAGGGCGCAGGCATTCTTCGACAGATGCTGTACGAAAGGCGGCATGCCGGGTTTGTCCTGCACTGAGCGCAGGCTGCGGCGGTCCAGCAGTTCCACGGCCGATACCGGTTGGCTTTTCAGCACGGTGACCGCGTTGCAGCAGGTCTCGACATCCGGGAACACAATCAGGGCCGAGGCCTTGTTCGGGTGGTCGATCACTGTGTCGTAGGTCACCGCGCTGATGAACCCGAGCGTACCCTCGGAGCCCACCAGCAAGTGGCTCAAGATATCCACAGGCTCGTCGAAATCCACCAGGGCATTGAGCGACAGGCCGGTGGTATTTTTCAGACGGTATTTGTGGCGGATTCTCGCAGCCAGTTCGGCGTTGGCGCGGGTCTCGCGCCCGAGGGTCGCCAGGCGTTCCAACAGGGCGGCGTGGCTTTGGCGAAACGCCGCGACACTGGCGGCATCTTCAGTATCGAGGCGGCTGCCATCGGCCAGCACCAGACGAATGCCGGCCAGGGTGTGATAGGTGTTTTGCGCGGTGCCGCAGCACATGCCGCTGGCATTGTTGGCGACGATACCGCCGATCTTGCAGGCGTTGATCGATGCCGGGTCCGGGCCGATCTTGCGTCCGAACGGTGCCAGCCAGGCGTTGGCCTGGGCACCGATCACGCCCGGTTGCAGGCGAATCTGTGTGCCTTGCCCGCGAATTTCGCGTGCGTTCCAGTTATCCCCAAGCACGATCAGTACCGAGTCGCTGATGGCCTGACCAGAGAGGCTGGTGCCGGCGGCACGGAAAGTCACCGGGACTTGATCGCGTTGCGCCAGTTGCAGTAGCGCCACCACTTCGTCTTCGGACTCGACGCGGATCACCAGTTGCGGAATCAAGCGATAGAAACTGGCATCGGTGCCGAACGCCAGGGTCGACAGCGGGTCGTCGAAGCGTCGCTCTTGGGGAATCAGTTGCTGTGCATCACGCAGGAACGCGGCCGGTAGACTCATTGGTCCTCCAGGATCAGCACCACCAGGTCTTTCGGACCGTGGGCGCCGTACGCCAGCACTTGCTCGATGTCGGCGGTCTTCGACGGGCCGGACACCAGCAACGCGTTGGTCGGCATGCCCTGGGCCCATTCGAACTCCTGTTGCACCTGATAGAAGTTGTCGCGGATTTCGCTGGCCTTGAGCAGGGCGAAATGCACCGGTGGTACGAGGCTCATCAAGCGTGGCTCTTCTCGCGTCGGCCACATGATCAGGCTACCCGTCGCAGCGATGGCACCGAGAGTGGTAGTCAGACTCGCCGGGGTGTCGTTGAACAGCTCGGCTTTCCATTCTTCAACCGGGCGGTCGTAGGCTTTGAGCGTTGGCAGGCCGGGATTATTCGCCCAGTGCTGTGTGATGCGTTGACCGTGGGGCGTTGTCGGTGCGATCAACAGACTGGGCAACTGGCGGTCGCGCAGTAATTGCGCCAGCAGCACCGTCCATTCTTCGCCGGACGTCAGATGGATTTCCGTGTGCACCGCTTCCATCAGTTTGCGCAGTTGCGCAATGCGTTGTTCAGGTGCGTAGGTGTAAGGCTGGGTCACCAGATCGACATCAAAGTTGTCGGCTACCGGTGTGGTGCCTGTCAGACTTTTACGCAGTTTGGCGAGGATGTTTTGCTTGGCGCTCATCAACGATCTCCCTGTTTGGCCAAATGCTCGCGGGCCATGTCATGCAGTGAGCGGGCGGCGGGTTTCGGTGCGCTATGGTTTTGCGTCCACGGGCCGACATTACTCGGTGTGAGGGCGCGCAAGCGGGTGGCGAAGAAACCGAACAGGCGATACAGCGTCGGCGAACTGTTGAGCTTCGCCCAGGCGTTCCAGATGAATCGTTCCTTGCGCGAATACTTGCTGCCCTGGCCGCGCATCACTTGATGGGGGCTGTCGGGGGCCTTGACGTTTTCTTCCCGCAGGCGCCGCAACAGAGCAGGGATCGGGATTTTCACCGGGCAGACTTCACCGCAGGCACCGCACAGCGAAGAGGCGCTCGGATGATCCGGAACTTTCGCCAGGCCGACCATGTGCGGGGTGATGATTTTTCCGATAGGGCCGGGGTAAACCTCCCCATAGGCATGGCCGCCGATTCGGGTGTAGACCGGGCAATGATTCATACAGGCGCCGCAGCGGATGCAGTTCAGGGTCTGGCGCAATTCGCTGTCGGCAAAGGCCTGGCTGCGACCGTTGTCGAGCAATACCAGGTGCACTTCTTGAGGGCCGTCGAGTTCATGTTCCTTGCGCGGGCCCGAGATCATGTTGACGTAGGTGGTGATCGGAATGCCCAGGGCCGAGCGGGTCAGCAGCGACAACAGCGGCACCACGTCGCGCAGGTTTTCCACGACTTTTTCTATACCGGTGACGGCGATGTGCACGGGCGGTACGGTGGTCGTCATGCGGCCGTTGCCTTCGTTTTCCACCAGCAGCAGGGTGCCGGTTTCGGCCACGGCGAAGTTGACACCGGAGACGCCGATGTCCGCTTCAAAGAATTTCTGCCGCAGGACTCTGCGGCCGATTTGAATGAGTTGGTCTACGTCCTTGGTGTATTCCACGCCAAGTTTGTCGTGGAACAAGGACGCGACCTGACCGGCATTCTTGTGGATTGCCGGCATGATTATGTGTGAAGGCTTCTCGTGGTCGAGCTGGACGATGTACTCGCCCATGTCCGATTCCAGGCATTCAATGCCCTGTTCAGCGAGGAAATGGTTCATCTCCATTTCTTCGCTGACCATCGATTTGCCCTTGATCACTTGCCGCCCCTCGTGAGCGCGGATGATCGAAAGGACGATGCCATTGGCTTCGTCCACCGTTTCCGCCCAGTGCACTGTCACACCATTGCGGGTCAGGTTCTGTTCAAGTTGCTCGAGCAGGTCGGGCAACTTGGATAACGCTCGGGCGCGGACGGCATTGCCCAGCGCGCGCAAATGTTCTCTTTCATGGGCATCGCTGAACGCCGCTGCCCGTTTGCTCATCAGTGAATCCATCGCCTTGCGAAAGTTGCCTCGCAATTGCGCGTCACCCAGCGCGTTGTGGGCGCGGGTGCGGAAATCTTCTTCTACGGCAACCGTAGGAATAATCGCGGAAGTGCTCATCGGGCACCTCCGGTACGCTGCCAGAGGAAGCTGGCCAGATGCTGACCGCGCAACGCTTCCTGCTGTTTTTCCAGGGAGCCGTTGATGTTCATCAAACAGCCGCAGTCGGCACTCAACACCTTGTGCGCGCCGGATTCCTTCAATGCCCGGGTCTTGTCAGCCACCATCGCGCCGGAAATGTCTGGCATACGGACGCTGAATGTTCCGCCAAAGCCACAGCACTCACTTTCGTGATCGTGATTGACCCGCTCCACATTGCTCAACTGCGACAACAACTCGCGGCCGTGCAGGTGGGTATTCATTTCGCGGCGTGCCGAACACGAAGTGTGCAACGCCACTTTCACCGGCGCGCCGCTGTCCTTGAGCTGCACCTTGCAGACAAACAACAGGAACTCGGCCAGCTCAAAGGTTCTGGCAGCCAGCGCCTGAACCTGTTTCAACGTCTGCGGCTCGTCCTTGAACAAGTCGGCATAGTGCTCGCGCAACATCCCGGCACAAGAGCCCGACGGCACCACCACCGGATAATCTCCGGCAAACAACGCCAGTTGCGAGCGCGCCACGGTCCGCGCCTGTTCGGTGTAACCCGAGGTGTAGGCCGGTTGGCCGCAGCAGCTTTGCCCTTGCGGGTACTCGACACGAATGCCTTCGCGCTCAAGCAGGTGGATCGCGTCCATCCCGGCTTCGGGGTAGAACAAATCGACCACGCAGGTCCCGAACAGGTAGACCCGTGACGGTTTCTCGCTGGGGTATTGCCGAGGCTCGGGCAGTGGCGGGGCGACACGGGTCGCATTCGGCACAGCGTTGTAAAAAAGCTCGCTCATCAGGCGTGTCTCCGGGTGGTCCCGGTTATTCGTCTGTTGAGGCCGCTGAATATAGAGCCGGAAGCTTTCAGCAGCCTTACAGACCGGGGTGTGGATTGCGGACGCCGGGGGCGTGGCCCGGTGTCGGTTTTTACCGTTTTGCCTGTAGTCCTTAGTGGACCAGCATGCCGGTGAACCAGTAGGCCTGGGCCAACGTGATCAAGCCGACAATCGTTGCAAAGAATAGGCTGTGCTTGAGGGTGAAGCGGAACAGATCCGATTCCTTGCCCACCAGGCCTGTCGCGGCGCAGGCCACAGCGATCGATTGTGGCGAGATCATCTTGCCGGTCACGCCGCCGCTGGTATTGGCTGCCACCAGCAAGGTGTCGTTGACACCGATTTGGTGTGCGGTGGTCGCTTGCAGCGAACTGAACAGGGCGTTGGACGAAGTATCGGAGCCGGTGAGGAACACGCCCAGCCAGCCGAGGAACGGCGAGAAGAACGGGAACGCCGCCCCCGTCGCCGCCAGTACCAGGGCCATGGTTGAGGACATGCCCGAGTAGTTGGTCACGAAGGCAAACGCCAGCACCATGCCGATGGACAGGATCGGCCAGCGCAGTTCGTAGAAGGTCTCTTTAAAAGTGGTCAGACCAGTTTTTAAGGTGACCTTGAGCACCAGCATCGAGATCAGCGCCGAGAAGAAAATCGCAGTGCCGGTGGCGGAAATCGGGTCCAGTTTGAACACCGCTGGAATGGCGGTTGGCGTAGCCACGATCGGTGCGACCTTGATCACCATTTGATCAAGATGCGGGATCGCAAAGTTGAACACGAAGCTGTACATCGAACCGCCGGCGGCGAACATGGCCTTGAACGGTTTCAGGGTCCAGATGGTGACCAGTACGGTGAGAATCAAAAACGGCGACCAGGCCTTGAAAATTTCCCCAAGGCTGTAGGGCGAAGCCATGGTAGTGCGCTTCTGGCCGAAACCACCGACGCTGGCGCTCACCACGGAGGCCGAGACGGCGCCGGCAATGTGTTGGCCTGCGGCGCGTTTCGGTTGCCAGACTTTCAGGAACAGGGTCAGGGAAATCAGGCTGGCCAGGGCCGAGGTGATGTCTGGCAGTTCCGGACCGATGAAGTTCGAGGTGAAGTACTGGGTCACGGCAAAGCTCAAGCCGGCCACCAGGGCTGCCGGCCAGGTTTCCCGCACGCCGCGCAGGCCGTCCATCATGAACACCAGCCAGAACGGCACGAACAGCGACAGCAGCGGCAGTTGGCGACCGGTCATGGCGCCGATCTTGAACGCGTCGATGCCGGTGACCTGGCCGGCAACGATGATCGGAATGCCCAGGGCGCCGAAGGCTACCGGCGCGGTGTTGGCGATCAGGCACAAGCCGGCGGCGTACAGCGGGTTGAAGCCAAGTCCTACCAGCAGGGCCGCGGTAATCGCCACCGGTGCGCCAAAACCGGCCGCGCCTTCGAGGAAGGCACCGAAGCAGAAGCCGATCAGCAGGACCTGCAGGCGCTGGTCATCGGTGATCGACAGGACCGAACTGCGGATGACTTCAAACTGGCCACTCTTGACCGTCAGTTTGTAGAGGAACACCGCTGCCACAATGATCCAGGCAATCGGCCACAGGCCATAAGCGAAGCCATACCCGGCGGCGGCGAATGCCATATCGACCGGCATCTGGAAAGCGAAGATCGCCACCAGGATCGACAAAGCCAGGGTGATGCTGCCGGCCACATGTCCTTTGAGACGGAACACGGCCAGGGCCAGGAAGAAAAACACGATGGGGATGACGGCTGCGAGTGCGGACAGTCCGAGGCTGCCGAGCGGGGTATAGAGCTGTTGCCAGGTTTGCATATGGGGTGGCCCCTAATTGTTGTTGGTCAGGCACTGATCAGCGTTCTTGGATAATTGGTAAGACCAATTTACAATCGCTGTTGGCTAGGGTAAAAGCCTTGTAGGCGGTGTGTCAATTTGCCGCCCTAAAACTTTTGTCGAATGCAAAGTGCGCAGGTCGTCTGCCTGGTATGACCCAATGCGCTGTGGCAGGTGCTGGCGCGGCGCCGATAGGCCAGAATAGAGCCCCGGCGAGCCGTCGGGTCGTGGAGTAATCGAGTTATGGGGTTTGATCAGATTCGTCAGCGCCGTCTGTCTGACGATATTGTCGAGCAGCTTGAGGGCATGATCCTCGAGGGCACGCTGAAAGCGGGTGAGCGCTTGCCGGCCGAGCGCGCGTTGGCCGAACAATTTGGCGTGTCACGCCCTTCGTTGCGCGAAGCCATTCAGAAGCTGACCGCCAAGGGCCTGCTGGTCAGTCGCCAGGGCGGCGGCAACTATGTGGTGGAATCGCTGGGCACGACCTTCAGTGACCCCTTGTTGCAGTTGCTGGAAAGCAATCCCGAGGCGCAACGCGATCTGCTGGAGTTTCGCCATACGCTGGAGGCGTCCTGCGCCTACTACGCGGCGCTGCGTGCCACTGATGTGGATCGCGAGCGGCTGACCGCGGCATTCAACGAATTACAGGACTGTTACTCGCGTCACGAAGAAGTGAGTCGTGCCGAAGAGGGGGCGGCGGACGCCAGATTTCACCTGGCGATTGCCGAGGCCAGTCATAACGCCGTTTTGTTGCACACCATTCGCGGGCTGTTCGACCTGCTCAAGCGCAACGTGGTGACCAACATCGGCGGCATGTACAAGCAGCGCACTGAAACCCGCGACATGCTGATCACGCAGCATCGGGAGTTGTATCAGGCGATTATCGAAGGTCATGCAGAGCAGGCGCGGGAAGTTTCCAGTCGACACATTCTGTATGTGCAGGAGGTGCTGGAAGAAGTGCGTCAGGAAGTACAGCGCATGGCCCGGGCGGAGCGGCGCAGGGGGATGTAATCAGGGTGCATGCGTTGGCAGTTCAAACGCAATCGCCAGCAAGCCGGCTCCTACAGGTTTGTGGCCCACCGTTGAATTCATGACGGGCTGGGGTCTGTAGGAGCCGGCTTGCTGGCGATCGCGATTTCAAGGAGTGGAATTAATCTTCCTTGCCCTTGTTGCGCACCGCTCGCTGCAATTCGCGACCGGCATCGCGTTCGCGCTCGGTATCGCGCTTGTCGTATTCCTTCTTACCCTTGCCCAGTGCGATCTCGCACTTGACCATGTGCTTGCTCCAGTACCAGGACAGGCACACGCAGGCGTAACCCTTTTGCTGCACGGCAGCGGACAGCTTTTCCAGCTCGCGCCGGTTGAGCAGTAGCTTGCGGGTGCGGACCGGGTCAGCGATGACATGGGTGCTGGCGGTCGTCAGGGGCGTAATGTGGCTGCCGAGCAGCCAGGCTTCGCCATCCTTGAGCAGCACGTAACTGTCAACCAGTTGCAGCTTGCTTGCCCGCAGGCTTTTTACTTCCCAGCCGGCCAGGACCAGACCAGCCTCGAACCGATGTTCGATGAAGTAATCGTGTCGCGCCTTTTTATTTTGCGCGATGGTCCCTGTTGGGTGTTTCTTCTGTTTAGCCATAGGGGCGGCATTATAGGGAGTTACAACAGAGTCGGCTATGGGGTTGCTACGTGCTTGAGCAGGTTGATTGAATCCCGGACAATGCGGCCTCTTTTTTGAACGCTTGGGCGTGATAACGATGTCGACAGACAAGGTTTCTGTCCACGGCAGTTGGGCTAGCCGCTGGGTCTTCATACTCGCCGCGACCGGTTCGGCCGTGGGACTGGGTAGTATCTGGAAATTCCCGTACATGGTCGGCGTCTATGGCGGCGGTGCCTTCGTGCTGATGTTCCTGGCCTGCATCGCGCTGATCGGCGTGCCGGTCATGCTGGCCGAAACCCTGATCGGCCGGCGTGCCCGGCAGAGTCCGGCGAATGCCTTGAAGACACTGGCGATCGAGGCAGGGCACTCGGCCAAATGGTCCTGGGGTGCGTTTGCCGGGATGATCACGGCGTTGCTGATACTGTCGTTCTACAGTGTGGTGGGCGGCTGGTCGCTGGATTACATCATTGATATGGGGCGGGGCGACTTCCAGGGGGTAACGCCGGATCAGGTGGGGGCTTACTTCGGCAACGTGATCGCCGACCCATGGCGCCTGACACTTTGGCACACGATTTTCATGCTGTTGTCTGCGGTGGTAATTGCCAAGGGGGTGGTCGCCGGGCTCGAGCGCAGCCTGCGCATCATGATGCCGCTGCTGTTTGTGATGATCCTGGTGCTGCTGGGCTACAGCATGACCACCGGGCATTTCATGGAAGGCGTGCATTTCATGTTCGACTTCCATCCGGAAAAGGTCCTGGACGGCTTGTTGCCGGCAATGGGGCACGCGTTCTTTTCCCTGAGCGTGGGCGTCGGCTCGATCATGATCTACGGCGCCTACATGCCGAAGAGCTCGTCGATTTCGGGGACGGTCGTCGGCGTAGCATTGCTCGATACCTTCGTTTCCCTGGTGGCCGGCCTGGCATTGTTTCCGATTGTTTTCGCGGCAGGCCTGAATCCGAGCGAAGGGCCTGGGTTGATGTTCGTCAGCCTGCCGTTTGCCTTCGGTAACGTGGCATTCGGCCAATTGATGGGCGTGGTGTTCTTCGTGTTGGTGGCGGTGGCGGCCTGGAGTTCGGCGATCTCCCTGCTTGAGCCGATGGTGGCCTACCTGGTCGAGCGCACTAAAGTGAGTCGTGCCTGGGTTACCTTCTGGTTGGCTTTCAGTTGCTGGTTTGTCGGCCTGGGGACGGTTTTTTCCTTCAATATCTGGAAGGAGGCCAAGTTCTTCGTGAACGAAGGCGGGGTGTTCCACCTCTACCAATGGGGAGCAACCGGCGGTCTCGACTTCTTTGGCGTGATCGATTTCTTCACCTCGCGACTCATGTTGCCGCTTGGCGGTTTGTGTTTCGTGGTGTTTGCGGGCTGGATCATGGGGCGTGAAGCGGTGCGCGACGAGCTGTCGATCCGCAACCCTGCGCTGTTTGGCCTGTCCTTGTTCTTGATGCGCTATGTGGCGCCCATCGGCATTCTTGTAGTGTTTGCCGCCCAGCTGTGGAAGTGACGCTGACATGACGACACACATTTCACGTTCGGCTTTGCTGCCGTACCCGGCACAAGCGCTGTATGACCTGGTCAACGACGTGGCGCGTTATCCGGAGTTTCTGCCGTGGTGCTCGTCGGCCGAAGTGCTGGAGAGCTCCCCTGAGCATATGCGGGCGAGCGTCGGCGTGGCGAAGGGGGGCCTCAGCCAGCATTTCGTGACGCGCAACACGCTGGTTCCGGGGCAGTCGATCGAAATGAACCTCGAAGAGGGCCCTTTCACCCAATTGCATGGCATCTGGGTATTCAAGGCGCTGACCGACAAGGCCTGCAAGATCAGCCTTGATCTGTCGTTCGATTACGCTGGGCCGCTGGTTCGCGCCACTTTGGGGCCGCTGTTCAATCAGGCGGCCAATACCCTGGTGGATGCGTTCTGCCAACGCGCCAAGCAGATACATGGTTGAGGTCATGATTGACGTCGAGGTGGTCTATGCGGCTGTAGACCGTCAGGCACTGCTGACGGTGACGGTGCCTGCCGGGACGACAGTGCGGGCGGCCTTGCTCAGGTCAGCCGTGGCTGAGGAGTTTCCGGAGCTGGATCTGACCCATTGCGCCGTGGGGATCTTCGGCAAGGTTGTCGCCGATCCAGAGAGTCGGGCAGTTCAGGCAGGGGATCGTATCGAGATTTACCGGCCCCTGTTGGCCGATCCGAAAGAGGTGCGCCGACTGCGGGCGGCAAAGGCTGCCGAGGCCAAAGCGCGGAATCAGTGAGTGGCTTGAACGCCAGACAATAAAAAGCCCGGACATGCCGGGCTTTTTAATGCGCCACAAATTATTGCGGCGAAGTTTCCAGCGGTTGCGGCGTCGGGACCGGAACGGTTTCTACACCGTCGACGTCCTTCTGGATCTGATCCAGCAACGAGCCTGGCTTGACCGGTTTTTCCGGCTTTGGCTTCTCGACGTTTTCTGCCGGGGCAGCCACTGTCGTGCCGCTATCCTTGCCAAGAATGGCTTCGTCACGGCTTACGCCTGGCATGAAATCACCAGAGAGGCTGACAAGCTGATCATTTGGGTTGAAGATAACGCTAATGCGTTCCTGTTGGCGTTCACCGCCACCTGGTTGCAGGCTGTACAGATAATCCCAGCGATCGGCATGGAACGTGTCAGTCAGCAGAGGGTTGCCCATGATAAACCGTACTTGCTTACGGGTCATTCCCGGGCGTAACTGGTCTATCATGTCCTGCGTGACGACATTGCCCTGCTGGATGTCGATTTTGTAAACCCCGGGGAATGAACAACCGGCGAGTGCGAGCAGTCCCACAAAGGTGAAACTGGTTAGCAAGAGCTTGGTGTTTTGCATCGGTGGGCGACTTCCACTATCTTGGCTGGGACAACGTAAACGCCGATCATACCCGCATTAAGAGAAGCTGCGAAGCAGCATCGCGAGAAAGCTGACCATGGTTGAAAATAGCGAACTACGCAAAGCCGGCCTCAAAGTGACCCTGCCACGGGTCAAAATTCTGCAAATGCTCGATTCCGCCGAGCAACGCCACATGAGTGCCGAGGATGTCTACAAGGCCCTTATGGAGGCTGGTGAGGACGTCGGTCTGGCCACGGTTTACCGTGTTCTGACCCAGTTCGAGGCAGCTGGCCTTGTGGTGCGGCACAACTTCGACGGAGGCCATGCGGTCTTCGAACTGGACGACGGAAAGCATCACGACCATATGGTCAACGTCGAAACCAGCGAAGTGATCGAATTCTTCGACGAAGAAATCGAGCGGCTTCAGAAAGCAATCGTCGACAAGTATGGCTTCGAGATGGTTGATCACAATCTGGTGCTGTACGTGCGCAAGAAAAAGTAAGCATGTCGCGCGAACATCCGTTCGCGAAACGAGCGAAGGCGACCCCAGGGTCGCCTTCGTGCTTTCTGCCGTTATTCAAGCTTTTGCGGCAACCACCATTTTTTTCGCGTGAGCCAGGGACTCCTTGGTGAGATCGATGCCCCCCAGCATTCGTGCGACCTCTTCGACGCGGTCGTTTTTGCTCAGTTTGGAAACGGCCGTGCGAGTGGCATCTTCGCCACGCACTTTATGCACAAACAGATGCTGATGACCTTGCGCTGCCACTTGCGGCAAGTGGGTCACGGTCAGCACCTGCCCGCGCTCGCCGAGCCTGCGCAGTAACTGGCCGACGATTTCTGCTGTCGGGCCGCCGATGCCGACGTCGACTTCGTCGAACACCAGGGTCGGTACGCGGGAGGTCTGTGCGGTGATCACCTGAATCGCCAGGCTGATCCGCGACAGTTCGCCGCCGGACGCCACTTTCGCCAGGGCCTTCAGCGGCTGGCCAGGGTTGGCGCTGACCAGCAGTTCTACCTGTTCCAGGCCATTTGGTAGCAGTTCGGCGCTGCTGTTCGGGCGCAGTTCGATGGTGAAGCGCCCGCCGGGCATGCCCAGGCGCTGGATTTCCTGTTCCACGGCGCTGGCCAGGCTGTTCGAGGCTTGGTGGCGCAGATCACTCAGTTCGCGAGCCTTTTCCTGGTAATGCCGAGCGTATGAGGCCAGCTCATCGCTCAGGCGCTCGATGGATTCGTCGTTAGCGTTCAGGGTTTCGATTTCATCCAGCAGTTTCTGTTGCATCTCGGCAACTTCGGTCGGCTGGATGCGGTGCTTGCGGGCCATCGTATAGATCGCATCGAGCCGTTCCTCAAGGTATTGAAGGCGCGCCGGATCGGCGTCGAAGTTGTCGAGAAAGCGGTTCAACTCGCCGACGGCTTCTTCAACCAGGATCTGCGCACTGGTCAGCAGGCTGCTGGCCTCGCCGAGAGCGCCGATCGAATTATTCACACTGGACAAGCGGTTGAGGCTTGCAGTGAGTGCGTTCAGTACATTGCCGGAATCACTTTCGCTGCACTGTTCTACGACCTGCCGGCAGATACCCAGCAGGGTTTCTGCGTTGGTCAGGTTCTTGTGTTCCTGCTCAAGCTGCTCAAGTTCATTGTCACCAAGGCCCAGGTTTTCCAGCTCTTCGAGTTGATAGCTGAGCAACTGATGGCGGGCACGCTGCTCATCGCCTGAATTGGAGAGTCGATCCAGTTCCTGGCGGGTCTGGCGCCAGCGCTGGGCGGCCAGTTGAACCTGGCGGGCAAGGTCCGTCGCGCCAGCATATTCGTCCAGCAGGCGACGGTGGGTATCGGTCTTGAGCAGGGATTGGTGTTCGTGCTGGCTGTGAATGTCGATCAGCAACTCGCCCAGCGCCTTGAGGTCGCCAAGCGGGCAGGGCGTGCCGTTGATATAGCCCCGCGAGCGTCCTTCCGATGTAATCACGCGGCGCAGAATGCACGGGCCGTCGCTTTCGAGGTCGCGTTCAGCCAGCCAGGTGCTGGCTTCCGGAATATCGGCCAGATCGAAGGTGGCCAGGATGTCGGCCTTGTCGGCGCCGGGGCGGACCACGCCGCTATCGGCGCGATCGCCCAGGGTCAGGCCCAGCGCGTCGAGCATGATCGACTTGCCCGCGCCGGTTTCCCCGGTGATCACGCTCATCCCGCGATCGAGTTCGAGATCGAGATGTTCAACGATGGCGTAGTTGTGTACGGACAGGTGCACCAGCATATGGGCCGCTCCCAGGTGTTAGGTCTGGTTATTTATACAGTGTTTTGTTTCTGGCTGACAATGCCCCTTGTTAGCTCGATTCGCTCGGTCCGACGAAAGCCTTATCGCGACCGGGAATGACAATGCAGTTGTTTTTTGTAGGGTTAATCATCGGCGCCCCTTGAAGCCGGATTTTGCGGCCCCATATAGCTGGGCAGAAGCGCGAGTTGAGCTCGCGGACGAAATTGAAAGGAGAAATCTATGGCTGACGAACAGACAGTGGATACGCAAAACCCAGACGCCAACCAGGCGCCCGAGGCATCGGGTGATGACCTGGCGGCTCGTGTACAAGTGCTCGAAGAGCAACTGGCAGGCGCTCAGGATCAGGCTTTGCGTGTAGCTGCCGATCTGCAGAACGTCCGCCGTCGCGCCGAGCAGGATGTAGAGAAAGCTCACAAGTTCGCGCTGGAAAAGTTCGCCAGCGACCTGCTGCCGATCGTCGACAGCCTGGAGCGCGGCCTGGAACTGTCCAGCCCGGACGACGAAAGCATTCGTCCGATGCGCGAAGGCATCGAGCTGACCCTGAAAATGTTCCACGACACTCTCAAGCGTTATCAGCTTGAAGCGATCGATCCGCATGGCGAACCGTTCAACGCCGTTCACCATCAGGCAATGGCCATGCAGGAAAGCGCCGACGTCGAGCCGAACAGCGTTCTTAAGGTGTTCCAGAAGGGCTATCAGCTCAATGGTCGCCTGCTGCGCCCGGCGATGGTCGTGGTCAGCAAGGCGCCTGCGCCGGTTTCGCCTTCGATTGACGAGCAGGCTTGAAATCCGCCGCAAGGCCCCCATTTATAAGTCAAGCGTTTAAGTGCTACCGCAGTTAGCCACCACTGCTGCGGCAACCAAATCCAAAGTTTCGGGAGAGTGAACATGGGCAAAATTATCGGTATCGACCTGGGGACTACCAACTCCTGCGTCTCCGTGCTGGAAAACGGCAAGGCAAAAGTTATTGAAAACGCTGAAGGCGCGCGTACCACGCCGTCGATCATCGCTTACGCCAACGATGGCGAAATCCTGGTTGGCCAGTCGGCCAAGCGTCAGGCTGTGACCAATCCGCATAACACCCTGTATGCGGTGAAGCGTCTGATCGGTCGTCGCTTCGACGAAGAAGTCGTGCAGAAAGACATCCAGATGGTCCCTTACAAGATCGTCAAGGCTGACAACAGCGACGCCTGGGTTGAAGTGAACGGCCAGAAAATGGCGCCGCCACAAATCTCGGCTGAAATCCTCAAGAAAATGAAGAAGACCGCCGAAGATTACCTCGGCGAGACCGTGACTGAAGCGGTGATCACCGTTCCGGCCTACTTCAACGACAGCCAGCGTCAGGCGACCAAAGACGCCGGCCGCATCGCTGGCCTGGACGTGAAACGTATCATCAACGAACCAACCGCAGCCGCTCTGGCTTACGGCATGGACAAGGCCAAGGGCGATCACACCGTGATCGTTTACGACTTGGGCGGTGGTACTTTCGACGTTTCCGTGATCGAAATCGCCGAAGTCGATGGCGAGCACCAGTTCGAAGTACTGGCCACCAACGGTGACACGTTCCTGGGCGGTGAAGACTTTGACATTCGTCTGATCGACTACCTCGTCGACGAGTTCAAGAAAGAAAGCGGCATGAACCTCAAGGGTGACCCGCTGGCCATGCAGCGCCTGAAAGAAGCCGCTGAAAAAGCCAAGATCGAGCTGTCTTCCGCTCAGTCGACCGACGTGAACCTGCCGTACATCACTGCAGACGCCACCGGTCCTAAGCACTTGAACGTGAAAATCTCCCGCGCCAAGCTCGAAGCGCTGGTTGAAGACCTGGTTCAGCGCACCATCGAACCTTGCCGCATCGCTCTGAAAGACTCCGGCATCGACGTTGGCGCGATCAACGACGTGATCCTGGTAGGCGGTCAGACCCGTATGCCACTGGTTCAGAAGCTGGTAACCGAGTTCTTCGGCAAAGAAGCTCGTAAGGACGTCAACCCGGACGAAGCAGTTGCCATGGGTGCTGCTATCCAGGGCGCGGTATTGGCCGGTGACGTGAAAGACGTTCTGCTGCTCGACGTCAGCCCGCTGACCCTGGGTATCGAAACCATGGGTGGCGTGATGACCGCGCTGATCGAGAAAAACACCACGATTCCTACCAAGAAATCGCAAGTGTTCTCGACTGCCGACGACAACCAGGGCGCCGTGACCATCCACGTGCTGCAAGGCGAGCGTAAGCAAGCCGCACAGAACAAGTCCCTGGGCAAGTTCGACCTGGCCGAGATTCCACCAGCACCACGTGGCGTGCCACAAATCGAAGTGACCTTCGACATCGACGCCAACGGCATCCTGCACGTAGGTGCGAAGGACAAGGCTACCGGCAAGACTCAGTCGATCGTGATCAAGGCCAACTCCGGCCTGTCCGACGAAGAGATCGAGCGCATGGTGCGTGATGCCGAGGCGAATGCCGAGGAAGACCGCAAGTTCGAAGAGCTGGCCGCTGCCCGCAACCAGGGTGACGCACTGGTTCACTCGACGCGCAAAATGGTTGCCGATGCTGGCGACAAGGTGAGCGCTGAAGAGAAGACTGCAATCGAAGCTGCCGTAGTTGCCCTGGAAGCCGCCGTTAAAGGCGACGACAAGGCTGTTATCGACGCCAAGGTTGAAGAGCTGTCGAAAGTCTCCGCTCCAGTGGCGCAGAAGATGTACGCCGAACAGGCTCAGCCTGCTGAAGGCGCTGCACCGCAGGGCGAATCGGCTGAAAAGGCTGACGACGTTGTCGATGCCGAGTTCGAAGAAGTCAAAGACCACAAGTAAGTTGTTGGTCGGCCGGTTGACTGCCTTTAGGCGGTGACTGGTAGGATGTCGCCGCGCGGGAGCTTGCTCCCGCGTTGGCGTATCTGGAATACGCGAATTTTTACAGCATGCGACAGTGTTCGCGTGCTGCTGGCATGGCCGGGAATGCTCCTGCTTTCCGAGCTGTAAGTGCCAATTTGAAACAAAGACCAGGATCGTTGAATTGACGTGAGTTGGGTCCGGGCCTGTATTGGGGCTCAGCGAGTTCGGCAAACTCAGGAGGGTTTTGCCGGACGTCCTCAAGAGTGCAAAGACTTATGGCAAAGCGTGACTATTACGAAGTATTGGGTGTTGAGCGAGGCACAAGCGAGGCGGACCTGAAAAAGGCCTACCGTCGCCTGGCGATGAAGCACCACCCGGACCGTAATCCCGATGACAAGGCGTCGGAAGAGATGTTCAAGGAGGCCAACGAGGCCTACGAAGTGCTGTCCGATTCCAGCAAGCGCGCGGCGTACGACCAGTACGGTCATGCCGGTGTCGACCCGAGCATGGGTGGTGGCGGTGCCGGTTTCGGCGGCCAGAACTTCTCCGACATCTTTGGCGATGTCTTCAGCGATTTCTTCGGTGGCGGTCGCGGCGGTTCCCGTGGCGGCGCTCAGCGCGGCAGCGATTTGCGCTACACGCTGGAACTGGACCTGGAAGAAGCGGTACGCGGCACGACCGTGAATATCCGCGTTCCGACGCTGGTCAACTGCAAGCCTTGCGACGGCTCCGGTGCCAAGAAAGGTTCTGCTCCGGTGACTTGCCCGACTTGCGGCGGTATCGGTCAGGTGCGCATGCAGCAGGGCTTCTTCTCGGTGCAGCAGACCTGCCCGCGCTGCCATGGCCAAGGCAAGATCATTTCCGATCCGTGCGATTCCTGCCACGGCGAAGGTCGTGTCGAAGAGTACAAGACCCTGTCGGTGAAAGTGCCGGCCGGTGTCGATACCGGTGATCGCATTCGTCTGTCCGGCGAAGGCGAGGCGGGTGCCCAGGGTGGCCCGACTGGCGACCTCTACGTGGTGATCAACGTGCGCGAGCACTCGATTTTCCAGCGCGACGGCAAGCACCTGTTCTGCGAAGTGCCGATCAGCTTCGTCGATGCGGCGTTGGGTGGCGAGTTGGAGATCCCGACCCTTGATGGCCGGGTCAAGCTGAAGATCCCTGAGGGGACCCAGACCGGCAAGCAGTTCCGCGTTCGCGGCAAGGGCGTTGCACCGGTGCGTGGCGGTGGTGCGGGTGACTTGATGTGCCGTGTGGCGGTCGAGACGCCGGTCAACTTGAGCCGTCGCCAGCGTGAAATGCTCGAGGAGTTCCGTAGCTCCCTGGCGGACGACAACAGCCATTCGCCAAAAACCACCGGTTGGTTCGAAGGCGTGAAGCGCTTCTTCGGCGATTTGTAAGGAGACGGGCATGCGACGTATTGCAGTGATGGGCGCCGCCGGGCGCATGGGCAAGACCCTGATTGAAGCGGTGCAGCAAACCCCGGGCGCCGGTCTGACGGCGGCGGTGGATCGTCCCGACAGCACGCTGGTCGGCGCGGATGCCGGTGAGTTGGCAGCGCTGGGTCGTATCGGCGTGCCTCTGTCTGGTGATCTGGCTCGGGTGGTCGACGAGTTCGACGTGCTGATCGACTTCACGCACCCGACGGTGACCCTGAAGAACCTGGCTTTCTGCCGTAAGCACGGCAAGGCGATGATCATCGGTACCACCGGTTTCAGCGTTGAAGAAAAGCAGCTGCTGGCGGAAGCGGGCAAGGACATTCCGATTGTCTTCGCGGCCAACTTCAGTGTCGGCGTCAACCTGTGCCTGAAGTTGCTCGACACGGCCGCTCGAGTGTTGGGCGACGATGTCGATATCGAAATCACCGAAGCTCACCATCGGCATAAGGTCGATGCGCCGTCCGGCACTGCCGTGCGCATGGGTGAAGTGATTGCCGATGCGCTGGGCCGTGATCTGAAGAAGGTGGCGGTGTATGGCCGTGAGGGCCAGACCGGCGCTCGTGATCGCGAGACCATTGGTTTCGCCACGGTGCGTGCCGGTGACATCGTTGGTGACCACACCGTGCTGTTCGCCGCCGATGGCGAGCGTGTCGAGATCACTCACAAGGCGTCCAGTCGCATGACCTTCGCCAAGGGCGCGGTACGTGCTGCGTTGTGGCTGGAGGGGCGCGAGCCTGGCCTTTACGACATGCAAGACGTGCTCGATCTGCGTTAAGATGCACCCGAAATCGGGCTCGCGCACAGCGTTTGAGCCCGGTTTTGTTCCGCCAAGCGACGTCCTGTCGCATTCTCCAGCCTTTAAGGCTCATTGGCGGTAGACCAAAAAGGCCTTTTTCTGTAAGCTACAGCTTTAGTGTGTCCACTAAAAGCGCGCAGAATAATTCAGTGAAGAAGCGGGGTGACGTGTCCATACGTCACTCCGCTTTTTTACAACCTGCGATCGCCCTTTCAGGCTTTATTTACGGGAGGTCTTCTTGACTAAGCCAGCCATACTCGCCCTTGCTGATGGCAGCATTTTTCGCGGCGAAGCCATTGGAGCCGACGGTCAGACCGTTGGTGAGGTGGTGTTCAACACCGCAATGACCGGCTATCAGGAAATCCTTACCGATCCTTCCTACGCCCAACAGATCGTTACCCTGACTTACCCGCACATCGGCAACACCGGCACCACGCCGGAAGACGCCGAGTCCAACCGCGTCTGGTCTGCCGGCCTGGTCATCCGTGACCTGCCACTGGTTGCGAGCAACTGGCGTAACACGATGTCCCTGTCCGACTACCTGAAGGCCAACAACGTTGTGGCCATCGCCGGTATCGACACCCGCCGCCTGACACGCATCCTGCGTGAAAAAGGCGCGCAGAACGGCTGCATCATGGCCGGTGACAACATTTCCGAAGCAGCCGCCATCGCCGCCGCCCAGGGTTTCCCTGGCCTCAAGGGCATGGACCTGGCAAAGGTCGTCAGCACCACAGAGAAGTACGAGTGGCGCTCGACCGTCTGGGATCTGAAAACCGACAGCCACGCGACCATCGACGCCTCCGAGCTGCCATACCACGTGGTTGCCTACGACTACGGCGTCAAGGTGAACATCCTGCGCATGCTGGTCGAGCGCGGTTGCCGCGTGACCGTCGTGCCGGCGCAAACCCCTGCTGCCGACGTACTGGCCCTGAAGCCGGACGGCGTGTTCCTGTCCAACGGCCCTGGTGATCCGGAGCCTTGCGACTACGCGATCCAGGCGATCAAGGACGTGCTGGAAACCGAGATCCCGGTCTTCGGTATCTGCCTCGGTCACCAGCTGCTGGCCCTGGCCTCCGGCGCCAAGACCCTGAAAATGGGCCATGGCCACCACGGTGCCAACCACCCGGTCCAGGACCTGGACAGCGGTGTGGTGATGATCACCAGCCAGAACCACGGTTTTGCGGTAGACGAAGCGACCCTGCCAGCCAACGTCCGCGCGATTCACAAATCGCTGTTCGACGGCACCCTGCAAGGTATCGAGCGTACCGACAAGAGCGCCTTCAGCTTCCAGGGTCACCCGGAAGCCAGCCCTGGCCCGAACGACGTAGCGCCATTGTTCGATCGCTTCATCAACGAGATGGCCAAGCGACGCTGATCGCTCGCCTTGATGTAGCAAGGCTTGAGGGCGGTCCCGATGCCGGTGGCCCCCTCAAGTCAGAGATTGAACAAGACGGCTTGCCGACTGACCTGCGGATTTGAGTGACAAACCCATGCCAAAACGTACAGACATTAAAAGCATCCTTATTCTCGGCGCTGGCCCGATCGTAATCGGCCAGGCCTGCGAATTCGACTACTCCGGCGCCCAGGCCTGTAAAGCCCTGCGCGAAGAGGGTTACCGCGTCATCCTGGTGAACTCCAACCCGGCCACCATCATGACCGACCCGGCCATGGCCGACGCTACTTACATCGAGCCGATCAAGTGGCAGACCGTTGCCAAGATCATCGAGAAAGAGCGTCCGGACGCGCTGCTGCCAACCATGGGTGGCCAGACCGCTCTGAACTGCGCCCTGGACCTGGAGCGCGAAGGCGTTCTGGAGAAGTTCGGCGTAGAAATGATCGGTGCCAACGCTGACACCATCGACAAGGCTGAAGACCGCTCGCGTTTCGACAAGGCGATGAAATCCATCGGTCTGGCGTGCCCGCGTTCCGGTATCGCCCACAGCATGGAAGAGGCCAATGCGGTCCTCGAGAAGCTCGGCTTCCCGTGCATCATCCGTCCGTCCTTCACCATGGGCGGCACCGGTGGCGGTATCGCTTACAACCGTGAAGAGTTCGAAGAAATCTGCGCCCGTGGTCTGGACCTGTCGCCGACCAAAGAGCTGCTGATCGACGAATCGCTGATCGGCTGGAAAGAGTACGAGATGGAGGTTGTCCGCGATAAGAAGGACAACTGCATCATCGTCTGCTCCATCGAAAACTTCGACCCGATGGGCGTGCACACCGGTGACTCGATCACCGTGGCACCGGCACAGACCCTGACTGACAAGGAATACCAGATCCTGCGCAACGCCTCCCTGGCGGTACTGCGTGAGATCGGCGTTGAAACCGGCGGTTCCAACGTGCAGTTCGGTATCTGCCCGAACACTGGCCGCATGGTCGTGATCGAGATGAACCCGCGTGTATCGCGTTCCTCGGCACTGGCTTCGAAAGCCACCGGTTTCCCGATCGCCAAGGTCGCGGCCAAGCTGGCCGTGGGCTACACCCTCGACGAGCTGTCGAACGACATCACCGGCGGCAAGACTCCGGCGTCCTTCGAACCGTCCATCGACTACGTCGTGACCAAGCTGCCGCGTTTTGCCTTCGAGAAATTCCCGAAAGCCGACGCCCGCCTGACCACGCAAATGAAGTCGGTCGGTGAAGTCATGGCCATCGGTCGTACCTTCCAGGAATCCCTGCAGAAAGCCCTGCGCGGTCTGGAGGTCGGCGTTTGCGGCCTGGACGAGAAGGTTGATCTGAGCAATCCGGAAAGCATGAGCGTGCTCAAGCGCGAGCTGACCGTGCCGGGCGCCGAGCGTATCTGGTACGTGGCGGACGCAATGCGCGCCGGCATGACTGTCGAAGACATCTTCGGCATGACCATGATCGACCCTTGGTTCCTGGTGCAGATGGAAGACCTGATCAAGGAAGAAGAGAAGGTCAAGACCCTGGGCCTGACCAGCATCGACCGCGACCTGATGTTCCGTCTCAAGCGCAAAGGCTTCTCCGACATGCGCCTGGCCAAGCTGCTGGGTGTCACCGAGAAGAGCTTGCGTGCTCACCGTCACAAGCTGGAAATCTTCCCGGTCTACAAGCGCGTCGACACCTGCGCTGCCGAGTTCGCCACCGATACCGCTTACCTGTACTCGACCTACGAGGAAGAGTGCGAGGCCGCGCCATCGGGTCGCGACAAGATCATGATCCTGGGCGGCGGTCCTAACCGTATCGGCCAGGGCATCGAGTTCGACTACTGCTGCGTACACGCGGCACTGGCCCTGCGCGATGACGGGTACGAGACCATCATGGTCAACTGCAACCCGGAAACTGTTTCCACCGACTACGACACCTCCGATCGCCTGTACTTCGAACCAGTGACCCTGGAAGACGTGCTGGAAATCGTTCGCGTCGAGAAGCCAAAAGGCGTGATCGTCCAGTACGGCGGCCAGACCCCGCTGAAACTGGCGCGTGCCCTGGAAGCCGCCGGCGTGCCGATCATCGGCACCAGCCCTGACGCCATCGACCGTGCTGAAGACCGCGAGCGCTTCCAGCAGATGGTCCAGCGCCTGAACCTGCGTCAGCCGCCAAACGCTACCGTGCGCAGCGAAGACGAAGCGATTCGTGCCGCCAGCAAGATCGGTTACCCGCTGGTGGTGCGTCCGTCCTATGTACTGGGCGGTCGTGCGATGGAAATCGTCTACGAAGAAGAAGAACTCAAGCGCTACCTGCGCGAAGCGGTTCAAGTGTCCAACGACAGCCCGGTGCTGCTGGACCACTTCCTCAACTGCGCGATCGAAATGGACGTCGATGCGGTCTGCGACGGCAAAGACGTGGTGATCGGCGCGATCATGCAGCACATCGAACAGGCTGGCGTTCACTCCGGTGACTCCGCATGCTCGCTGCCGCCGTACTCGCTGCCGGCGCACATCCAGGACGAGATGCGCGAACAGGTCAAGAAAATGGCCCTGGAACTGGGCGTGATCGGCCTGATGAACGTACAGTTGGCGCTGCAAGGCGACGACATCTACGTCATCGAGGTCAACCCGCGCGCTTCCCGTACCGTACCGTTCGTGTCCAAGTGCATCGGTGTTTCCCTGGCAATGATCGCGGCTCGCGTCATGGCCGGTAAAACCCTGAAGGAAATCGGCTTCACCAAGGAAATCATTCCGAACTTCTACAGCGTGAAAGAGGCGGTGTTCCCGTTCGCCAAATTCCCTGGCGTTGACCCGATCCTCGGCCCAGAGATGAAGTCCACCGGTGAAGTGATGGGCGTGGGCGACACCTTCGGTGAAGCATTCGCCAAGGCCCAGATGGGCGCCAGCGAAGTGCTGCCGACCGGCGGTACTGCGTTCATCAGCGTGCGTGACGACGACAAGCCACTGGTTGCGGGCGTGGCCCGTGATCTGATCAACTTGGGCTTCGAAGTGGTCGCCACTGCCGGTACTGCCAAGCTGATTGAAGCTGCAGGCCTGAAAGTACGCCGCGTTAACAAGGTGACCGAGGGTCGTCCGCACGTGGTCGACATGATCAAGAATGACGAAGTCACCCTGATCATCAACACCACCGAAGGCCGTCAGTCGATCGCTGACTCCTATTCCATTCGTCGCAACGCCCTGCAGCACAAGATCTACTGCACCACCACCATTGCTGCTGGCGAAGCCATCTGCGAAGCGCTGAAGTTCGGTCCCGAGAAGACCGTACGCCGCTTGCAGGATCTACACGCAGGATTGAAGGCATGAGCATAACGAAGTACCCAATGACCGTTCAGGGCGCTCGCGCCCTGGAAGAAGAACACACTCACCTGACCAAGGTCGTTCGTCCGAAGCTCAGCCAGGACATCGGTACGGCCCGCGAGTTGGGTGACTTGAAGGAAAACGCCGAATACCACGCTGCTCGCGAGCAGCAGGGTATGGTCGAGGCGCGGATTCGTGACATCGAAGGCCGGATTCAGAATCAGGTCATCATCGACGTCACGACCATTCCTCACACTGGCAAGGTTATCTTCGGCACCACCGTCGAAATCGCCAACGTCGAGACTGATGAAAGCGTCACTTACCACATCGTGGGTGAGGATGAAGCTGACTTCAAACTTGGCAAGATTTCAGTCGGCTCGCCCTTGGCTCGTGCCTTGATCGGCAAGGAAGAGGGCGATGTGGTTGCGGTGAAAACGCCAAGTGGCGTTATCGAGTACGAGATTGTCGAAGTTCGTCACATCTGAAGGCCGGCGCCCGCTTCGTGCGGGCGCCATGCTTTGGCAGCTGGCCCAGATGTTGTGGGTCGGCGGCTTGTGGCTGTTGCAGATTGGTCTGTTGCCGGTGCTGGGGCTAATTGGCCTGGCGCCGCTGCTGATCGATGAAATCGCAGGCACGCTCAATGCACTCGTAGTGGGATTCGCTACGGCGTGTGTGATTTTTCAGGCTTTGGTGCTGATCAAGACCGAGGGCCTTGTCAGTCTATGGCGAGAAATTCGCGGACAACTGCTGTTGATGGCGCTGTGTGCGTGCGCGATGTACTTCGCGGTGCGTTTCGGTTGGCCGGGTGCGCTGCGTTGGCAGACGTTCAGCTATCTTGTTCTGGGCTTTTCCGGGCTGGTGCTGGTGTTGCAGCCGGTGCCGGGATGGAGTGGCAGGGTGCGCGAAGCACACCCCTGACCCTTGCCATCACTTGAAACGATGGACGTTCGACAGCTGCTTGTTGACGCTGAAGTTCTTGCGGTAGATCAGTGCCATCTTGCCGATGACCTGGACCAGGTCCGCTTTGCCGACCTTGCAGAGCTCTGCAATGGACGCCAGGCGCGATTCACGATCGAGGATGTTGAGCTTGATCTTGATCAGCTCGTGATCCGCCAAAGCGCGTTCGAGTTCGGCTAACACACCTTCAGTCAAACCATTATCTGCCACAATCAAAACTGGTTTCAGATGGTGGCCAATGGATTTGTACTGTTTCTTCTGCTCTTGAGTGAGCGGCATAATCTGACCCTTTCGTCTGGATTCTGTAAAATGGCGGCCATTTTACCCGAGGGTTCGTGACTCCGCCCAACTAATCACGACCCTTATCATCGAGGTGCCCAATGGCGCGTTCCAAGACAAGCCTTGAGTGGCTGAAAAGACATGTCAATGATCCCTATGTGAAGCAGGCGCAGAAGGACGGCTACCGCTCGCGGGCGAGTTACAAGCTTCTCGAAATCCAGGAGAAGTACAAACTGATTCGTCCGGGCATGAGCGTTGTCGACCTGGGTGCAGCGCCCGGTGGCTGGTCGCAGGTTACCAGTCGGCTGATCGGTGGTCAGGGGCGTCTGATCGCCTCGGACATCCTGGAAATGGACAGCATTCCGGACGTAACTTTCATTCAGGGTGACTTCACCCAGGACGAAGTGCTCGCTCGGATCCTTGAGGCCGTGGGTAATTCGCAGGTGGACCTTGTGATTTCCGATATGGCCCCCAATATGAGTGGTACGCCTGAAGTGGACATGCCCAAAGCCATGTTCCTGTGTGAGCTGGCGCTTGACCTGGCGGAGCGGATACTCAAGCCTGGTGGTAATTTCGTGATCAAGATTTTTCAGGGTGAAGGTTTCGATGTTTACCTGAAGGACGCCCGTAAGAAATTCGACAAGATCCAGATGATCAAGCCGGATTCTTCTCGTGGCAGCTCTCGCGAGCAATACATGCTGGCTTGGGGCTATCGCGGTCGCAGTGAATAAAACGAGCTTTTTTGGCCGGGGCGATAGGTTTTTCGTATTTCGCCTCGCGTGCATAAGCGAATATTGTGTAGAAAGTGTTTCACAAAGGGTTACAGACGGCGCCTGCCAAGTCGTAGGTAATGTAGTAAGTTAGGCCGGTGAATATCATGCGAAGCGCGCGCCAGTAGCGGAGCTTGCTTCAGAGGGTAGTTAATTGAACGATATGGCAAAGAATCTGATCCTGTGGTTGATCATCGCGGCTGTCCTGGTGACGGTGATGAACAACTTCTCCAGCCCTAACGAGCCGCAGACCCTCAACTATTCCGACTTCATCCAGCAGGTCAAGGATGGCAAGGTCGAGCGCGTCGCGGTTGATGGCTACGTGATTACCGGCAAGCGCAACGATGGCGACAGCTTCAAGACCATTCGCCCGGCGATCCAGGACAACGGCCTGATCGGCGACCTGGTGGATAACCACGTCGTGGTCGAAGGCAAGCAGCCTGAGCAGCAAAGCATCTGGACTCAGCTTCTGGTCGCCAGCTTCCCTATCCTCGTGATCATCGCCGTGTTCATGTTCTTCATGCGGCAGATGCAGGGCGGTGCCGGTGGCAAGGGCGGGCCGATGAGCTTTGGTAAAAGCAAGGCGCGCCTGCTCTCCGAGGATCAGGTGAAAACCACCCTGGCTGACGTTGCCGGTTGCGACGAAGCCAAGGAAGAAGTCGGTGAGTTGGTCGAGTTCCTGCGCGATCCGGGCAAATTCCAGCGCCTGGGTGGTCGCATTCCTCGCGGCGTGCTGATGGTTGGTCCTCCAGGTACCGGTAAAACCTTGCTGGCCAAGGCTATCGCCGGCGAAGCCAAAGTACCGTTCTTCACCATTTCCGGTTCCGACTTCGTCGAAATGTTCGTCGGTGTCGGTGCCAGCCGTGTTCGTGACATGTTCGAGCAGGCCAAGAAACACGCTCCATGCATCATCTTCATCGACGAAATCGATGCGGTCGGTCGCCATCGTGGTGCTGGCATGGGTGGTGGTCACGACGAGCGCGAGCAGACTCTCAACCAGTTGCTGGTCGAGATGGACGGCTTCGAAATGAACGACGGCATCATCGTGATTGCCGCGACCAACCGTCCTGACGTACTGGACCCTGCGCTGCTGCGTCCGGGCCGATTCGACCGCCAGGTTGTTGTGGGTCTGCCGGACATCCGTGGTCGCGAACAGATTCTCAAGGTTCACATGCGCAAAGTGCCGATGGGCGACGACGTTGCCCCGGCCGTGATCGCTCGTGGTACTCCAGGCTTCTCCGGTGCCGACCTGGCTAACCTGGTGAACGAGGCCTCGTTGTTCGCTGCCCGTGCCGGCAAGCGCATCGTCGAGATGAAAGAATTCGAATTGGCCAAAGACAAGATCATGATGGGCGCCGAGCGCAAATCCATGGTCATGTCCGAGAAAGAAAAGCAGAACACGGCTTATCACGAAGCGGGCCACGCCATTGTGGGTCGTGTCGTACCTGAGCATGATCCGGTGTACAAGGTGTCGATCATCCCGCGCGGTCGTGCGCTGGGTGTGACCATGTTCCTGCCGGAAGAAGACCGTTACAGCCTGTCCAAGCGTGCATTGATCAGCCAGATCTGCTCGCTGTACGGCGGTCGTATCGCTGAAGAAATGACCCTGGGCTTCGATGGCGTGACCACCGGTGCTTCCAACGACATCATGCGCGCCAGCCAGATTGCGCGGAACATGGTGACCAAGTGGGGTCTTTCGGAAAAACTCGGTCCGTTGATGTATGCCGAAGAAGAAGGCGAAGTGTTCCTTGGTCGCGGCGGTGGCGGTCAGAGTGCGAGCTTCTCCGGTGAGACAGCCAAGCTGATCGACTCCGAAGTGCGCAGCATCATCGATCAGTGCTATGGCACGGCGAAGCAGATTCTCACGGACAACCGTGACAAGCTCGACGCGATGGCCGATGCCTTGATGAAGTACGAAACCATCGATGCCGAGCAGATCGACGACATCATGGCAGGGCGTACGCCGCGCGAGCCGCGCGACTGGTCGGGTGGCACAGGTACCTCCGGCACCCCTCCGGTGGTGCAGGACGAGCGTCCGGAAACACCGATCGGCGGTCCTGCTGCTGACGTATAAGGTTTGAAATGACTTCTGTTCAGTCCTCGACCCGGTTGCCTTGCGGCAACCGGGTTCTTGATTTGGCCCAGACGCATGTCATGGGTATTCTCAATGTCACTCCTGACTCTTTCTCCGATGGTGGCCAATACAGCCAGCTCGACGCGGCCATGCGCCACGCCGAAGCCATGGTGGCGGCCGGCGCGACGCTGATCGATGTCGGTGGCGAGTCCACCCGGCCTGGCGCCAGGGCGGTGTCGCCCCTGGAGGAGCTGGAGCGCGTGGCGCCCATCGTCGAGCGCATTGCTCGCGAGCTGGACGTCATCATCTCGGTCGACACCTCAACGCCGGCTGTCATGCGTGAAACCGCGCGCCTGGGCGCCGGATTGATCAATGACGTACGTTCGTTGCGTCGCGATGGTGCCCTGGATGCGGCGGCGGCCACTGGCTTGCCGGTTTGCCTGATGCATATGCTGGGGGAGCCCGGCGATATGCAGGACGATCCGCAGTACCAGGACGTTACAAGGGAGGTCGGTGAGTTTCTTGCCGAGCGCATGCATCAATGTTCATTGGCGGGAATTGCCGCTGAGCGGATCATTCTTGATCCCGGCTTTGGTTTCGCTAAAACCTTGCAGCACAACCTAAGCTTGTTCAAGCATATGGAAGCCCTGCATGCCTTGGGGCGGCCCCTGTTGGTCGGGGTTTCGCGAAAGAGCATGATTGGTCAGGCATTGAATCGTCCGGTGGGAGACCGGCTGTATGGTGGTTTGGCGCTCGCAGCGCTGGCTTCGGCGAAAGGTGCGCGTATATTGCGCGTCCATGATGTAGCCGAAACAGTGGATGTGGTGCGGATGATCGCCGCAGTGGAATCAGCCGAATAAGAATGATGGAGCACTTATGAGCAAAAAATATTTTGGTACCGATGGTATTCGTGGGCGTGTCGGTGAATACCCGATTACTCCTGATTTCATGCTCAAGCTCGGCTGGGCTGCAGGTATGGCGTTCCGCAAGATGGGCGCCTGCAAGGTATTGGTAGGCAAGGACACCCGTATCTCCGGCTACATGTTCGAGTCTGCGCTTGAAGCAGGGCTGACCTCGGCGGGTGCCGATGTCATGCTCCTTGGTCCGATGCCAACCCCGGCGATTGCCTACCTGACGCGTACCTTTCATGCCGAAGCGGGCATCGTCATCAGTGCCTCGCACAATCCGCATGATGACAATGGCATCAAGTTTTTCTCCGGCAAGGGCACCAAGCTACCGGATGAAGTCGAGCACATGATCGAAGAGCTGCTCGATACCCCGATGACTGTGGTTGAGTCGAGCAAGATCGGCAAGGTGTCGCGAATCAATGACGCCTCGGGTCGGTATATCGAATTCTGCAAGAGCAGTGTGCCGACCGGTACCAGCTTTACCGGCCTCAAGATTGTGATCGACTGCGCCCATGGTGCGACCTATAAAGTGGCGCCGAGTGTGTTTCGTGAGTTGGGTGCCGAGGTCGTGGTCTTGTCCGCGCAGCCCAATGGTTTGAATATCAATGACAACTGCGGCTCGACCCATATGGGGCAGCTGCAGGCGGCTGTGCTGGCTGAGCACGCCGATCTGGGTATCGCCTTCGATGGTGATGGCGACCGGGTGTTGATGGTGGATCACACGGGAGCCATCGTCGATGGTGATGAGTTGCTGTTCATCATTGCTCGCGCCCTGCATGAGCGAGACAAGCTGCAAGGTGGTGTAGTCGGTACGCTGATGAGCAACTTGGGGCTGGAGTTGGCCTTGGCCGACCTGGCGATCCCCTTTGTTCGCGCCAATGTGGGTGACCGTTATGTGATTGCTGATCTGCTGGAGCGCAACTGGCTGGTCGGTGGCGAAAATTCGGGTCATATCGTTTGCTTCAATCACACCACCACTGGTGATGCGATTATTGCCGCGTTGCAGGTGCTGATGGCGTTGAAAACCCGCGGGCAAGGTTTGGCTGAAGCGCGTCAGGCGTTGCGCAAGTGCCCTCAGGTGCTGATCAATGTGCGTTTCGGTGGCGGTGCAAACCCTCTCGAACACCCGTCGGTCAAGGAAGCCAGCGAGCGTGTGACCAAGGCCATGGCAGGTCGGGGGCGTGTGCTGTTGCGCAAGTCCGGTACCGAGCCGCTGGTGCGTGTCATGGTCGAAGGCGAAGACGAAACCCTGGTTCGCGGCTATGCCGAAGAGCTGGCAAAACTGGTTACTGAAGTTTCTGCCTGAATTCGGCTTGCCAGCCTTGATTGTGTTGGGTAACATCTGCGCCCACTTTGACCGACGAGGTACAGCATGCGTCGCCCTATGGTAGCTGGTAACTGGAAGATGCACGGTACCCGCGCCAGCGTCGCTGAGCTGATCAACGGCCTTCGTGACTTGGCCTTGCCGAGCGGTGTTGATGTCGCGGTATTCCCGCCTTTCCTGCATATCAATCAAGTGATTGATGGCCTGGAAGGAAAGTCGATTTCGGTCGGCGCGCAGAATGCTGCGGTGGAATCCGGACAAGGTGCGTTGACCGGTGAAGTTGCACCGAGTCAGTTGGTGGATGCAGGTTGTTCCCTGGTACTTGTCGGGCACTCCGAACGCCGCCAGATTATGGGCGAGCAGGACGCGGTGCTGATTCGCAAGTTCGCAGCGGCACAGGCATGTGGCTTGATTCCGGTGTTGTGCATTGGGGAAACCCTTGAGCAGCGTGAAGCTGGAAAGACTCTTGAGGTTGTCTCGCGTCAGCTTGGCAGTATCATTGAGGAGCTGGGTGTCGGTGCCTTTGCCAAGGCAGTGATCGCTTACGAGCCGGTCTGGGCCATTGGTACCGGGCTGACTGCAACGCCGCAACAGGCGCAGGATGTGCATGCAGCCATTCGCGCTCAGTTGGCGGCAGAGAATTCTGAGGTCGCACAAGGTGTGCGGCTTCTATACGGCGGCAGCGTGAAGGCGGCCAATGCGGTCGAACTGTTCGGCATGCCGGATATCGATGGGGGTCTCATTGGTGGGGCTTCCCTGAATGCAGATGAGTTCGGTGCGATTTGTCGCGCCGCGGGAAACTGAAAAAATGCTGGAAACAGTCGTAGTCGTTTTTCATCTGCTGGGTGCATTGGGCGTAGTAGCTCTGGTTTTGCTGCAGCAGGGTAAAGGTGCGGACGCTGGCGCGTCTTTCGGAGCAGGTGCTTCAAATACTGTGTTCGGAAGCCAAGGTTCCTCTACCTTTCTTAGTAAGTTTACTGCTATACTTGCCGCAGGTTTTTTCATAACCAGCTTGGGGTTAGGTTACTTTGCTAAAGAGAAGGCTCACCAGCTGACTCAAGTAGGTCTGCCAAACCCAGCGGTACTGGAAGTTCCAAAGCAACAACCGGCTTCTGATGATGTCCCGGTGCTTCAAGAGCAAAAGTCGGCTACTCCAGCGACTGACGTACCTCCAGCTCAAGAGCAGAAGTAAGAAGGGTTTCAAACGTAGTATTGCCGAGGTGGTGGAATTGGTAGACACGCAACCTTGAGGTGGTTGTGCCCATAGGGTGTAGGGGTTCGAGTCCCCTTCTCGGTACCAATTAGTCAGGAGAGCCCGCTGTTGCGGGCTTTCTTGCAGGTGGAAGGTTACATTGACCCTGTAGGGGATCGGTCGTATACTTCCGCCCCAGCTTTGTCGCGGGGTGGAGCAGTCTGGTAGCTCGTCGGGCTCATAACCCGAAGGTCGTCGGTTCAAATCCGGCCCCCGCAACCAGTTTAAGGAGCCCCTTTTAAGGGGCTTTTTGTTAGCTGGACACTTTCTACGCCGCTGTTCGACGGCGTTTCAAGGATGGGCGTTTCGCCCATTTTTTTATTTTGCATAGCATGCACATACATGCACTAGGGGGTTCAGGTGTCGAGCAAGCTAGAAGAGTTGCAGGCCTTGCTGGCCCCGGTGGTCGTGGCCCTAGGCTATGAATGCTGGGGTATCGAGTTTTCGGCTCAGGGTCGTCACTCGATGTTGCGCGTTTATATCGATAAAGAGGGCGGCGTGCTGGTGGACGATTGTGCCATCGTCAGCCGTCAGATCAGCGGTGTGCTGGATGTTGAAGATCCAATCACCGTTGAGTACACCCTTGAAGTTTCCTCGCCTGGCATGGAACGCCCTCTGTTCACTCTTGAGCAGTTTGCAAAATTTGCCGGTGAACAAGTGAAGATCAAGCTGCGCTCGCCTTTTGAAGGACGACGCAACTTTCAGGGCCTTCTGCGCGGCGTAGAAGAGCAGGATGTCGTGGTGCAGGTGGAAGACCACGAGTTCCTGTTGCCGATCGATATGATCGACAAGGCCAACATTATTCCCAGTTTTGACTGAGGCGTGCCAGATACTGCGGATCCCGCGGATCCAATGGCTTGCGAAAGGCGAGGCGTACGATGAGCAAAGAAGTACTGCTGGTTGTTGAGTCGGTATCCAACGAAAAGGGTGTACCGGCAAACGTTATTTTTGAAGCGCTGGAGCTGGCCCTGGCCACTGCGACCAAAAAGCGTTTCGAAGACGAAGTTGATCTGCGTGTGGAAATCAATCGCCACACGGGTGCCTACGAGACTTTCCGTCGCTGGACGGTCGTCGAGGAAGCAGACCTGGACGATCCGGCCATCGAAACCTGGCCGAGCAAGGTTGCTGAAACGCACCCTGGCGCCAAGGTCGGTGACGTCGTCGAAGAGAAAATCGAGTCCATCGAGTTCGGGCGCATCGCTGCACAGACTGCCAAGCAGGTCATTGTGCAGAAAGTTCGCGAAGCCGAGCGCGCTCAGGTTGTTGACGCTTATCGCGAGCGCCTGGGTGAAATCATCTCCGGCACCGTGAAAAAAGTCACCCGCGACAACGTGATCGTTGATCTGGGCAACAACGCTGAAGCGTTGCTGGCCCGTGAAGACATCATTTCTCGCGAAACTTTCCGGGTTGGCGTGCGTTTGCGTGCGCTGCTCAAGGAAATCCGCACAGAGAACCGCGGCCCGCAGCTGATCCTGTCGCGTACCGCGCCGGAAATGCTGATCGAGCTGTTCCGCATCGAAGTGCCGGAAATTGCCGAAGGCCTGATCGAAGTGATGGCTGCGTCCCGTGATCCGGGATCCCGCGCCAAGATCGCCGTCCGCTCCAAGGACAAACGCATCGACCCGCAGGGCGCTTGCATCGGTATGCGCGGTTCGCGCGTCCAGGCAGTGTCGGGTGAGTTGGGCGGTGAGCGTGTTGATATCGTTCTGTGGGACGACAACCCGGCTCAGTTCGTGATCAACGCCATGTCCCCGGCCGAGGTTGCGGCAATTATTGTTGACGAAGATGCCCACGCAATGGACATCGCCGTTGGCGCAGACAATCTGGCTCAGGCCATTGGTCGCGGTGGTCAGAACGTGCGTCTGGCCAGCCAGCTGACTGGCTGGACCCTGAACGTGATGACCGAATCGGACATCCAGGCTAAGCAGCAAGCAGAAACCGGCGACATCCTGCGCAACTTCATCGACGAGCTGGAAGTCGACGAAGACCTGGCGCAGGTGCTGGTAGATGAAGGCTTCACCAGCCTGGAAGAGATTGCCTACGTACCGTTGGAAGAAATGCTCAACATCGACGGCTTTGACGAAGAAACCGTCAACGAGCTTCGTGCTCGTGCCAAGGATCGTTTGTTGACCAAAGCCATCGCTACTGAGGAAAAGCTGGCAGACGCCCATCCGGCCGAAGACCTGCTCTCGCTTGAGGGTATGGACAAGGATTTGGCGATGGAACTGGCGGTGCGCGGCGTAATTACCCGCGAAGACCTGGCCGAGCAGTCTATTGACGACCTGCTCGACATCGACGGCATTGACGATGATCGTGCCGGCAAGTTGATCATGGCCGCCCGAGCCCACTGGTTCGAGTAATTAGGCGCGGCCTGAGGAGAGAAGTGCATGACGCAAGTCACGGTGAAACAACTGGCCGATGAGGTCAAAACACCGGTAGAGCGCCTGTTGCAGCAGATGCGTGAGGCAGGTCTGCCGCACACCGCCGCCGAAGAAAGTGTGACTGACAGTGAGAAGCAATCGTTGCTGACTCACTTGAAAAGCAGCCACAAGGCGAAAGTGGAAGAACCACGCAAGATTACGCTGCAGCGTAAAACCACCAGCACCCTGCGGGTTGCTGGCAGCAAAAGCATCAGCGTTGAAGTACGCAAGAAGAAAGTCTTCGTACAGCGCAGCCCGGAAGAAATCGAAGCCGAGCGCAAGCGTGAACTGGATGAACGTCGCGCAGTAGAAAATGCTGCACGTCAGAAGGCTGAAGAAGAAGCCAAGCGTCGCGCCGAAGAAGAAGCGCGTCGCCAGCCTGCTGCTGCGCAGACCGCTCCAGCCGAACCTGTTGCAGCGCCTGCTGTGGTAGCCGAACCTGTGCGTGAAAGCGCACCGGTTGTGGCAGCTGCTCCGGCTCCTGCGGCAGACGCTCGCAAGCGTGACGAACAGCGTCGTCCGGACAAGCCACGTGCCGACGACAACAATCGTCGCGGTAGCGGCGATGGCGAGCGCAAAAACGCTCCGCATCGTGCTTCGGTCAAGGAAAAGGCGCCTGCGCCACGCGTTGCCCCACGTACTACCGACGAAGAAAGCGATGGCTTCCGTCGTGGTGGTCGCGGCAAGGCCAAGCTGAAGAAGCGTAACGCCCACGGTTTCCAGAGCCCAACCGGCCCTGTCGTGCGCGAAGTGAAGATCGGCGAAACCATCACTGTTGGCGACCTCGCTCAACAGATGTCGGTGAAGGCTGCTGAAATCATCAAGTTCATGTTCAAACTGGGTACTCCAGCGACCATCAACCAGGTACTGGATCAGGAAACTGCCCAGTTGGTTGCCGAAGAGCTGGGCCACAAAGTGACCCTGGTCAGCGACACCGCCCTGGAAGATTCCCTGGCCGAGTCCCTGAAGTTTGAAGGCGAGGCAGTTTCCCGTGCACCAGTCGTGACCGTAATGGGCCACGTTGACCACGGTAAGACTTCCCTGCTCGACTACATCCGTCGTGCCAAGGTTGCAGCTGGCGAAGCCGGCGGCATCACCCAGCACATCGGTGCATACCACGTTGAAACCGACCGTGGCATGGTGACGTTCCTCGATACCCCTGGTCACGCCGCGTTTACCGCAATGCGTGCCCGTGGTGCCAAGGCGACCGACATCGTGATCCTGGTGGTTGCAGCGGACGACGGCGTAATGCCGCAGACCATCGAAGCTGTTCAGCATGCCAAGGCTGCGGGTGTTCCGCTGGTCGTGGCTGTGAACAAGATCGACAAGCCAGGTGCTGACCTCGATCGCATTCGTAGCGAACTGTCGGTACACGGCGTGACGTCGGAAGAGTGGGGTGGTGACACGCCATTCGTACCGGTTTCGGCGAAGATGGGTACTGGCGTCGACGAACTGCTCGAAGCGGTACTGCTGCAAGCCGAGGTCCTGGAACTGACTGCAACTCCATCGGCTCCTGGTCGTGGCGTAGTGGTTGAGTCCCGCCTGGACAAGGGCCGTGGCCCGGTGGCTACCGTTCTGGTTCAAGACGGTACCCTGCGCCAGGGCGACATGGTCCTGGTCGGTTCGAACTATGGCCGCGTTCGCGCCATGCTCGACGAGAACGGCAAGCCAATCAAGGAAGCCGGTCCGGCCATCCCTGTCGAGATCCTCGGCCTGGACGGTACCCCGGACGCTGGCGACGAGATGAGCGTGGTTGCCGACGAGAAGAAAGCCCGTGAAGTGGCTCTGTTCCGTCAAGGCAAGTTCCGCGAAGTCAAACTGGCTCGTGCTCACGCAGGCAAGCTGGAAAACATCTTCGAAAGCATGGGCCAGGAAGAGAAGAAGACGCTCAACATCGTCCTCAAATCCGACGTCCGTGGATCGCTGGAAGCGTTGAACGGTGCCTTGAACGGCCTGGGTAACGACGAAGTGCAAGTGCGTGTGGTCGGTGGCGGCGTCGGTGGTATCACCGAATCCGATGCCAACCTGGCTCTGGCCTCCAACGCTGTACTGTTCGGCTTCAACGTGCGTGCCGATGCCGGTGCGCGCAAGATCGTCGAGCAGGAAGGTCTGGATATGCGTTACTACAACGTGATCTACGACATCATCGAAGACGTCAAGAAAGCCCTGACCGGCATGCTCGGCAGCGACGTTCGCGAGAACATCCTGGGTATCGCCGAAGTGCGTGACGTGTTCCGTTCGCCGAAGTTTGGCGCGATCGCCGGTTGCATGGTTATCGAAGGTGTTGTTCACCGTAACCGTCCAATCCGTGTACTGCGTGAAGACATCGTTATCTTCGAAGGCGAGCTGGAATCCCTGCGTCGCTTCAAGGATGACGCTTCCGAAGTACGTGCCGGCATGGAATGCGGTATCGGCGTGAAGAGCTACAACGACGTCAAGGTCGGTGACAAGATCGAAGTCTTCGAGAAGGTGCAGGTTGCTCGCAGCCTCTAATTCGCGCACTTCAAGAGCCGTGACGGGTAGCCGCATGCAAGTGCGCAGCTCGCCACCAGGACTCTAAACGCAACGCCCGGTCTGGCTTTTGTCAGGCCGGGCGTTTGCCGCTTTCAGACCTCACGGGTTTCACCGTGGGGCAGTAACAGGTAACAGGACATGGCAAAAGAATATAGCCGTACCCAACGCATCGGCGATCAGATGCAGCGTGAGCTGGCACAACTGATCCGTCGTGAAGTAAAAGACCCGCGCGTCGGCCTGGTCACCATTACCGCAGTGGAAGTCAGCCGTGACGTCGGTCACGCCAAGATCTTCATCACCGTGATGGGGCAGGACAGCGCCGAGGAAATCGCACAAAGCATCAAGGTGCTCAACTCCGCCGCCGGTTTCCTGCGCATGCAGCTGGCTCGCGAGATGAAGCTGCGCAGCGTTCCACAGCTGCACTTCCACTACGACGAAAGCGTCGTGCGTGGCGCGCACCTGTCGGCATTGATCGAGCGCGCAGTGGCTGAAGACAATCAGCATCCGGTTGCGGCAGAAGCCGAAGACACCAAGGAGTAATCGGTGGCTCAGGTCAAACGTATCCGTCGTAACGTCAGCGGCATTATCCTTCTCGACAAGCCGCTGGGGTTCACCTCCAACGCGGCCTTGCAGAAGGTTCGCTGGTTGCTGAACGCCGAAAAGGCAGGTCATACCGGCAGTCTCGATCCCTTGGCCACCGGCGTGTTGCCGCTGTGCTTCGGCGAGGCGACCAAGTTCTCGCAATACCTGCTCGATTCCGACAAGGGTTATGAAACCCTGGCGCAATTGGGCAAGACCACCACCACGGCGGATGCCGAGGGTGAAGTTTTGCAGGAACGTCCGGTGACCGTTGGTCGCACCGAAGTCGAAGCTGTGCTGCCGAAATTTCGTGGGCAAATCAGTCAGATACCGCCAATGTACTCGGCGCTCAAGCGCGATGGCCAGCCGCTGTACAAGCTGGCTCGTGCAGGCGAAGTAGTGGAGCGCGAACCGCGTTCTGTTACTATTACGCGCTTGGAATTGCTGGCCTTCGAAGGTGATACTGCGCGGCTGTCGGTGGATTGCACCAAAGGCACCTATATCCGCACCCTGGTGGAGGATATCGGTGAGCAACTCGGTTGTGGTGCTTACGTTGCAGAACTGCGACGTACCCAGGCCGGGCCATTCACCCTGGCGCAGACGGTTACCCTGGAAGAGCTGGAAGCAGTACATGCCGAAGGCGGCAACGAAGCGGTCGATCGCTTCCTGATGCCATCGGACAGCGGCCTGCTGGATTGGCCACTGTTGCAGTTCTCGGAAGCGAGCGCGTTCTACTGGCTCAACGGCCAGCCGGTACGTGCCCCGGATGCTCCGAAGTTCGGCATGGTGCGGGTACAGGATCACAATGGTCGCTTCATCGGTATCGGTGAAGTGAGCGAAGACGGGCGCATCGCGCCTCGTCGTTTGATTCGGTCAGAATGACCGAAACCAGTCTGCGTAACAGCAGGCTGGCGAGGGTGGCTGTCAACAGGCACGGTCACTACTCATTTTTAGATACAGGGATTTGTCCCTGGCCTGTTGAAACTGTTTTTCTGAAACAGTTTCCTGATAAAAGGATTGCCTCATGGCTCTCGACGTTCAAGAAAAAGCTCAAATCGTTGCTGACTACCAGCAAGCTGTTGGTGACACCGGTTCGCCAGAAGTGCAAGTTGCACTGCTGACCCACAACATCAACAAGCTGCAAGGTCACTTCAAGGCCAACGGTAAAGATCACCACTCCCGTCGTGGTCTGATCCGCATGGTAAACCAGCGTCGTAAGCTGCTGGACTACCTGAAAGGCAAGGATCTGGGTCGCTATCAGACTCTGATCGGTCGCCTGGGTCTGCGTCGCTAATAAGCGATTGCGCTAGAGGTTGGTTGTCTGTCGTGCACCAGCGGGTTTCCCGCAGGTGCATGGCAGGCTCCCAGCCTCAAGTTTTATCTGGATACCTGCTTTGCCTGAGTAACACCTGGACAAGCCAGTCGGGCCGATTCCCGACATTGCCCAAGAATTTCGCAAGAAACCAGTTCCCCCAAGAGCCACAAAGAAGGTAGGACACCGTGAACCCGGTAATCAAAAAATTCCAGTTCGGTCAGTCGACCGTTACCCTCGAGACTGGCCGTATCGCCCGTCAGGCCTCCGGCGCAGTATTGGTCACCGTTGACGACGACGTCAGCGTATTGGTGACCGTAGTCGGTGCAAAACAAGCCGATCCAGGCAAGGGCTTCTTCCCTCTGTCTGTTCACTACCAGGAAAAGACTTACGCTGCCGGTAAGATCCCTGGCGGTTTCTTCAAGCGCGAAGGCCGTCCTTCCGAGAAAGAAACCCTGACTTCCCGACTGATCGACCGTCCGATCCGTCCGCTGTTCCCTGAAGGCTTCATGAACGAAGTGCAGGTAGTCTGCACCGTCGTTTCGACCAGCAAGAAGACCGATCCGGACATCGCTGCGATGATCGGTACCTCGGCTGCCCTGGCTATCTCGGGCATCCCGTTCGACGGCCCGATCGGCGCCGCTCGCGTAGCTTTCCACGAAAGCACCGGCTACCTGCTGAACCCGACTTACGAGCAGCAAGCTGCTTCGAGCCTGGACATGGTCGTTGCCGGTACTTCCGACGCCGTGCTGATGGTTGAATCGGAAGCCAAAGAGCTGACCGAAGACCAGATGCTGGGCGCTGTACTGTTTGCTCACGACGAATTCCAGGTTGTGATCAACGCTGTTAAAGAACTGGCCGCTGAAGCTGCCAAGCCAACCTGGAACTGGGCTCCTGCTCCAGAAGCCACCGAACTGCTGGGCGCTATCCGTGCCGAGTTCGGCGAAGCGATCTCCCAGGCTTACACCATCACCATCAAGGCCGACCGTTACGCTCGCCTGGGTGAGCTGAAGGATCAGGTGGTTGCCAAGCTGTCCGGTGAAGAAGGCCAGCCTTCGTCCAGCGAAGTCAAAGCTGCTTTCGGCGAAATCGAATACCGCACCGTTCGCGAAAACATCGTAAACGGCAAGCCACGTATCGACGGTCGCGACACCAAAACCGTACGCCCACTGAACATCGAAGTCGGCGTTCTGCCGAAGACTCACGGTTCGGCACTGTTCACCCGTGGTGAAACCCAGGCTCTGGTTGTTGCAACACTGGGCACTGCCCGTGACGCACAGCTGCTGGACACCCTGGAAGGCGAGAAAAAAGACCCGTTCATGCTGCACTACAACTTCCCTCCGTTCTCGGTAGGCGAGTGTGGTCGCATGGGTGGCGCTGGTCGTCGTGAAATCGGTCACGGCCGTCTGGCCCGTCGTTCGGTTTCGGCCATGCTGCCAGCCGCTGACGTGTTCCCGTACACCATCCGTGTGGTTTCGGAAATCACCGAATCCAACGGTTCGAGCTCGATGGCTTCCGTTTGCGGTGCTTCCCTGGCCCTGATGGACGCTGGTGTGCCGATGAAAGCGCCGGTTGCCGGTATCGCCATGGGTCTGGTTAAAGAAGGCGAGAAATTCGCAGTCCTGACCGACATCCTCGGTGACGAAGACCACCTGGGCGACATGGACTTCAAGGTAGCTGGTACCGCCAAAGGTGTTACCGCGCTGCAGATGGACATCAAGATCAAAGGCATCACCGAAGAGATCATGGAGATCGCTCTGGGCCAAGCCCTGGAAGCGCGCCTGAACATCCTCGGCCAGATGAACCAGATCATTGGCCAGTCGCGTACCGAGCTGTCGGCCAACGCTCCGACCATGATCGCGATGAAAATCGACACCGACAAAATCCGTGACGTTATCGGTAAAGGCGGCGCGACCATTCGTGCGATCTGTGAAGAGACCAAGGCTTCGATCGACATCGAAGACGACGGTTCGATCAAGATCTTCGGCGAAACCAAGGAAGCGGCAGAAGCTGCTCGTCAGCGCGTACTGGGCATTACCGCTGAAGCTGAAATCGGCAAGATCTACGTCGGCAAGGTTGAGCGCATCGTCGACTTCGGCGCATTCGTCAACATCCTGCCGGGCAAGGACGGTCTGGTTCACATCTCGATGCTGAGCGACGCTCGCGTTGAGAAAGTGACCGACATCCTGAAAGAAGGCCAGGAAGTGGAAGTACTGGTACTGGACGTGGACAACCGCGGCCGTATCAAGCTGTCCATCAAAGACGTGGCAGCAGCCAAGGCTTCGGGCGTTTAATTACGCCTCACGCCTGACCGCTTCAGCGTTGTAAAAAATGCCCTGCAGTGAAAGCTGTGGGGCATTTTTTTGTCTGCAGGAAATTGAGACGTTCCGGAAGTTGCCTGCCCCTGAAGTCAATGCTAGGTTTAGCCCACCGCCCGTGTAGCTCAGCCGGTAGAGCAGCGCACTCGTAACGCGTAGGTCGCAGGTTCGATTCCTGTCTCGGGCACCAGCAAGACTTGTTTTCAGATGATCCCGAATGGTTCTGAAGGCCAGATAAACCGTGCTTCATACGGTTTTTTTGCGTCAGAGAGATCCTTGATGATCCAGATCCATCTTCCATTCCCCAGATCAACGAGAACGCCATGACAATAAAAGAATTGACCCAAGAAGCCATACACGAAGAAGCACTGAAGAAGTACGTGCTGGATGCCCCCGAGCTGATGGACGAGATCAAGGACTTGAGTCCCGATGATCAGAAAGACCAGATTCAATGGGCTTTCGAGGACGAGGCCGAAGCCCAGGGTTTGCAGCCATGGGAACTGGCCCTCAAGTACACCTCGACGCCTGAGGAGTACGAGACAGAACGCCTGAAACTGCACAAGGAGGCGGCCGAGGTGTTGGGCGTCGAGTGGGAAGAGTACTGCGAGATGAACAATCTGGTGGTTTGAGCAACCTACCTGCCAAGCCGCTTTTGTAGGAGCCCGGCTTGCCGGCGATGGCGATCTCAAGGACGCTATCGCCGGCAAGCCGGGCTCCTACACGATTGCTTTGCTTCTCAGATGCTGAGTCGCATCGACAGATCGACCGCCTTCACATCCTTGGTCATCGCACCGATCGAAATGTAATCCACCCCGGTCTGTGCGATCGGCAGCAACGTGCTTTCGTTGATCCCGCCGCTGGCCTCCAGTTTGGCCTTGCCGGCATTCAGGCGCACGGCTTCGCGCATGTCGTCCAGGCTCAGTTCGTCGAGCATGATGATGTCGGCACCGGCCGCCAGCGCTTCCTTGAGTTCATCCAGGCTTTCCACTTCAATCTCGACCGGTTTGCCCGGAGCGATCTTGTGCGCGGCGGCGATGGCCTGCGCGATGCCGCCGCTGGCGGCGATGTGGTTTTCCTTGATCAGGAAGGCGTCATACAGGCCGATGCGGTGGTTGTGGCAACCGCCGCAGGTCACGGCGTATTTTTGCGCCAGGCGCAGCCCGGGCAAGGTTTTACGGGTGTCGAGCAGCTTGACCTGAGTCTCAGCCACGAAGTCCGCCAGGTACTGCGCGCGGGTCGCCACGCCGGAGAGCATTTGCAGGAAGTTCAGGGCGCTGCGTTCGCCGGTCAGCAGTGAGCGCGCAGGGCCTTCGAGGTGGAACAACACCTGATTGGGTGTCACCCGTTCACCGTCGGCAACCTGCCAGTGCACCGCCACCCGGGGGTCCAGTTGCCGAAACACGGCATCTACCCAGGCGGTGCCGCTGATCACGGCGGCGTCGCGGGTAATGATGGTGGCTTTGGCCAGGCGTTCGGCCGGGATCAACTGCGCGGTGATGTCGCCGCTGCCGATGTCTTCACGCAACGCACGGCGCACGTTGGCTTCGATTTCGGCGGTCAGATCGGCGAGACGTAGATTCGGCATAACGGACTCCACAAACAAAGTGGCCCGATTATAGGGCCATGGCATGGACCAACCCAAGGCATCCACGCGTTACGTTGGCACGGGTGCCTGTATTTGGTCGAATCCCTGACATTGTCGGCGCTTGTCATCGATGCCGAGCAAACGCCCGTTTGAGAGCAGATGCAGAGTCTTCTGGCACAAAGGTGAGCTTTTACCAGATAATTAGACTTATATTTGACGTCATTACTTTGACGGGTCGATGCATTACCGTTCCAGGGAGGCCGAATGCACAACGACGGGAATGTAGTGCCTTTGTACAAGGCAACTACCGACCAGGTGGCTCACTCGCCACTCGCCCGACTGCCGGCGATTCTTCTCCAGGTTCGCGACAAGGCCACGCAACAACTGCGACACGGATTGCAGGCGCTGTTCGATAACGCCGACGATACCCTCTTCGAAATGGCTGACCGCGCCCGCTGTGACGTCGAGCAGTACATCTTCTTTCAAGCGATGCGCGATTTGCGCCTCAAGCACAACAGCATCGAGCGGGTGTTTCTCGAGCAGGTTTTCGCCGCGTTCATCCGGCTTGCCCAATACGATTGCGTGCTTGCGACCTTACCCCAGACCCTGGCGGTCGAAGCTCTGACCGCGCAACCCGATGACGAGCGGCAACGCACAGTCGCGGTGGAAGCGATGGTCAGCCGGGCGCTGGACCGTGACGGTTTCGCCCTGGACCAACTGACAGCCCGACTCTGCGCCTTGTTGGGCAAGGAACCGGGCGACCTGCACAACCCCCTGGGCCCGGCAATGCTCTGCGAGTACTTTTTGCAGGCTGCGCGCCAGCTGGGGCTGGAGATCAAGGTCAAGCTGATTATCCTCCAGTTGTTCGAGCGTTATGTCCTCGGCGAGGCCGATCAACTTTACGCCGAAGCCAACCAGTTGCTGCTGGCCACCGGTGTGTTGCCCGACCTCAAGCCGGCCCCGGTACGCCGAACCGCGGACCGACCTGACGTCAGCGCCGAGGATGGACCGATCGACGCACGCGCCGAGCCGATCGGTCTACCAATCGATGAGAATGTCCAGGAGGTGTTTGCTGCGTTGCAGGCGCTACTGTTCAACGTTCGCGGCAGCCTGTCGCCAACGCTCGAAGTCAGTGCCACTGCGCAGCCGATTGCCACGCGCGATCTGTTGCGCCTGTTGTCGCATTTGCAGCAATACGTGCCGACTCCGGCGGCCGTAGATGATTTCGACCTGCGCAACCAGCTCGAACAGTTACTGACCCGGGTCAGCGTCAAAAGCGGCAGGTCGCGGATTTTCGGGGAGGCCGATGAGGATGTGATCAACCTGGTCGCCATGCTTTTCGAATGCATGCTCGATGATCGCAACCTGCCGGACTCCCTCAAGGCACTGATCAGCCGATTGCAGATTCCACTGGTCAAGGTGGCGGTGCTCGACAAGAGTTTCTTCAGTCGCAGCAGCCATCCGGCACGACGCCTGCTCAACGAAATTGCCAACGCGGCCATGGGTTGGGGAGCCAGTGATGATCACGAGCGTGACAGTCTGTATGTGCGCATCGATCAGGTCGTCCAGCGCTTGTTGAATGACTTTGTCGATGACCCGGCGATTTTTTCCGAATTGCTGGCCGACTTTCTTGCGTTTACCCAGGACGAGCGCCGGCGCAGCGAGTTGCTCGAGCAACGCATTCGTGACGCCGAGGAAGGACGGGCCAAAACCGGATTGGCTCGCCAGCATGTCGAACGGGTGCTGAACCAGGCGTTGTTTGGCAACGTCCTGCCGCGAGTCGTGGTGGGGTTTGCCCAGGAATCCTGGAGCAAGGTACTGCTGCTGACATACCTCAAGCATGGCGATCAGTCAGCTGAGTGGCATGCCGATGTGCGCACCCTGGAGCAGTTGGTCTGGAGCGTTCAGCGTCACCATGAGACCGATGCCGCCGGGATGTTGGCCCTGGTGCCCGGTTTGCTCAAGTCGTTGCGCGACGGGCTGAACTCGTCGGCGTTCGATCCGTTTGCCACCCGCGAGTTTTTCAGCGAACTGGAGCGCTTGCACGTGCAGGCGCTGGAAGGACCGGGGCATTCGGCCGTCGATACGTCGGCGATGGTTGAGGTGTGCGAACCGATCATGTTGCCCTCGGCTGACGAAAGTCAGGGGCACAGTGAGCCGGTGCGTTTGTTTGCGGACGATGCAGGTTTGCGTCAGGTCGATCAAATGCTTGCGGGCAGCTGGGTGGAGTTTCAGGAGGACGCGGAAAATACCCTTCGCTGCAAACTGGTGGCGATCATTGAAAGCAGCGGCCAATACATCTTCGTCAACCGTACCGGCATGAAAGTGCTCGAGCGCAATCGCACCGACCTGGCCCTGGAGCTGCGCAATGGTGTGGCGCGAGTGCTTGACGACACCTTGTTGTTCGAGCGGGCTCTGGAGTCGGTGATCGGCAACCTCAAGCGCCTCAAACGCGGCAAGTGATCGCGCCCCGGGGGATTATCGCGGCATACTGTGCCAACACAGTCGACGTTGAAGGAATCGGTATGCAGTTGGACCCCGCGAGCGGTTGGATTCAGGGAGCGCATGTCTGCCCCTCGCCCAACTTCAATGCGCGCCCCACAGGCGAAATTTCCCTGCTGGTGATCCACAACATCAGCTTGCCACCGGCGCAGTTTGCTACCGGCAAGGTGCAGGAGTTTTTCCAGAATCGTCTGGATGTCACCGAACATCCCTATTTTGAAGGGATCGTGGATTTGCGAGTGTCCGCGCACTTTCTGATCGAGCGCGACGGTACCGTCACCCAGTTTGTTTCATGCCTTGAGCGTGCGTGGCATGCGGGTGTTTCGAGTTTCGAGGGGCGGGAAACCTGTAACGATTTTTCCGTGGGCATCGAGCTCGAAGGCACGGATGATCTGCCGTTCACCGACGCGCAATACAGCGCGTTGACGGCCTTGACCCGCCAGTTGCAGCAGGCGTTCACGGCGATCACCACAGAGCGCATCTGCGGGCACAGCGATATTGCACCCGGGCGCAAAACCGATCCGGGGCCGGCGTTTGACTGGGCACGCTATCGTGCCGCTCTGGCACAAGAGGAAGGGCAATGAGTTTTCTGGTGTTGCTGTTGGCGGTGTGGATTGAGAAGTTCTCGGCCTTGCGCCATCGGGTTCAGCGGGACGGCGGCTGGATACACGAGCTGAACAAGCTCGAGGCCAGCCCGCGACTCTCAAACCGGCCATGGCTGGTCTTGTCGATACTGGTCTTGTTGCCGGTAGCGTTGCTGGGGCTGCTGCTGGTCGTCATCGAGCCGGTGGCCTATGGGTTGCTGGCGTTGCCAATCCATTTGCTGGTTGTGATTTACAGCCTGGGGCGCGGCGATCTGCTGGGCGATCTCGGGCCGTTCCGCGATGCCTGGCGTCGGGAGGACCTGCAGGCAGCGTCGCATGTCGCCAAGCGCGATCTGGATATCTGCGCAGACAGTGGCGAGCAACTGCTGGAGCGGGTCGAAGGGCATTTGCTGTGGGAGGCCTACCACAGCTTTTTCGCGGTGATTTTCTGGTACTTCCTGTTGGGGCCGGTCGCGGCGCTGAGTTATCGGTTGCTCGCGTTGGCCGAAGAACACGGGAAAAACCCTGCGGTGGTCGAGCGCGCCGGGCAACTGCGTCACGCCTTCGACTGGGTGCCGGTGCGCCTGCTCGCGGCGAGCCTGGCGTTGGTCGGCAATTTTGTCGCGGTCAGCCGGGTCATGCTGCATGAACTGCTGAACTGGAACATCAGCGCCGCGCAATTGATCGAGAAAGTCGGACTGGTGGCCGGTGAAATTCCGGCGCCGGTGGCCGGCGCGGAAGGTATCAACAATCTGGACCGCATCTGGGAAATGCTGCTGCGTGCCGCCGTGCTCTGGTATGCCGGGATTGCGTTGTGGACGGTCCTGCATTAGACCATGTAGCCACGGCTGCTGTGGCGAGGGAGCTTGCTCCCGCTGGGTGGCGCAGCCGCCCCATTCAACTCACCACCAACGACTGCTGCGCAGCCGGACGGGGGCAAGCCCCCTCACCACACAGGGGGCGATCACTTGTCCTGAGGGCTTCGCCCTGTCGTTAACCTTAAGTTACAAAACCTCCTGCCGATTTAAGTTATACAGAGATAGCGCCGAATAGTGGCTATCTGCTGTCTGTCTGCGCCTGCCAATAAAAAAAATAAGAATTGAAGGGAGACATCCAGTGAAGAGCTTGCTCTATCCCGCTGTCGCACTGATGAACCGCCTGAGCTTCGGCATGAAGTTCAGCCTGATCAGCGTACTGTTCCTGGTGCCGATGCTGGTGACCAACTTCTATCTGGTGCGTGACTCCTATCGCGAATTCCAGGGCACGCGCATCGAACTGCAAAGTCTCGACCTGTTGGGCAGCAGCCTGACGCTGCGGCGCGATCTGGAAACCCTGAACAACCTGGTGCAGATCAATGTCAGCCTCGGCCAATCCGGCAAGGCTGGCAATGTCGAGTCGAAAATCAGCGCCCTTGAGCAGAATATTCTGACTCGCCTGCAAGGGCTGACGGCGATGACCAGCGACCCGGAGCAGGTCGCGGTGTTCGATGGCAAACGCGATGAAATGATCGCCGCGTTCAAGACCCAGCAAACGGAAAGCTCCCTGCAAAGCAAAAGCGCCCTGATCGGCAAGCTGGTGGGCAGCGCGCAGATTTTCAGCCAGCTCATTACTAGCCAGTCCGGCCTCAGTCGCGACAACCAGAGCGACATGCGCCAGTTGAGCGAGCTCGTCACCCTCGTCACGCCACGTGTCACCCAGATCCTGGGCGAAGGCCGGGCAATGGGTTCTTATTCGTTGGGGCAGGGTTTCATCAACTCGGCTTCGAGTACCCGATTCGATGAATTGCTGGCGCAGATTGAAAAGCTCCAGGCCGAGTATGGCCTGAAGTTGCAGGATGCCCTGGGTTCCAGCAAGGCCGCGCGCGACACCCTGGCTGTGCAGGCCGATAGCAGTCGGGCATCGTTGAAGAAAGCCAGTGAGCTGTTCGAAGAACAAGTGGTCATGGCCGACACGCTCGATGCGCCATGGCAGGGCTTTTATGATCAAGTCAGCGCCCTGATGGACCAGACTTATCAGCTCAACGAAGCGACCCTGAAGTATCTGGGCCCGCAGTTGCAGCAACGCCTGGACCAGAACCGCACGCACATGGTCCTGCAGGCCGTGGCGTTGTCAGTGGTGTTTGTGTTGATCTTTTATCTCTACGGAGCTTTCTATGCCTCGACCCGCACCACGCTCAAACGCCTGGGGGCGGTGATGGACAAGGTGGCGGCCGGCGACATGACGGTGACCTTCAGCGCCCACAGCCGTGACGAGCTGGGGGAACTGGGCGAGGTATTCAACGGCACGGTGAAGAAAATCCATGACCTGATCGAGCGGGTGGGGCAGACCGTCAGCGAAGTCGAGCGTCAGGCCGGGCAAGTGGAGAGCGTTTCCGCGCAAAGCAACCAGGCCGTCGCTGGGCAGCGCACGCAGATCGAACAAGTGGCCACTGCCATGAACCAGATGTCGGCCACTTCCCAGGAAGTGGCGCGCAGTGCCGCGGCGGCGGTGAGCAGCGCCCACAGCGTCAACGACGAAACCATCAGCGGTCGCGGTCTGGTGGAGTCGCAGCAAGGCAGCATTGCCGCGCTGGCCAGCGAAATCGATCAATCGGTGTTGGTGATCAATCAACTGGCCAGCGACAGCCAGTCCATTAGCCGCGTTCTGGAAGTGATCAAGAGCATCGCCGAGCAGACCAACCTGCTGGCGCTCAATGCCGCCATCGAGGCAGCGCGGGCCGGTGAGCAGGGCCGTGGTTTCGCCGTGGTCGCCGATGAAGTCCGGACCCTGGCCAAACGCACCCAGCAATCGACCGAAGAAATCGAGCAGATGATCATCAGGCTTCATGGCGGTGTCGGTGCCGCAGTCAAGGCCATGGGCACCAGCCATGAAATGGCCAATGGCACGGTGGGACAGTCGGAGAAGGTCCAGCGGGCACTGGAAAACATTCTGGGAGCGGTCGGCATGATCGTCGACCAGAACCAGCAGATTGCCGCCGCGGTGGAGCAGCAAACTGCCGTGGCCCACGACATCGACCAGAACATCGTCGAGATCAACCGTGCCGGCGAGCGTACTGCTGAAGGTGCGCATCAGACCGAAGATGCCAGTCGGGCGTTGTCGGCTCAGGTCGTGGAGTTGAAGCAGTTGATCAGTGCATTCCGGGTCTGAGACTGGCCGGGATGTAAATGTGGGAGCGGGCTTGCTCGCGAAAGCGGTCTGTCAGGCACATTGATGTTGAATGTGCCGCCGTCTTCGCGAGCAAGCCCGCTCCCACAGTTTTGCTGTATGTTCGGAAAGTTTTGTAATGCTTTTTTCCCTTCCCGGTGGGAATTCTCCTGATTCTCTCCGTGCGCTGGATTCTTGATTACGATCAAGGAAGAGTGACGCGCTTACCGCATGGAGGAACTTGGTTATGTCTGTCGCAACAATGGGGATCCAGGGGTATTGCGCACACTGTCAACGCACATTGCGATTGCAACCCTGGCAGCTCAATGCCATTGCGATCAATGAAGCGTTTGCCTGTGCGCACTGCCAGAAACAGGTGCAGTTGCGTTGCCCGGAACAGATCAGGCGCTTCAAGTCGCTCGACTCTTTTACACCGTTGCGTGCCAGCCTGCGGGTGATGGTCTGCACCGCCCTGCTGGTGGCGTTGGTGATGGAGTGGGTGGGAATGCTCAGTGTCATCGAACAGCTGAATGCTTCGCTGATCGCCGTATTCGTTTACTTCGCAGTGGTCCGTTATTTCCGCCAGCGCCAGCATTTGACGCTAATCCTGGAAGCCGCCAAGGCTCACGTCGACTGATTACCAGCCGAACACTTCGCAGCTGTTGGCGGTGCTGGTCGCCGCCAGTTGTTCCGGGCTGATCGCCATCCATTGCGCCAGTGCCGTGCAGATCGCCGGCAAGTGTGCCGGGCTGTTGCGCTGGCCGGGGAACATGGCCGGGGCCATGTCCGGCGAGTCGGTTTCCAGCACCACCGAATCCAGCGGCAGTTCGCCGAGCACACGGTGCATGCGCAACGCCTGCGGCCAGGTCGGGGCGCCACCAAGGCCGAGCTTGAAACCGAGCTTGATGTATTCGCGGGCCTCTTCCTTGCTGCCGGCAAAGGCGTGGATGATGCCGGCCCGTTTCAGGCGAAACCGTTTGAGCGTGGCAATTACCGCCGCATGGCTTCGCCGCACATGGATCAATGCCGGAAGATTGAAATCCGCCGCCAATTGCAATTGCGCGTCGAACAACGCCTGCTGGCGGTCGCGGTCGAGGGTTTCGATGAAGTAATCCAGGCCGATCTCGCCCACCGCACACAGTTGCCGATGGCCGGCCAGACGGGTCAGCCAGTCACCGAGTTCGCTCAGGTGTTGCGGGCGATGATCGTCCAGATACACCGGATGCAGCCCGAACGCGGCGTGCAGGTCAGGGTCACTCTGCACCAGCTCCCAGACCCGCTGCCAATTGGCCTGATAAACCCCCAACACCACGATCCGCCGCACCCCGAGGGCACGGCTCTCGGCCAGCAGCGCCTGGCGGTCGGCGTCGAAATCCGGAAAATCCAGGTGGGTGTGGGTGTCGATCAGCTCCACGGCTCAGTCCTGAAGAATACGCTGCTTGAACGTCCGCGGGATGGCTTGCACGCCGGGTCGGTAATCCGACTGCTCGATGGCCGCCAGAGCGAGCGCGAGGGCTTTGTCGGCGATCAACTGGTGTTGCTGGGCCATGGCGTTGACCGGTAGCGGCAAGAAGTCCAGCAACTGGGTGTCACCGAATGTGCCGAGGCGCAGCGGGCGGTTTTTCAGCGGGAAATCGTGCAGCGCATCGAACACGCCCTGAAGCAATACGTATGACGTGGTCACCAGCGCATCGGGCAAATGCCCCAGGCGCTGCAGCAACTCCTCCATCAATTGTTTGCCGCATTCGCGGCTGAAGGATTCGCCTTCTTCGATCAGCACCTCACCGTTGAATCCGGCGAGGGCCTCCTTGAAGCCGGCACAACGTTCCCGGCTGATGCTCAGCTCGGGCCGGGCGCCGATCAGGGCAATCTGTTTGGGCTGCGGCTCCAGCAGGCTGCGGGTCAGTTGCAGGCTGGCCTCGCGGTCATCACTGATCACCGAACAGAAGTGCTCGGGTTCCATGACCCGGTCGATGGCGATGATTGGAATACCCTTGGCCTGCAATTGCAGATAGCTGTCGTCGCCGGCCGGCAGGCAGCTGGCAACGATCAACGCGTCACAGCGCCGGGCGCGGAACAGTTGCAGCAATTGCCGTTCGCTGTCCGGGGCATCGTCGGAACTGGCGATCAGCAACTGATAACCCCGGGCTCGCGCACCTTGCTCCAGCAATTTGGCGATTCGCGCGTAACTGGGGTTTTCCAGATCCGGCAGAATGAACCCCAACGTGCGCGTGTGTCGGCTGCGCAAACCGGCGGCCTGTGGGTTAGGCGTGAAGCCATGTTGTTCGACGACCGCACGCACGCGTTCGACAGTGGCGCTGCTGATGCGCTGTTGTTCGGCCTTGCCATTGATGACATAGCTGGCGGTGGTAACGGACACACCGGCCAACTGGGCAATATCACTGAGTTTCAACCCGCTGTTTCCTTGTTTTTTCGAGATTGCCTCGACATTTTCGTCAATCCTAACCGATTAAGGCAGGCGACCATTGTCGCAACGCATCCGACAAGTTGGACTTCAAGGATGGGCCAATATCGAGTAACGTGCCAACTGATCTAGATTAAACGTTTCAGCAAGCGTATTTTCTACGTTTTAGGCGCCTTTGGCCGGTTCTGCCGTGAAACCGCCAAAAGCGATGACCAAGCGCCTAAGCTGACTCATTCAAAACAATACCTGGTGCCCCAAGGCGCCAAAAAGGAGAAAGCATGCTCGAGCTCACTGTAGAGCAGATTTCCATGGGCCAGTCGGCTGTGGATAAGTCCGCAGCGCTGCACTTGCTGGCCGGGCATCTGGTCGCCGACGGCCTGGTTGCCGAGGGGTATCTCGCCGGTTTACAGGCGCGGGAAGCCCAGGGCTCGACCTTTCTCGGTCAAGGTATTGCCATCCCCCACGGTACCCCCGAAACCCGCGACCTGGTGTACACCACCGGCGTGCGCCTGATGCAGTTCCCCGATGGCGTGGACTGGGGTGACGGTCATGTCGTTTACCTGGCGATCGGCATCGCCGCCAAATCCGATGAACACCTGCGCCTGTTGCAATTGCTCACCCGCGCCCTCGGCGAGACTGACCTGGGCCAGGCCCTGCGTCGCGCCGGTTCCGCCGAAGCCTTGCTGAAGTTGCTGCAAGGCGCGCCTCAGGAGCTGGCGCTGGATGCGCAGATGATCGGCCTGGGTGTGGCGGCCGAAGATTTCGAAGAGCTGGTCTGGCGCGGCGCGCGTTTGTTGCGGCAAGCCGATTGTGTGAGCAACGGGTTTTCCGCCGTGCTGCAACAGGTTGAAGCGCTGCCATTGGGCGACGGCCTGTGGTGGCTGCACAGCGAACAGACGGTGAAGCGCCCGGGCCTGGCCTTCGTCACCCCGGACAGACCGCTGCGCTACCTCGGCCAGCCGCTCAATGGACTGTTCTGCCTGGCCAGCCTCGGTGAGGCTCATCAAGCCCTGCTCGAACGCCTCTGCGCGTTGTTGATCGAAGGGCGTGGCCATGAACTGGGGCGCGCCACCAGCAGCCGCAAAGTCCTCGAAGTGCTCGGTGGCGAAGTGCCCACCGACTGGCCCAGCGCACGGATCGCGTTGGCCAACGCCCACGGTTTGCATGCGCGGCCGGCGAAAATCCTCGCGCAACTGGCAAAGAGTTTTGACGGTGATATCCGCGTGCGCATTGTCGATGGCCACGACAGCGCGGTGTCGGTAAAGAGCTTGAGCAAGTTGCTCAGCCTCGGCGCGCGTCGGGGTCAGGTCCTGGAAATCATCGCCGAACCGGGCATCGCGGCTGATGCATTGCCGGCCTTGTTGGCCGTCATCGAAGAAGGGCTCGGAGAAGAAGTCGAACCGTTGCCGCCGGTCAGCCAGGCACGCGAAGTCGTTGTCGAGATGGCCGAAGTGGTCCTCGCCCCGGTGGCGGGCAGTGTGGTTCAGGCGATTGCCGCCGCGCCGGGGATCGCCATCGGCCCGGCCCATATTCAAGTGCTGCAAACCATCGATTACCCGTTGCGCGGCGAGTCCGCCGGCATCGAGCGTGAGCGTCTCCAGCAAGCCCTGGCGCAGGTACGCCGTGACATCCAGGGCTTGATCGAGCGCAGCAAGAGCAAAGCCATCCGCGAAATCTTCATCACCCACCAGGAGATGCTCGACGACCCGGAACTGACCGATGAGGTCGATACGCGCCTCAAGCAGGGCGAAAGCGCCGAGGCGTCGTGGATGGCCGTGATTGAAGCGGCAGCCCGGCAGCAGGAAGCGTTGCAGGATGCCTTGCTCGCGGAACGTGCCGCCGACTTGCGCGACATCGGCCGTCGGGTGTTGATGCAGCTCAGCGGCATCGAAACCCCGAGCGAACCGGATCAGCCGTACATTCTGGTGATGGACGAGGTCGGTCCGTCCGACGTCGCGCGTCTCGACCCGGCTCGCGTGGCGGGGATTCTCACCGCCCGGGGTGGCGCCACGGCGCACAGTGCGATTGTTGCCCGGGCGCTGGGCATCCCGGCACTGGTCGGTGCCGGCCCCGGTGTGTTGCTGCTGGCGCCGGGTACGCCTCTGCTGCTCGATGGCCAGCGTGGGCGCCTGCATGTGGACGCTGACGTGGCGACCTTGCAGCGCGCCACGGCCGAACGCGATACCCGCGAGCAACGCTTGCAGGCAGCTGCCGAGCAGCGCCATCAACCGGCGCTGACCACCGATGGCCACGCCGTCGAAGTGTTCGCCAACATTGGTGAAAGCGCTGGCGTGACTGGCGCGGTCGAGCAGGGCGCCGAAGGCATTGGCCTGTTGCGCACCGAACTGATTTTCATGGCCCACCCGCAAGCGCCCGACGAGGCAACCCAGGAAGCCGAATACCGCCGCGTCCTCGACGGTCTGGCCGGGCGGCCGCTGGTGGTGCGCACCCTCGATGTCGGGGGCGACAAACCGTTGCCGTACTGGCCGATCGCGAAGGAAGAAAACCCCTTCCTCGGCGTGCGCGGCATTCGCCTGACCTTGCAGCGCCCGCAGATCATGGAAGCGCAACTGCGCGCCTTGCTGCGGGCCGCCGACAACCGGCCGCTGCGGATCATGTTCCCGATGGTGGGCAGCGTGGACGAGTGGCGCCAGGCCCGTGACATGACCGAACGCCTGCGCCAGGAAATCCCGGTCGCCGACCTGCAACTGGGGATCATGATCGAAGTACCGTCGGCGGCATTGCTGGCGCCGGTGCTGGCCAAGGAGGTCGACTTTTTCAGCGTCGGTACCAACGACCTGACCCAATACACCCTGGCCATCGACCGTGGCCATCCGACGCTGTCGGCCCAGGCCGATGGCTTGCATCCGGCGGTGCTGCAGCTGATCCACATCACCGTGCGCGCGGCCCACGCCCACGGTAAATGGGTCGGTGTGTGCGGCGAGCTGGCGGCCGACCCGCTGGCGGTGCCGGTGCTGGTCGGTCTCGGCGTGGACGAACTCAGCGTCGGCGCGCGCAGTATTGCCGAGGTCAAGGCGCGAATTCGCGAACTGGGCTTCACTGAGACTCAAACCCTTGCCCGCCAGGCCCTGGCCGTGGGCAGTGCCAATGAAGTGCGTGCATTAGTGGAGGCCCTGTAATGGCCCGGATTCTTACCCTGACCCTCAACCCGGCGCTGGACCTCACCGTCCAGTTGCCGCGCCTCGAGGCCGGTCAGGTCAACCGCAGCGATGTGATGCACACCCACGCCGCCGGCAAAGGCGTGAACGTGGCGCAAGTGCTGGCGGACCTCGGACATCAGCTGACCGTCAGTGGCTTTCTTGGCGAAGACAACCTGCAAGCGTTCGAAACATTGTTTGCCAAACGCGGTTTTGTCGATGCCTTCATCCGCGTTCCGGGCGAGACCCGCAGCAACATCAAGCTGGCGGAAAGCGACGGCCGCATCACTGACATCAACGGGCCGGGACCACAGGTCAGCGAAGCGGCGCAGCAGGCCTTGATGGATCGACTGGAGCATATTGCCCCGGGGCACGATGCGGTGGTGGTCGCCGGCAGTTTGCCGTTGGGCGTTAGCGCGAAATGGTTGCAGACGTTGGTTTTGCGCTTGAAGGAACTGGGTCTGAACGTCGCGCTCGACACCAGCGGCGATGCGTTGCGCGAGGCGCTCAAGGTCGGTCCGTGGTTGATCAAACCCAACACTGAAGAGCTGGCCGAAGTGCTGGACTGCGAGGTCGTGTCGGTCCGTGCCCAGGCCAAGGCGGCGGAGCGCTTGCACGCCCAGGGCATCGAGCATGTGGTGATTTCCCATGGTGCCGAGGGCGTGAATTGGTTCAGCGTCGGCTCGGCGCTGCATGCCACGCCGCCCAGGGTCAGCGTCGCCAGCACGGTGGGCGCGGGTGACTCGTTGTTGGCGGGGATGCTCCACGGTTTGCTCAGTGCCGATACGCCGGAGCAGACCTTGCGCACGGCCACGGCGATTGCCGCGATGGCGGTGACCCAGATCGGTTTCGGCATTGGCGATGCGGCGCAACTGGCGCAGCTCGAACAGGGTGTGCGCGTGCGTCCCCTGACAGAACAATAAGAGGGTTTGTCATGAAGTTAGCCATCGTTACGGCCTGCCCGAATGGCATGGTCACCAGTGTGCTGTGTGCCCGGCTGCTCGATGCCGCGGCCCAGCGTCAGGGCTGGAGCACCAGTGTCGAAGTCAGCGATGCCGCGCACCCCGAAAAGCAACTGTCGGCGGCCACCCTCGACGCGGCGGAGTGGGTGCTGCTGGTGACCAGCGCACCGGTGGACATGTCGCGGTTTGTCGGCAAGCGGGTGTTCCAGAGCACCCCGGCCCAGGCCCTGCAAGACGTGGAAAGCGTGCTGCGGCGCGGTGCGCAGGAGGCTCAGGTCTATGCCGCTGCCGAAGCCGTCGTAGAGCCTGTGGCGGCTGCGCCAAGCACACCGCGACTGGTGGCCGTTACCGCGTGTCCGACCGGCGTGGCGCACACGTTCATGGCCGCCGAAGCCTTGCAACAAGCGGCCAAGCGCCTTGGCTATGACTTGCAGGTGGAAACCCAGGGTTCGGTCGGCGCGCGCAATCCATTGAGCGCAGCGGCGATTGCCGAGGCCGATGTGGTGCTGCTGGCCGCCGATATCGAAGTCGCCACCGAGCGTTTCGCCGGCAAGAAAATCTATCGTTGTGGCACCGGCATTGCCCTCAAGCAAGCCGAAGCGACCTTGAACAAAGCCTTGGCCGAAGGCCGGCAGGAAAGTGCATCGAGCGCTTCTCAAGCTACGGTCAAACAGGAGAAGACGGGCGTCTATAAACACCTGCTGACCGGCGTGTCGTTCATGTTGCCGATGGTGGTGGCCGGCGGCCTGATGATCGCCCTGTCGTTCGTGTTCGGCATCACCGCGTTCAAGGAAGAGGGCACGCTGGCGGCGGCGTTGATGCAGATCGGCGGCGACACCGCGTTCAAGTTGATGGTGCCGCTGCTGGCGGGCTATATCGCCTATTCGATCGCCGACCGTCCGGGCCTGGCGCCGGGGATGATCGGCGGCCTGCTCGCGAGCACCCTGGGCGCCGGTTTCATCGGCGGGATCATTGCCGGTTTTCTTTCCGGCTATGCGGCCAGGGCGATCAATAGATATGCGCGTTTGCCGCAGAGCCTTGAGGCACTCAAGCCGATCCTGATCATCCCGCTGCTGGCGAGTCTGTTCACCGGTCTGGTGATGATCTACGTCGTCGGCAAACCGGTGGCCGGGATGCTCGCCGGCCTCACGCATTTCCTCGACAGCATGGGCACTACCAACGCGATTCTGCTGGGTGTATTGCTGGGCGGCATGATGTGCGTCGACCTCGGTGGGCCGATCAATAAGGCGGCCTATGCGTTCTCGGTCGGGCTGCTGGCGTCGCAGAGTTACGCGCCGATGGCGGCGACCATGGCCGCGGGCATGGTGCCGCCGATTGGCCTGGGCATTGCCACGTTCATTGCCCGCCGCAAGTTTGCCCAGACTGAGCGCGAAGCCGGTAAGGCCGCACTGGTGCTGGGGTTGTGTTTCATCTCGGAAGGGGCGATTCCTTTTGCGGCGAAAGATCCGCTGCGGGTGATCCCGGCGAGCATCGCCGGCGGTGCGCTGACCGGTGCGCTGTCGATGTATTTCGGCTGCAAACTGATGGCGCCCCACGGTGGGTTGTTCGTGCTGGCGATCCCGAATGCGATCAACCATGCGCTGCTTTATCTGTTGGCGATCGTGGCGGGGAGCCTGTTGACGGCGGTGGTGTATGCGCTGGTCAAGCGGCCGGAGGGGGTGGAGTTGGCGGTAGACCCCGTCACCGCCTGACACAAATAACTGTGGGAGCGGGCTTGCTCGCGAAAGCGGAGTGTCAGCAAAGAATGTTTCGGCTGACACGACGCCTTCGCGAGCAAGCCCGCTCCCACAAGGGATCTGTGGTGTTGGGAAGATGTGTGTCAGACCATGCTTTAGTTTTCCACTCCAGGGAGAACACCATGAGCGATTTCAACCCCGGGCGTCGTCGTGTTGTTCAAGCGCTCGGTGCCGGATTGCTGCTGCCAGGGCTGGCGCCGGCGGTGATCGCTTCGCTCAAGGAGCGGCCGCAACTCACCGATGGCGTGCAGTCCGGCGACGTGCAGGGCGACCGGGCGATCATCTGGAGCCGCTGCGACCGCCCCGCACGGATGGTGGTGGAGTGGGACACCCGCAGCCTGTTTCCCAACCCCCGGCGATTCGTCTCGCTTCTGGCCGATACGCGCAGCGATTTCACCGCCCGGGTCGAGCTCACCGGGCTGCCCGCCGACCAGGCGATTTTCTATCGCGTGCAATTTGAAGACGCCCAGAGCGGCGTTGCCAGCGAACCCTGGTTCGGTCACTTGCGCAGCGTGCCGCAGACCCGGCGCGACATCCGTTTTATCTGGAGCGGCGACACGGCGGGCCAGGGCTTCGGGATCAACCCGGATATCGGCGGCATGCGCATCTACGAAGCGATGCGCCGGCGTCTGCCGGACTTTTTTATCCACAGCGGCGACACCATTTACGCCGACAACCCGATCCCGGCGCAGCTCAATACGGAAGGCGGGCGGGTGTGGCGCAATATCACCACCGAGGCCAAGAGCAAAGTCGCCGAGACCCTCGATGAGTATCGTGGTAATTATCGCTACAACCTGATGGACGAAAACATCCGCCGCTTCAATGCCGAGGTTCCGCAGATCTGGCAGTGGGACGACCACGAAGTGCTGAACAACTGGTCGCCCGGAAAGCAGCTGGATGCGCGTTACCAGAGCAAAGATATCCACAGCCTGGTGGACCGCGCACGCCAGGCCTGGCTCGAATACGCGCCGATGCGCATGCAGAGTGCCGATGGCGGCGGGCGGATCTATCGCAAGCTCGGTTACGGGCCGTTGCTCGATGTGTTCGTGCTCGACATGCGCAGCTATCGCGGGGCCAATGACGACAATCTGGGGGATGCCAAGCCGTTTCTCGGTCGTGAGCAACTGGACTGGCTCAAGCGCGAAATGCAGGCCTCGAACGCGCAATGGAAAGTGATCGCCGCCGACATGTCCATCGGCCTTGGCGCGCCTGACGGTGAAGTCAGCCCCGGTGTCACGAGGTGGGAAGCGGTGGCCAACGGTGACCCCGGCCCGGCCCAGGGGCGCGAACTGGAAATCGCCGAATTGCTCGGCTTCCTGCGGGCGCGGCAGGTGCGTAATTTTCTGTTCCTGACGGCGGATGTGCATTACTGCGCGGCCCATCATTACCATCCGGATCGGGCGGCGTTCCAGGACTTTGAGCCGTTCTGGGAGTTCATTGCCGGGCCGTTGAATGCGGGCAGTTTCGGGCCTGACTCACTGGATAAAACCTTTGGCCCTGAAGTGGTATTCGAGAAGGCATCCCCTACACATAACGCCTCGCCGTTTGCCGGGTTTCAGTTTTTTGGCGAGGTGAATATCGATGGGCAGAGTGGGGAGTTGAGCGTGGTGTTGCGGGATCTGGACGGCATGGCGGTGTTTGAGCAAAGACTGTCTCCGTGTGACTCGGTATTTGCTCGCTCTATGGGAAATGATTTTTGCAAAAGAAGCTGATACTGAAAGTTGCGGGGTTTATTTGTAATTACTGTCAAATGCTGGCGTCTGGAGGTTGCTGTGTTGATGTTGATTGAGGCTTTCAGTGGTTCTCGTTAGTCGATGAATTTGATGTTTGTTTGTTGAGGTTTTCTAATTCTCATATTTTCATATATTTAATCGCTTGATCGATATTGGGTGTGTGCTTAATTTCTTCTCTGAACTTAATGACGAATAAGCAGGCTGTGAGAGTTGTATGGTCTGGTTAAGAGTCTAACTTTTAGAGAGGGATCGCTATGTCCGCTGTGTTGTGGGAAAAAAGCCTGGAAGGCAAAAATCACGAAGAAATTGCAGATCTTGCAGCCGTTGTCCCCCAGACGCTCATGTCTTTGTCGACCGGGGCCGCGAATGACATTACTCGCGCAAACGGATTGGTACTGACCAAAGCTCAAATCATTTCCCTGCGAAAATACGAAGCCGCAGGGCTGGCACTTCCGACCAACGAGCGAGCCCTTGCGATTTACCTGAGTTTTGGCGACGAAGAGGGTGGCAAAGGTTTCACGACTGAAGACTTTCTCGCGTCTTTTAGAAAGATAAACTCGCATGCCAGTCTGTGGTCCCCCCTGCGCTCTCGCATCATGCTGACGGGAACCCATTTGAAACTGTTTGGTTTGAACATGGGGGTATATCTTCTTTCGGTCGAGGAGATTTTCACTGAAGTCAAACTGGCAAAGACGCTGGGTACACACAAGATCACCAACTACAAGGAACTGCGCGACTGGGAAGTGAAAGAAGGCAAGCCGTTCCCGGATCTTGCGTTGGAAGCGGACACCATCCCGGATATGGGGGATGTTCTGGATCTGATCTTCGAGCACGTCAAGGAGTATCTGCGCACGGCCGTTGAAATCAAAACCGATCTCAACGCGTTTAGTCAACAACTGACGAACGATGTCATTCCTACTATCAAGTTGCTGGCGCTGGCTCTCGAGAGTAATACGTACGCGTCGGACATCGAGAGTTTGAATAACGAGATCAAGGAGCGCGCCAATCAAATTGATGAGTTGAACAAAGAGTACAAGGCGCTGGTTTTGAAATCGCTTGAGTCGTTTAGCAACTTTTCGCTCATCGGGTTGGGAGTTGCCATCTATATCGGGGTGGAAGCTGAAGATGTACGATCCCGGCGCAATGATCTGAGCGGCATTCAGGAAGCTGCCATCAAGAGCCTTGAGAGCAAGTCCAAGACCCTGGGCTCGATCGCACGGATCAGAAGTGACATGCAGGATATGCAGACGGTCGCTCTGGATGCTGAAGTGGCGACAAATAACGTGGTCCATACCTGGAACGTGCTTCATGCGTACATCGAAAGCTCCGAAAAAGCGGTCTCGAAGATCGAAGGCGGTGTTCGGTTATTCGCCTTCATTACTCAATTTCGTTTGGTCGCTGCGCCATGGGCCGCGATCCACAACAGTGCTGATGCCCTGGTTGAGTTATTCCGCGAGGCGGAAGTTGAATACATGAGGGAATACGGTTTTCAAGGAAAAAGATCAAGGAGGTCTTTAATGCAAAGTGATATGTACCCTGCCGTGCAAACCAATGTCTTTCAGGACAGTTGTTCGAAACTGCGCAACAGCGCGGTGGAGGCGAAGTTGTTGTTCTTGAAAACTGATTATCTCCCGGATTTGAGCGAAAAGTTTCAAGCACTTTCGCTCGATGTTTCGATCGGCTCCAACGCAGTCAGGGAAAAGGCTCTGAAAACCGAGTTTGCACTTAGATCCACACTTGGGCAGTTAATGTCACTCGAGGAAGAACTGCAAGAAGGTTCTGAAGAGGTCGATGAAATTCATGGGGAGCAGGCTGAGTTGTTAAAAGAGTCACAGGCATCCGTCAGTGAGATTTCCAATTCGTTGAGTGAAAGTCTCGAGAAATTCAACGCAGTCTACGATGAGACAACCGTGCGGGGATTCAAAGCCTCGTTGATTAATGACGCTGCAGATCGTGAAGTCGTATTGGAACGTTTGAATGCCAGCCTGACTGATCTTGAAAAAAAACGTGCAGTCATCAACGAAGCTGTGGATGAACTCAATAAACTCGGAATTTCCGGCGTTATCAAGAATATCGAACTGAATGTCGAGACGGTTAAAAAGCTCGGTGCGAAGCCATCTCAGGTTGAACTTGTACTGGCAGCGGTCGAGAAAGTGAAACAGGATCTGCAGGGCGCAGTAAAGGATGTTTCCTTTGTCTTGATGGTAAAACAGAACCAAGTCCTTCGTGATAAGACTGTGGAGGTGCAGGCGCAAATCACTGCCGAAAAACGAGGCGCACGAAGCACTACCGACAAAATAAAGCTCATCGATGTTTTTGGCGAGATGAATGAGCAGCGCAAACTCTACGTAGCAGAGTTCGAAAAGATCGACAAAACAGTGTCGCGTTTCTTGAACTCGATGAGGGCTCATCAGGCTACGCCCTTGAGTAAGCAGATTTCAGAATTTCTCTCTACCGCCAATGGTTTTGCCGGTTATCTGAATCAGCTTTCTAATCTGTAAGTATTACGTTTCATACCGCCCTTGAATGGCCGTGCGTCGAGCCTCTCGATGCACGGCTTTTTATTGATTGTGTTACTCGGGATTGAATACTCGCAGGAGACGCCGATGAGCGACGAGAACAGGGATGTCATATTTTTTCAGGAGGATGATTTTATTGCGTTGCGCGCATACAAATTGTTCTTGAACGAGGTGCTCCACAAGGATTTCATTACTCACTCAACCCCTGAGACATCAAAGGTGCTAGGCGCCTATGTGCAGGCGTTGAGCGAAGAGGCTGATGCGCAACTCTGCAGATTTCACTCCCTGGTGGAAGATGTGGCGGAGTTACGGGCGGGAGTGCTTGCCTGCATCGATCAAGCCCGCGACCTTCGACAGGTTTTCCTTGAGGCCAAACCAGGCGTGACACGCTACCGACGGGTGACTATTGATACTTTGGGGTGCGCTCCTTTCGACCTCTGGCAACCGCACCTTGCCATTTGCAGCCTTTACAACGTTTCCGGAGTCGTGAGCTTTTTCGTTGACCGGTGCCGCACCCACCTGAAAACAGTTGAACGGTACAGATTGAATGTTTCCTCGATGGAGCGAGGGATTCATCCAATGTTCTACCGCATCGTTGCGGCAAGAAAACAAAAAATAGAGGCGTACGGCTACTCACCGCAAAAGCCTCCTTCGGGTTCCGGGACCTCACCCTTCGATTTCAGAAGACCGTACAAAGGAGATCCTGCTCCTCAAACGCTGGAGCTGTATCGTTTGACTGGCGTGTACGCTTCCTCCTCCTCCGCACTGTTCAACTTCGGTCATTTTCTGAACAGGATCAAGCAGTTATTGATGGTGATGATTGACAGGCTTTGCTCGATAACCGCTTCCTCGACGTATTCGACTTTGCTCTTGGTGCTGGACCTGGTCGCCAGCTTGCTGGGTCCACTGCAACTGCGTATGGACAGATTGCAGGAATGGTCGGACTTCATGCGCCATCAAGGTAAATATGCTGTTGAAGAACAATGAGCAACATAGAGTTATAGCCGGATGAGATCCGGCTGCACTCAGTAGACGTCGCGGCGGTAACGGTTTTGTTCGATAAGCGTTTCTACCTGCGCTGCTCCGAGGACTTCCTGCAGCAACTGATCAACCCCGCTAGCCATCCCCTGCATACTGCCGCAGATATAAATCACCGCATCCTCTGCCAGCCACTTTTTCAGTTCCTCGGCCGACTCCCGCAAGCGATCCTGTACGTAGATCTTCTCGGCCTGATCCCGCGAGAAGGCCAGGTCGAGGCGCGCCAGATCACCGTTGATCAACCATTCTTCCAGTTCCGCGCGACATAGGAAATCGTGCTCACGATTACGCTCGCCAAACAGCAGCCAGTGACGTTGCTGACCATCGGCAATCCGGGCCTTGAGCAGGCTGCGCAAGCCGGCCAGCCCCGTGCCATTGCCCAGCAGGATCATCGGCACCGGTTGGGCTGGCAGATGGAAACCACTGTTGCGCCGCACGCGCAGGCTGATGGAACTGCCCACGGGCGCGTGTTCGGTCAGCCAGCCGGAGCCGACGCCGAGGTTGCCATCGGCATGCACTTCCTGGCGCACGATCAATTCCAACACGCCGTCGGCTGGAATCGAAGCAATCGAGTATTCGCGCATGGCCAGCGGCACGAGGGCCTCGGCCAGCGCCTGCGCGTGCAGGCCGACCAGATGGGCGCGGTTTTGCGGCAACTGGCGGCTGGCCAGGGCCTGTTCGAGGGTTTCCTCCAGGCCGTTGAGCTGCACCTTGGTCTCTCCGTGAATGCCCAGGCCGTCGAGGAAATGCTCGATGGCCCACGGGCAATTGCGCGGCAAGACTTCCACCAGATCACCGGCCAGCCAACTGCTGGTGGTCGGGGCGCTGAGGGCCAGCAAGTACACAGGCGATCCGCTGCTGTCCGGGTTGAGCAGTTCACGCCGGACCAGGGTCCAGTTGTCGTAGTTGGGCGCCTGCCAGGTGTCGACGGGTGCGTGGCCGGTCAGCAGGCCCAGTTGCTGTTGCCAGTGGCGCAGGGCGTAAGGATCGCCGCTGTCGACTTCCACTGGAGCGAACAGGGTCTTGCCGCCGCGTTCGCCGAGCCAGCTGTGCAGGCGCTTGGCGAATCCGCAGAAGTGCTGGTACTGCCGGTCGCCGAGGCCGAGGACTGCGTAGTTCAGGCGATCCAGGCTCGGCGTGCGGCCCAGTACCTTGCGTTCGAAACGCCTGGCGCTGTCGGGTGCTTCGCCGTCACCGAAGGTGCTGACGACGAACAGTGCGTTGTTCGAGTCCTGCAAATCCTGCTCGCTGACGTCCGCCAGCGGCTGTACCTTCACCGGCAGGCCTGCGGCCTGCAATTGCCCGGCGGTCTGCCAGGCCAGTTGCTCGGCGAACCCGCTCTGGCTGGCGAAACCGATCAGCCAGGCCGGTGCATCGTTGCCCGGTTGTACAAGGCCTTGGCGAGCATCCTTGATCTGGCGTTTTTTGCGGCGACGATCCAGGTACAGCAACCAGCCAGTGACGAAGAACAACGGCATGCTCAACGCGGTGAGGGTCAGGATGATCCGACCGACAGTGCCGAAGTAGCTGCCGACGTGCAGCGCATAGATGCTCGTCAGCAGTTGCGCCTTGACGCTCTTGTCGCTGTAGCGATCAACCCGTTTGACCACGCCGGTGGCCGGGTCGAGGGTGATCTGGTTCAGGGCGCGGTCATGCGGCGAAGTTTTCAGCAGGAAGTAAACGGTCGCTGGTTGACCGGCCACTGGCGGCATGCGCACGTTATAGGAACTGAGTTGCGGGCCGGCTGCGCTGTAGATGCTGCTCCACATCGCCGCGTAATCGGCTGTTGGTGCCGGACCTTGCGGCGCGGGGCCACGTCCGCCGCGAACGCGTTCGGTCTGCGGTGAGTCGGAGAGCAACCGGGTCAGGCCCTTGTTGTACCACTCGTAGGACCAGGACAGCCCGGTCAGCGCTGCCAGGAGGTAAAACACCAGGCACCAGGTGCCAGCCACCGAGTGCAGGTCCCAGTTGAAGCTGCGACCCTTTTTCTTCCAGTCCAGGGTCAGCCAGGCACGCCAGCTTTTCCACTGGCGAGGCCAGCGCAGGTACAGGCCGGACAGGCAGAAGAACACCAGGATCAGGGTGCAGGCGCCAGTGATCTGCCGACCCGTATCGCCCATGGCGAGGAAACGGTGCAGTTGCAGCATCAACCCGAAGAAGTCCTGGCCGGTGGCATCACCGAGGAACTCGGCAGTGTAGGGATCGAAGTAGCGCATCTCGCCTCGGCGCTCACCCGGCGGCGGGGTGAACCACACTTTGGCGGCGTTGCCACTGTCGGTTTCCACCGTGAGCATCGCGACTTTTTTGCCCGACGCGGCTTCGATGTGCTCCACCAGTTCGGCGGGCGGCAGCACACCGGCGACCTGTTTCTCGACTTGCAACACAGAAGGGTTGAGCGCATTCAGGATTTCGTCCTGAAACGACACCATCGCCCCGGTGATGCCCATCAGGGCCAGGACCAGCCCGGCGCTGATGCCGAAAAACCAGTGCAACTGGAACAGGGTTTTCTTCAACACGTCGCTCGCCTTGTTCGTTCAAATTTATTCATCACGACGCGCATTATGCCGTGGGGTTGTCGAGAAGCATTCTTTTTTACGCACAAAGGCCCCGTTCTGTTGAGCGGGGCCTGGACTGTCGAGCGAACTTTATGTGGGAGCGGGCTTGCTCGCGAAGGCAGTGTGTCAGTCGACTTAAATGTCAGCCGACGGACCGCCTTCGCGAGCAAGCCCGCTCCCACAGGTTCCGCATCTATCAGAAGTGGAAGTTGGTGCTCAGCAATGCGGTACGACCAGCCGCCTGGTTGGCGAAGTGAGTCGAGAACGCCTTGTCGTAGTAGGTTTCGTCGGTCAGGTTCTGCACGTTCAGTTGCAGGTCGACGTTTTTGCTCAGCTTGTAGGCTGCCATCGCGTCGTAACGAACGTAGGAATCAACCATGGTGGTGTTGGCAACACTGCCGAACACGTCATCGACATAGAACGCACCGCCACCGATGGTCAGCTTCGGCGTGACCTGGTAGGTCGTCCACAGGCTGGCACTGTTTTTCGGCGTGTTAGGCAGTTCGTTGCCGTTGTTGGCCTTGTTTGCCGGCAGGTCACCACCATCGACTTGCTCGCTGTCCATGTAGGCGTAACCGGCGAACACTTGCCATTTGTCGGTGAGCTTGCCGCTGGCCGACAGCTCGACACCTTGAACGCGGGTTTTGCCGACGTTTTCGTAGGTGGTGGTGTTGGTCTGCACACGAGCGTTGTCTTTCTCGGTGCGGAAGATGTCGGCGGTCAGGGACAGACGATCGTTCAGCAGGTCCCACTTGGTGCCGATTTCGTAGTTCTTGGTGGTTTCCGGCTCCATGTCGCTTTTCAGCAGGTTGCCGTTACGATCCGGTGTGCCGCCCAGCGGGTTGCCGTCACTGCCTTCACCGAGGACGTTGCCCGGTGGCGTGGCGGACGTCGCGTAGGACGCATAGATGCTGCCGTTTTCCGCTGGTTTGTACACCACGCCGAACTGACCGGTGACGAATTCGCTGGTGTCATCGCCCTTGGAGGTGGTCACGCTGGAACCGTTGAAAGTCTTGTAGTCGGTGTCGAAATGGTCGTAGCGCAGGCCCATGTTCACCAGCCACTGCTCGGACAACGTCAGGGTGTCGAACACATACAGTGCGTAGGTGTTGGCCTTGGTGTCGGTGCCGGCATAGTTGCGCGAGATGGCGCCGTTCCACGGATCATTCGGGTTCGGGTTGGACAGCGAGGTGCAGTTGTAGCCGCTAGGTGCGCCGATCAGTGCCGGCGAGCAGTTGGTGGTCGCTGCGGCTGTTCCCGGGGTGGTGTCCGTGTTGACGTTGTACGTGGACTTTTCGCTTTCCTCGTGGGTGTATTCGACACCGGTGGAGAAGCTGTTCTTGAACCCGGCGATGTAGACATCACCGAACAGGTCGGTCTGGTTGGTGGTGGTCTCGGTGTTGCTCACGCGGGTATTCGCGCGGCGCCACACGCTGCCATTGTTGACGTTGCCTTTGCTGTCGTCCGGCTGGGTCAGGATGTAATCCTGCATGCTGGTGCCGTGGCGCAGGGTGTTCTTGATGGTCAGTGCGTCGCTCAGGTCGTGCTCGATGGCGAAGGTCGCCGTATCGACGCGGGTCTTACGGAAGTCGCGGTCGGTCAGACCATAGAAATTGCTGCTGTCGCCGCCGTCATTCGGCTTGTCCGGGTTGGCCTTGGTACGCGCAGTCGAGCCTCCGGTCGGGATGGAGTAGGGAATGCCCGAATCCGGCGTGTCGTTGCTTTCGAGGTGGTAATAGTCAAGGTTGACGCGAGTGTCGGTGCCCAGGCCGAAAGCCAGGGACGGTGCCACACCCCAACGGTCGTAGTTGACGCTGTCACGCCCGGCGACGTTGCTTTCGTGGCTCAGCAGGTTCAGACGGCCAGCGGCGGTGTCGGTGAACTGGTAGTTGCCGTCGAAGGTATAACGCTGGGTCTGGTCGGAGCCCCAGGTGAAACCACCGTCGAGCGAATCGCCCAGGTGGGCTTTCTTGCTGACCAGGTTGATGCTGCCGCCGGCAGCGCCACGGCCGCCGATCGCGGAGTTCGGGCCTTTGCTGACTTCGATCGATTCAACGGCGAAGATCTCGCGGCTCTGGGAACCGGTATCGCGCACGCCGTCCAGGTAGGTGTCGCCCTGGGCGTCGAAGCCGCGGATGAACGGACGGTCGCCTTGCGGGTTACCGCCTTCACCGGCACCGAAGGTGATGCCAGGAACAGTGCGCAGCGCGTCCTGCAGGTTGAGCGAACCGGTGTCTTTCAAGACTTGTTGCGGAACCACGGTCACCGAGCGCGGCGTGTCGATCAGCGGCGCGGTGTACTTGGGCGAGGAGGCTTTCTCGACGTTGTAGGTCGTCTCGTCCTGAGCTTCGCCGGTGATGGCGGTGGCGCCCAGCGAAATCACATTGTCCGGTGCTTTTTCGTCGGTTTTTTCCGCCGCGAAAGCCATGTGGCCCGCGGAGCCGGCAGTAATCGCCATGCCGATGGCGGATGCGAGCAAACGTGGTGAACTGACCGGTACTTGTGGTTGTTGACGCGACATTTGAATTCCCCTCCCCAAGGATTTGAGGCGGCGGAATATAGGGTAAATACGTATTCGTAACAATTGCGAAACATTACTATTCGCACTGAATTTACATTCTTTACAATTTACCCTTACGGTTTTTGCTGACTCATTCGTCTGTTGGGTTTTACACGGGCAATAAGAATCAATACCATTGGCGTCCCTTTGTTTCCAGGTGTCTTGTCATGCTGCTGCACATTCCCGGCCTGTTCGGAAAAGATGAGGTGCAGCGCATTCGCGAGGCTCTGGAGCAAGCCGATTGGGCCGATGGCAAGATCACCGCCGGCTACCAATCGGCCAAGGCCAAGCACAATCTGCAATTGCCTGAAGGGCATCCGCTGGCCAAGGAGATCGGCGCGGCGATGCTGGAGCGGCTATGGAAAAATCCGCTGTTCATGTCGGCTGCGCTACCGCACAAGGTCTTTCCTCCGCTGGTGAACTGTTACACCGCCGGGGGCAGTTTCGACTTCCACATCGACAACGCAGTGCGTCAGCCCAAGGGCAGCGTCGAACGGGTACGCACGGATTTGTCCGCCACGCTGTTCTTCAGCGAGCCCGAGGATTACGACGGCGGCGAGCTGGAAATTCAGGATACCTTCGGCACCCAGCGGGTGAAATTGCCTGCCGGCGACATGCTGCTGTACCCCGGCACCAGCCTGCACAAGGTCAACGCGGTGACACGCGGAACGCGCCTCGCCTCGTTTTTCTGGACCCAAAGCCTGGTGCGCGAAGACAGCCAGCGCGCCCTGTTGTTCGAGATGGATGGGGCCATCCAGCAACTGACCCGCGATGTGCCCGATCATCCATCTCTGATCCGACTGACCGGCACCTATCACAACCTGCTGCGTCGCTGGGTCGAGGTGTAAGTGGCGGACTTTCGTTTGCGCCGCGAGGAAATGCTCGACGGCGAGCGCCTGCGCGCCATGCTCGACGAAAGCCCGGCGCGAGCGGCCCAGGCGATCCTGATCGCCGCGCGTGAAGGTGAAGTCGAGGCCCAGGCCTTGCTCGGGCAGATCCTGCTCGACGGCCAGGGTATCGCCCAGGATCAGCCACTGGCGTTGAGCTGGTTCGGCATCGCTGCCCGCCAAGGGCACTTGATGGCGCGCAACATGCTTGGTCGTTGTCATGAACATGGTTGGGGCTGTGTTGCTGATACTTCGATAGCGGCGCGGCATTATCGAGTGGCGGCGCAGGCCGGGCTGGATTGGGCGATGTACAACTACGCCAATCTGCTGGCGACCGGGCGCGGGGTAAACAAGGATCAGGCGTCGGCGTTCGGTTTCTATCAACGCGCGGCACACTTGGGCCATGCCAAATCGATGAACCTGCTGGGTCGATACCTGGAAGAAGGACGAGTGTGTCCCATGGATTTGCGCGCGGCTCGCGACTGGTACCGGCGTTCGGCCGAGGGAGGGGACTTTCGGGGGCAGTTCAGTTACGCCGCGGTATTGGCCCACACCGGCCATATCGACGAGGCGTTGGGCTGGCTGCGCAAGGCGCTGTCCGACGGCAACCCGAAATTTCTGCGAGTGGCGAGCCAGACGCTGGCCAGTGCAACGGATCCGCGGATTCAGGCTCTGGCGAGCGTGTACCTCCAGCGCGCCGACCAGTTGGAAACCGTGTAGGAGCGAGGTTGCTCGCGATGGTCGTTAACGATAACGCGTTCATACAGGATGTGCGCGTTATCCTCAGGTTCATCGCGAGCAAGCTCGCTCCTACAGGGGGGTGTTACACGTAGAACGACTTCAGCGGCGGGAAGCCATTGAACTCGACGGCGCTGTAGCTGGTGGTGTATGCGCCGGTCGACAGCCAGTACAGGCGATCACCGATGGCCAGGTTCAGCGGCAGGCCGTATTTGTAGTTTTCGTACATGATGTCGGCGCTGTCACAGGTTGGGCCGGCGATGACCACTTCTTCCATCTCGCCTTTCTTTTCGGTCCAGATCGGGAACTTGATGGCTTCGTCCATGGTTTCGATCAGGCCGGAGAACTTGCCCACATCCGTGTACACCCAACGCTCGACCGCAGTGCGGGATTTGCGCGCGACCAGTACCACTTCACTGACCAGGATACCGGCGTTGGCGATCAACGAACGGCCTGGTTCCAGGATGATTTCCGGCAGATCGTCACCGAAGTCTTCCTTCAGGAAACGGATGATTTCCTCGGCGTAGGTTTCCAGGCTGTTGGTGCGGGTGATGTAGTTGGCCGGGAAGCCGCCACCCATGTTGATCAGCTTCAGGTGAATGCCATCTTCTTCTTTCAGGCGCTCGAAGATCACTTTGACCTTGGCGATCGCCGCGTCCCAGACGCTGATGTCGCGCTGCTGCGAGCCGACGTGGAACGAGATGCCGTAAGGCACCAGGCCCAGGTCGCGAGCGAGGATCAACAGGTCCATGGCCATGTCGGTCTGGCAACCGAACTTGCGCGACAAAGGCCAGTCGGCGGTGGTCGAGCCTTCGGTCAGGATGCGCACGTAGACTTTCGAGCCCGGTGCAGCCTTGGCGATGTTGCGCAGGTCGGCTTCGGAGTCGGTGGCAAACAGGCGCACGCCCTTCTCGTAGAAGTAGCGGATGTCCTTGGACTTCTTGATGGTGTTGCCGTAGCTGATGTGGTCGGCGCTGACGCCGCGATCCAGCACTTTATCCAGCTCATAGATAGAGGCGATGTCGAAGCTCGAGCCTTTCTCCTTGAGCAGGTCGATGATTTCGACGGCCGGGTTGGCCTTGACCGCGTAGTAGACCTTGGCGAATTCGAAACCGGCGCGCAGGTCGTCATAGGCCTGGCTGATCATCGCGGTGTCGATCACCACGAACGGGGTTTCCTGCTTGTCGGCGAACGCCTTCATTTTCTGAAAGGTTTCGCGCGCGAAATAGTCTTCGACCTGGATCGACATACTTGGGACTCCTAGTGGCAAACATTAGTAATCAATGGGTGCAAATGAACGTCCTCCGTATCCCCACTTTGGTTCGCCTACTTCCCAAGGCATGTCGCCGAAAGCAAAAAGGCCATGGGAAGTGCCGCTTTCCCTTGGCCTTGCTGTCTCGTCGTCAGTACTTGAGCCGGATGGATCGTTTCCAGCATGGACGTTCGGCGCGAACTTTAGGGCGTGAGGGGCTTGAGATCAACAAAAAATGTCGCGTTTTTGCACTCTTCTGACGCGCGTCGCGGGCATCACTCTTTGTAACCGACTCAGATGACAGCCGGATGTTCCCGAAGAATTGCGAAGTGTTAAAAATACCTGCACGTTCGACGCTTTTGCGCGCTAACTCGCTAGAAAGTGCGATAGCGTCAACTTCGGCGACGTTGGCTGCGAGAAGGTCGGTTGAGGGGGATTTTGACTGTTGCACCACAGGTTTTCGAAGGCCGTGCTTGGCTGTGGGTGTTGATATTTTTTTCCGCTAAATCCGAGGCCCTAAAACCCGCTGAAAAATCAGCGGTTCAAAAAATAATGTGGCGAGGGAGCTTGCTCCCGCTGGACTGCGTAGCAGTCCTCTTCTTTTTTGAAAGAGGGGCCGCTTCGCGACCCAGCGGGAGCAAGCTCCCTCGCCACAGATTCAGTGTTTAAGTGTGCTTTTTTTTAAGCCACCACCGCCTCGGCCGGCGACACGATATTGGTCTTCATCCCGCGCGAACGACCTGAGCTTAAATAAGCAGCAATCGACTCCTGGGTCACCTCACCCAAAAACACCCGCTCGGCATCCATCACCGGCAACCACGCACGATTGAACTCGTACATGCGCGATAGCAGGATGCGCAGGTGCTCGTCGTACGCCGCCGTGGCGTTGAACTCGCGTTGGTACTGCGCGCAGGTGCCGGTCTGACGGTGCAGGTCGCGACGTCTTACATAACCCAGGGCTTTGTTCTCGGTACAGGTGACCACCACGTAGCGTCGGTCATGCTCATCCATCAACTCCAGCGCTTCGGCCACCGGGGTTTGCGGGCTGACGGAGGGCGCGTTGTCCGCCGCGTCTTCGGCTTTCACCAGCAACAGGCGTTTCAGCGTGCTGTCCTGGCCGACGAAGTTGCTGACAAACTCATCCGCCGGATGCGCGAGCAACGTGTCCGGGTGATCGATCTGCAACAGCTTGCCGGCGCGGAAGATCGCGATCTTGTCGCCGAGCTTGATCGCCTCGTCGATGTCATGGCTGACCATGATCACGGTCTTGTTCAGCGCCCGCTGCATTTCGAAGAATTCGTTCTGGATCATCTCGCGGTTGATCGGGTCGACCGCGCCGAACGGTTCGTCCATCAGCAGCAGCGGTGCATCCGCCGCCAGTGCGCGAATTACGCCGATCCGCTGCTGTTGGCCACCGGACAGTTCTCGTGGATAACGATGCAGGTATTGCTTGGGTTCAAGCTTGATCATGCTCATCAACTCGCGGGCGCGGTCGTGGCATTTCTGCTTGTCCCAGCCGAGGAGTTTCGGCACGACCACGATGTTCTCTTCGATGGTCATGTTCGGGAACAGGCCGATCTGCTGGATCACGTAGCCGATGTTGCGGCGCAGCGTCACTTCATCGAGGCCGGTGGTGTCTTCGCCGTTGATCAGGATCTTGCCCGAGGTGGGTTTGATCAGGCGGTTGATCATTTTCAGCGTGGTGCTTTTGCCGCAACCCGATGGCCCGAGGAACACACAGATTTCGCCTTCATTGACGGTCAGGCTTACCGAGTCCACGGCTTTCACATCTTTACCGTTGCTTTGGAAGGTCTTGCTGAGGTTTTGAAGTTCGATCATTTCAGGAGTCCTTTTGGAGTCAGCGAACGTTGCAGCACTTGCAGGATCAGGTCGGCGATGATTGCCAGCACACTGACCAGCACGGCACCGACGATCAGCATCGACATGTCGCTACGGCTGATGGAAGCGAGGATGAGTACGCCGAGGCCGCCAGCGCCAATGGTGGCGGCGATGGTCATGACGCCGATGTTCATGACCACGGCAGTGCGTACGCCAGCGAGGATCACCGGCACGGCGATGGGCAATTCGACCATGCGCAGGCGCTGGCCGAAGGTCATGCCGATGCCGCGTGCGGCTTCACGGATGCCTGGTTCGACGCTGGTCAGGGCCAGGTAGGTGTTACGCATGATCGGCAGCAGCGAATAGAGAAACACCGCCGTGATCGCCGGCATCGGCCCCAGGCCCTGGCCGAATATTGAATAGAACGGCAGCAGCAGGCCGAACAGGGCAATCGACGGTACGGTCAGCAACACCGTGGCGCTGGCCTGCAACGGACCGGCGAGACTCGGGAAGCGGGTCATCAGGATGCCCAGCGGCACGCCGACCAGGATTGCCAGGGTCACGGCAATGCCGACCAAGGTGATGTGTTGCCACGTAAGGTGTAAGACCAATGGCCAGTCGAGATGGGAAAAGGCGTTCAAAAATTCCATGACTTTTCCTCCTTAATTGATCGGGTGTTGGCGCAGGAAATCGGCGGCAACGGCTGAAGGGCTCTGGTGATCGACATCGACCCGTGCGTTGAGCTCGCGCATGGTGTTGTCGTCGAACAGTTCAGCCAGCGGCTTGAGCTGTGCGGCCAGTTGCGGATGCGCATCGAGGTAGGCCTGACGCACCACGGGCGCTGCGGTGTAGTCGGGGAAGTAATGCTTGTCGTCTTCCAGCAGTTTCAACTTGAAAGCGTTGAGGCGGCCGTCAGTTGTGTAGACCAGGCCGGCAAACACCTGGCCGTTGCGCAGTGCCGTGTAGACCAGACCCGCATCCATCTGCCGGATGTTCTTGCGGGTCAGGTTCATGTCGTAGAGCTTGACCATGCCATCAAGGCCGTCCGAGCGGTTGGCGAACTCGGTGTCCAGCGCCACCAGGTTGTTGGTCTTGGCCTCCTTGCGCAGCACCCTGTTCAGTTCACTGATGGTGTTGATCTGCGGGTATTGGTCGGCGACGTTCTTCGGCAGGGCGAGGGCGTAGGTGTTGCTGAATTTCGACGGGGTGAGCCAGATCAGGCCTTTTTTCGCGTCGAGTTCTTTTACTCGTGCGTAGGACTGTTCGCTGTCGAGTTTTTCAGTGACATGGTTGTAGGCCACCAGCGAAACGCCGGTGTATTCCCAGAGCATGTCCAACTGACCACTTTCGTGGGCGCTGCGGGCCAGATTGCTGCCCAGGCCGCCGGTCACTTGTACGTCGTAACCCTTGGTGCGCAGGTACTGCGAAGTGATCTCCGCCAGCAGGGTCTGTTCGGTGAACACCCGGGCGCCGATGCGGATCAACGGTTTTTCCGCGGCCTGGGCAAATCCTGCGCACAGCAGGATGCAGCCTAGTAAAAAGCTTGATGTTTTCATGACGATTCCTTTGCCGGGGCTTAAGACGGGCGTAAGCCGCGTTCGAGCCAGAGGCGGCTGGCGAGTGTCACCAGGCCGTCGAGCAACAAGGCCAGCAACGCGGTGCACGCGGCACCGAGCAGCAATTGCGGCTGATTGTTCAGGGCAATGCCGGGGAATATCAGGCTGCCAAGGCTGTTGGCGCCAATAAGGAACGCCAGCGGAGCGGTCCCGACATTGATCGCCAACGCCACGCGCACGCCACCGATGATGATCGGCACTGCGTTGGGCAATTCGACTTTCCACAGCACCTGGCGCGGGGTCATGCCGATGCCGACGGCGGCTTCCTTGAGCGAGCCTTGAACGTTTTTCAGGCCTTCGTAGGTGTTGCGCACGATGGGCAGTAGCGAGGCGAGGAACAGGGCGAAGATGGCGGGGCCGCTGCCGATGCCGAGGATGCCGAGGGCGATGGCCAGGACGGCGAGGGGCGGGACGGTGTTGCCGATATTGAAGAACTGCATGAAGCGCTCGGCACGGCCGATCATGTTCGGGCGGCTGAGGAGGATGCCGGCAGGAATGCCCACGACAAGGGCGGCCAGCATGGAAGCGAGGACGAGAATCAGATGAGCTTGCAGGTAAAACAACAAATCGTCGCGGTAGTGTTCGATCGTGTTGATGCCGATCCAGTTGATCAGCAGGGCCAGAAGGGCGAATACCAGCGCGCCTCCTATCAGCCCTTTGCCATAGTGGATAGCCACAGGCGGACTCCTTTTTTCAGTCGGCGAACGCTTTTTCGTGTGGCAAGGCCATTCCTGGCTGCCGAAAAAGTGATCGCGATAAGCAGCTCATGCCGAGCGCGTTTCCCTGTAGGAGCGAGCTTGCTCGCGATGGTCGTCAACGATAACGCTGGGTACCTGAATGTACGCATTGTCTGGACGTTTTTCGCGAGCAGGCTCGCTCCTACAGGGGGTACGCACACGGCTTGTTGAGCCATGAGCACAGCCTCGTCAGGCCGAATTGCAGGTGTTTCAGGCCCCCGACGAGTGGTCGTAACGGGGGAGTGGACGTCTCCGTGCTTTAAAAGGTTCCCATCTGAAGCAGCATTTGGCCACCCCTAATGTGCTCAACGGTTCGGTTCTTCGATCAACTTGGGCTATAATCTGCGCCCTTTTTTGAATCACCTGCCAGGCGATTTCCCATGACCAAACAGGCCGCCGAAGTCGCGAAACGCCGCACTTTCGCCATTATTTCCCACCCCGATGCCGGTAAGACCACCATCACCGAGAAGCTCTTGCTGATGGGCAAGGCGATTGCGGTAGCCGGTACGGTGAAATCTCGTAAGTCCGACCGCCATGCCACCTCCGACTGGATGGAAATGGAAAAGCAGCGTGGTATTTCCATTACCACGTCGGTCATGCAGTTCCCATATCGCGAGCACATGATCAACCTGCTCGACACCCCGGGCCACGAAGACTTCTCCGAAGATACCTACCGCACCCTGACGGCGGTGGACTCGGCGTTGATGGTTCTCGACGGCGGTAAAGGTGTAGAGCCTCGGACCATCGCCCTGATGGACGTCTGCCGTCTGCGTGACACGCCGATCGTCAGCTTCATCAACAAACTCGACCGTGACATTCGCGACCCGATCGAACTGCTCGACGAAATCGAAGCCGTCCTCAAGATCAAGGCGGCGCCGATCACCTGGCCGATTGGTTGCTACCGTGATTTCAAGGGCGTGTATCACCTCGCCGACGACTACATCATCGTGTACACCGCCGGTCACGGCCACGAGCGCACCGAAACCAAGATCATCGAGAAGCTCGATTCCGATGAAGCCCGCGCCCACCTGGGTGACGAGTACGAGCGTTTCATCGAACAGCTTGAGCTGGTGCAGGGCGCCTGCCACGAGTTCAACCAGCAGGAGTTCCTCGACGGCCAACTGACCCCGGTGTTTTTCGGTACCGCACTGGGCAACTTCGGTGTCGACCACGTGCTCGACGCCGTGGTTGATTGGGCGCCGCGCCCGCTGGCACGCGTGGCCAACGAGCGTACCGTGGAGCCGGTGGAAGAGAAGTTCTCGGGCTTCATCTTCAAGATCCAGGCGAACATGGACCCGAAACACCGCGACCGCATCGCCTTCATGCGTATCTGCTCCGGCAAGTACGAAAAAGGCATGAAAATGCGCCACGTGCGCACCGGCAAGGACGTGCGGATCGGCGACGCGCTGACCTTCTTCTCCTCCGAGCGTGAGCAACTGGAAGAGGCGTTTGCCGGCGACATCATCGGTCTGCACAACCACGGCACCATCCAGATCGGCGACACCTTCAGCGAAGGCGAAGTCCTGGGTTTCACCGGTATCCCGCACTTCGCCCCGGAACTGTTCCGCCGCGTACGCCTGAAAGATCCGCTGAAGTCCAAGCAACTGCGCCAGGGCCTGCAGCAGCTGGCCGAAGAAGGCGCGACCCAGGTGTTCTTCCCGGAGCGCAGCAACGACATCATCCTCGGCGCCGTCGGTGTGCTGCAGTTCGATGTGGTTGCCAGCCGTTTGAAAGAGGAATACAAGGTCGAATGCTCCTACGAGCCGATCACTGTTTACTCGGCACGCTGGATCGAATGCAGCGACAAGAAGAAGCTTGAGGAATTCTCCAACAAGGCCGTGGAAAACCTGGCACTGGACGGCGGCGGTCACCTGACCTACCTCGCGCCTACACGGGTTAACCTGGCACTGATGGAAGAGCGCTGGCCGGACGTGAAATTCCGTGCGACGCGAGAGCATCACTAAGCGCTGAGTGGCGACACCCGAAAGCCCACTGTGAAAACAGTGGGCTTTTTTTGTGGATTGATTTTGCGCTGGAGACGATTGCGTAGGTCTTTTCCTGCGTATTTGTAGCTCGTCTCCGCTTTTGCCCTATGGGGAGATTTGCCCGCGACAAGGAAGTCGTTGGCGTTTAGTGTTCAAGGCACCTTTCGCAAACAGCGGCCATTTTGATGATCAAGGGAATGACGCATCTACTGAGGCTGGACGGCTATTTCAGCGTTATGGCCTGGGTGCTCGCGGCGCTGCTGTTCATCAATCGACTGAGCAGCATGGTCAAGTTGTTCATGGCGTTGTACCTGCGTCAGGAGCTGGGGCTGGCCATTGAAACCGTTGGCTGGCTGTTGTCGGCGTATGGCGCCGGATTGCTGATCGGTTCGATGCTTGGCGGGTTGCTCAGCGACCATGTGCGCACGGCGCGACTGACCGCAGCGCTGTTCTTCATTTCAGTATGGGGGCTGATCCTGTTGGGGCTGGTTACGCAGGTGCCGCTGCTGGCCGGATTGCTGGTGCTCAGCGGGGCCGTCGACGGGGCGATCCGTACGCTGCATCAACGGTTGATCATGGAGTATTGCGAGGTTGCGCAGCGTTCCCGGGCACAAGCCTTGAGCCGGGTAGCCCGGAACCTCGGAATGGCCGCTGCCGGGGTGGCGGGCGGCGTTTTGGCGCAGACCGATTTTCGCTGGGTGTTCTTCGCCAGCGCGGCCATGACCCTGCTGGCCTTGCTCTGGTTTGTCCGCACGACATGGCGCCGACCGGTGCTGATCCCGGACGAGAAACCTGACAGCGGCTCAGGCTCAAGCGTGCCCTATCGCGACAAACCATTCCTCTGGTTATTGGCGGCGACGGCCTTGCTCGGGATGGCATTCGACACGGTCTACAGCACGCTGGGTAACTATCTGCGTGATTACTATCGCCTGGGCACCGAAGCCATCGGCTGGCAGTTCGCATTGAACGCCGTATTGGTGGTGTCGTTACAGATTCCGTTGACACATTGGGGCGAACGCTGGGGTACGCGCCGCCAACTGGTGGCGGGCAGTCTGTTGCTGGCCTGTGGGCTCGGTATGTTGCCGTTGGGTTCCGGGCTGTTCTACGCCTGCCTGTCGACAGTGGTCTGGACATTGGGCGAGGCACTGTTCGTGCCGCCACTGAATATGCTGGTCATGCAGCACGCGCAAAGTGGAAAAAGCGGACAGTACTTTGGCGTGTTTTTTATGAGCTGGAGTGCGAGTGCGCTGTTGTCGCCGGTGCTTGGCGGTCAGTTGTACGGTCACTTTGGCGGGCACAGTGTGTGGCTGGTCAGTGCGGCGTTGGCGCTATTGTCCATACCGCTGATTTATCAGGCCACCCGCTCTCGCGCTCCAGACCAAATTGAAGGACAACCCCGCCGAACTGTTTCGCTTAGCTGATCCGGCTATTGGATTTATTCGAAACCAGTCTTTCTGCCGAAGGCATTTCTACTCGCTCATTAGCGTCCAATCTGGAGAACCCGGCTGATCGCAACTAGATTTGACTCAGCGCCAGACAGGCACTCTACGAAAGGAAGGAATCGGCTATGAACAGGTTGTTTCGCGTTTTACTGTTGTTGAAGGTGTTGGTGATGCTTTCGCTCGGGACGTCGACGGCGTGGGCCGAGTGTATCGATCACGGGGAGCAGGCTTCGAGCGGGCAAGCGGGATACGCGGGGTTGATGCTCGCCAAATCCGAATCGGAACCGGGAGATCAGGGGCAGGGTGGGGCTGACAACGGCGATGATTCGACCACCGATGAGCCGGACTCCGATGATGAGGATGAGGGCGATAGCCAGACGTGAGCCGCCGATAAAACAAAACCCCCTCTACCAGACCGATGCGCAATCGAAGTAGAAGGGGTTGGGTTAACAACGCTTAACCTGTGGGAGCGGGCTTGCTCGCGAAGGCGATCTGTCAGTCGACATTGATGTTGACTGGAATGACGCTTTCGCGAGCAAGCCCGCTCCCACATTCTTACGCCGCGCCGTCGAGGAATTGCTCGGCGTGGTGGCATGCCACCTGGCGGCTGTCGAGCAGGCGCAGGGCCGGTTCTTCAGTGCTGCAACGCTCGGTGGCGTATGGGCAGCGCTTGTGGAAGGCGCAGCCGGGTGGCGGGTTCAGCGGGTTGGGCAACTCGCCGACGATCTTGATTTTCGGTTTGTTCGGGTCCGGGTGAATGGTCGGCGTGGCCGACAACAGCGCCTGGGTGTAAGGGTGCAGAGGGCGTTCGTAGATGGCGTTCTTCGGGCCCATTTCCACCGGGCGACCGAGGTACATCACCATCACGTCATCGGCAACGTGTTGCACCACCGCCAGGTTGTGGGAGATGAACACGTAGGCGGTGTTGAACTCCTGCTGCAGGTCCATGAACAGGTTCAGCACCTGTGCCTGGATCGATACGTCCAGCGCCGAGGTCGGCTCATCCGCCACCAGTACTTTAGGCTGCAGCATCATCGCTCGGGCCAGGGCAATCCGCTGGCGTTGACCGCCAGAGAACATGTGCGGATAACGCTGGTAGTGCTCGGGCCGCAAGCCCACCTGCTTCATCATCGCCTGGACTTTCTCGCGACGTTGCGCGGCGCTCAGGTTGGTGTTGATCAGCAGCGGCTCAGCCAACTGGTCGCCGACTTTTTGCCGTGGGTTCAACGACGCGTAGGGGCTCTGGAACACCATCTGCACGTCTTTGCGCAGTTGCTTGCGCTGGGCCTTGTCGGCACCGGCGACTTCCTGGCCGGCGATTTTCAAGGAGCCGGAGGACGGTTCTTCGATCAGCGTCAGGGCCCGGGCCAGGGTGGATTTGCCGCAGCCCGATTCACCCACGACGGCGAGGGTCTTGCCGGCTTCCAGTTCGAACGACACACCGTTGAGCGCGCGTACGGTGGCGTGCCCCTTGAACATGCCACGGGACACTTCGTAGTGACGGGTCAGGTCGCGGGCGGTAAGAACGACGGCCATTACGCCACCTCCTGGTTCAGCGGGTAGAAGCAGCGAGCGAGGCTGTTGCTTTTCGGGTCAAGGGTCGGACGTTGTTGACGGCAGTTGTCTTTCACATACGGGCAGCGCGGCGATAGCAGGCAACCCTGCGGACGGTCGTAGCGACCGGGCACGATACCCGGCAGGGTCGACAGGCGCGCGGCACCCTGGCTGTGTTCCGGAATCGCCTTGAGCAGCGCTTCGCTGTACGGGTGCGCCGGAATGTCGAACAACTGTGGCACCTGACCGACTTCGACCGCTTGGCCGGCGTACATCACGCACACGCGCTGGGCGGTTTCGGCGACGACGGCGAGGTCGTGGGTGATCAGCACCAGGCCCATGTTCTGTTCTTTCTGCAACGCCAGCAGCAGGTCCATGATCTGTGCCTGGATGGTTACGTCGAGTGCCGTGGTCGGTTCGTCGGCGATCAGCAGTTTCGGTTCGCCGGCAATCGCCATGGCAATCGCGACACGCTGGCTCATGCCACCGGAGAGTTGATGCGGGTAGGCGTCCATGCGGCTGGCGGCGCCCGGGATCTCGACTTTCTCCAGCAGTTCGATGGCGCGCTTGCGCGCTTGTTTGCCGGACAATTTCAGGTGCAGGCGCAGCACTTCTTCGATCTGGAAACCGACGGTGTAGCTCGGGTTGAGTGCGGTCATCGGGTCCTGGAAGACCATCGACAGGTCTTTGCCGACGATCTGCCGACGCTGACGATTGCTCAACTTGAGCATGTCCTTGCCGTCGAAGCTGAGCGAGTCGGCGGTGACGATGCCGGGATGCTCGATCAGCCCCATCAGCGCCATCATGGTCACGGACTTGCCCGAACCCGACTCGCCAACGATGGCCAGTACTTCGCCCTTGTCGACTTTCAGGTCGAGGCCGTCGACTACTGGCGTGGCGTTCTTGTCGCCGAAGCGCACGTTGAGATTCTTGATTTCTAACAATGACATGGGAATCTCCTCAGGCGGCGTTCTTGAGTTTCGGGTCCAGCGCGTCGCGCAGGCCGTCACCCATCAAGTTGATTGCCAGCACGCTGAGCAAAATGGTCAAGCCAGGCAGGCTCACCACCCACCAGGCGCGTTCGATGTAGTCGCGGGCCGAGGCCAGCATGGTGCCCCACTCAGGGGTTGGCGGTTGTACGCCAAGGCCGAGGAAGCCCAGTGCGGCGGCATCGAGGATCGCCGAGGAGAAGCTCAGGGTGGCCTGAACGATCAGCGGCGCCATGCAGTTGGGCAGCACGGTGACGAACATCAGGCGTGGCAGGCCGGCACCGGCCAGGCGCGCGGCGGTCACGTAGTCGCGGTTCAGTTCGCCCATCACCGCGGCGCGGGTCAGACGAACATAGGACGGCAACGAAACCACGGCGATGGCAATGATGGTGTTGATCAGGCCAGGGCCGAGGATGGCGACAATCGCCACGGCCAGCAGCAGCGACGGCAGGGCCAGCATGATGTCCATCAGACGCATGATGGTCGGGCCGAGCACCCGCGGGTAGAACCCGGCGAACAGGCCGAGGAGAATCCCCGGGATCAGCGACATCACCACCGACGACAAACCGATCAGCAACGACAGGCGCGAACCATTGATCAGGCGCGACAGCAGGTCGCGGCCCAGTTCATCGGTGCCGAGCAGGAACTGCAATTGTCCACCTTCCAGCCAGGCCGGTGGGGTCAGCAGGAAGTCGCGGTACTGCTCGCTCGGGTCGTGAGGGGCGACCCACGGGGCGAAGATGGCGCAGAAAATCACCAGCAGCATGAACATCAGGCCGGCGACGGCACCTTTGTTCTTGGCGAACGCTTGCCAGAATTCTTTGTACGGAGACGGGTACAGCAGGCTTTGATCGACTGCTACCGATGGAATTGGAGTGGTCATGGTCATGATCTCAGCGCTGATGACGGATGCGTGGGTTGGCAAAGCCGTAGAGGATGTCCACTACGAAGTTGACCACAATCACCAGGCAGGCGATTAACAGGATGCCGTTTTGCACGACGGGATAGTCTCGGGCGCCAATGGCTTCGATCAGCCATTTGCCGATGCCGGGCCAGGAGAAGATGGTTTCGGTCAGGACCGCACCGGCCAGCAGGGTGCCGACTTGCAGGCCGACCACCGTCAGTACCGGAATCAAGGCGTTGCGCAGACCGTGCACGAACACCACGCGCGACGGAGACAGGCCCTTGGCCTTGGCGGTGCGAATGTAGTCTTCGCGCAGCACTTCGAGCATCGAGGAGCGGGTCATCCGCGCGATGACCGCCAGCGGGATGGTGCCCAGCACGATGGCCGGCAGGATCAGGTGATGCAGGGCATCGAAGAACGCACTGACGTCATCGGCCAGCAGCGTATCGATCAGCATGAAGCCGGTGCGCGGTTCGATGTCGTAGAGCAGGTCGATCCGCCCGGACACCGGAGTCCAGCCCAGGCTCACCGAGAAGAACATGATCAGGATCAGGCCCCACCAGAAGATCGGCATCGAGTATCCCGCCAGGGAGATGCCCATCACCCCATGGTCGAACAGGGACCCTCGCTTGAGTGCCGCGATTACCCCGGCCAGAAGGCCGAGGACGCCGGCGAACAGCAGAGCGGCCATGGACAGTTCCAGGGTCGCGGGGAACAGGGAGGTGAATTCGGTCCAGACGCTTTCACGGGTGCGCAGGGACTCACCGAGATCGCCGTGGGCCAGTTTGCCGATGTAATCCAGGTACTGGGCATACAGGGGTTTGTTCAGACCTAGGCGTTCCATTGCCTGAGCGTGCATTTCGGGGTCGACTCTGCGTTCGCCCATCATGACTTCCACGGGGTCGCCAGGGATCATGCGAATCAACGCGAATGTCAGCAAGGTGATGCCGAAAAACGTGGGGATCAGTAACCCCAGTCGGCGGGCAATAAAACTAAACATCGTAAGGTGTACCTCATCAGCCGGTTAGGCGTGCCCGGCATTCCTGTGTCAGGAATGCCGGGAGTTTTCTTATCTACTTCACCTGGGTGGTGGCGAAGTTATTCGTGGTGAGGGGACTAATGTGATAGCCCTCTACGTTGTTGCGCATTGCGGTAAACATTCTAGTGTGTGCCATGCTGATCCATGGCTGGTCCTGGTTAAAAATAACCTGAGCCTGCTCGTAGAGCGCTGCACGCTCGACTGGATCGGTTTTTTCCCGAGCCTGGTCGAGCAGCGCCTGGAACTTGTCATTGCACCAGCGGGCGTAGTTTTCTCCGTTCTTGGCCGCTTCACAACTGAGCATAGGCGTCAGGAAGTTATCCGGGTCGCCGTTATCGCCCGCCCATCCGGCGGAAACCATGTCGTGCTCGCCGTTTTTCGCGCGTTTGAGCATTTCGCCCCATTCCATTACGCGGATGTCGATCTTGATTCCGACCTTGGCCAGGTCGGCTTGCATCATCTGCGCGCCGAGCATTGGGTTCGGGTTGGTCGGACCGCCACCGTTGCGGGTGAACAGGGTGAAGGTGGTGCCTTCCGGTACGCCGGCTTCCTTGAGCAGGGCGCGAGCCTTGTCCAGGTCATGGGCCGGGTTCTTCAGGTCGTGGTTGTAGCCCAGCAGGGTGTCCGGGTACGGGTTGACCGCAGCGGTTGCATTGCCCTTGCCGAACAACGCATTGACGTACGCCTCTTTGTCGAAGGCGATGTCGATGGCTTTGCGCACCCGCACATCACTCATGAACTTGTGCGTGGTGTTCATGGCGACGTAGGAAACGGTCATCGCGTTCAGTTCGTCGACCTTCAGGTTCGGGTCTTTCTTGATGCTCGGGATGTCATCCGGCTTCGGATACAGCGCGACCTGGCACTCGTTGGCCTTGAGCTTTTGCAGGCGCACGTTGTTGTCGGTGGCGATGGCCAGGATCAGCGAGTCGGCCGGTGGCTTGCCACGGAAGTAATCCGGGTTGGCCTTGAAGCGAACCTGGGCGTCCTTGTTGTAACGCTGGAAGACGAACGGACCGGTGCCGACTGGCTTGTTGTTCAGGTCACCGGCCTTGTTGGCCTTGAGCAACTGATCGGCGTACTCGGCGGAGTAGATCGACGAGAAGGCCATGGCGATGTCGGCCAGGAATGGCGCTTCGCGACGGGTCAGGGTGAACTTGACTGTGTTGTCGTCGACTTTCTCGACGCTTTTCAGCAGTTCCTTGAAGCCCATGCTTTCAAAGTACGGGAAACCCACGCTCGACAGTTTGTGCCATGGATGATTCGGGTCCAGCTGGCGCTGGAAGCTCCAGACCACGTCATCGGCATTCATGTCGCGGGTCGGCTTGAAGTATTCGGTGGTGTGGAACTTGACGCCTTTACGCAGATGGAAGGTGTAGCTCAGGCCGTCTTCGCTGATGTCCCAGGAATCAGCCAGCGCCGGAATCACCTCGGTGGTACCCGGTTTGAAGTCCGCCAGGCGATTGAAGATGGTTTCGGCCACGGCATCGGCGGTGACTGCAGTCGTGTACTGGACCATGTCGAAGCCTTCGGGGCTGGCTTCGGTGCAAACCACCAGGGGCTTGGCCGAGACACCGACAGCGACACTGAGCAAAGCAGCCGCGATGGCCGCACGTAGGGGAAGCATTTTCATCAAGAACCCTCTGCAATCAGTTAAAGGACAAAAGCCGAACGGCCGATTCATCGCGGAACCCGCCGTTCGGCAGCGGCATTACAGGATGTTGAATGGAACCGTGGTCACGAGACGGAACTCGTTGATGCTGCCGTCAGCCTGGTTTTCGCTGGCACGGTGAGCGGTGTAGGTACCGCGGATCGTGGTGGCCTTGAGCGGGCCGCTCTGCACGGCGTAGGTCGCGCCGATGCCGTATTCATAGTGGTGTTCGCCATCCTGGGACTGGATGCCGTCATAACCTTTGCCAACCACGCCGCCGTTGCCGGTGTAGTGGGTGCCGTCGATACCCCAGCCGCGCGCCTGGTAGATGTTGAACTTCAGGCCTGGTACGCCGTATTCGGCCATGTTCAGACCGTAGGCCACCTGGAACGATTTTTCGTTCGGGCCGTTGAAGTCCGACAGCAGGGAGTTGGCCAGGTAGATGCCGTTGGTTTCGTGCAGGTAGTCGAAGTACTCGTTACCGTTCACTTCCTGGTACGAGAAGGTCAGGGTGTGGGCCTGGTGGGTCAGGCCGAACGACAGGGAGTAGGTGTCGTTGTTGATGTCGCCGATCAGTGCCTTACCGGTTTCCTGGGTTTTGTAGTAGTTCAGGCCGGTGGTCAGGCTCAGTACCTGGCTGTCGCCCAGTACGTGGGAAGCGCCGAAGTAGTACTGGTTCCAGATGTCTTCAGCCTGGGTCGCCCAGAGGCTGGTGGTCAGGCTGGCAAAAGGGGTGTAGGTCAGGCCGCCGGTGTAGACGTGGTCCGTTTCAACGATGCCGTTGGCGTATTCGGTGCGGAATTTGCGCTGGCTTTCTTCGGTACGCGGTGAGTTGCGGTCGAAGGTGGCCAGGTCGAAGGCCAGGTTGTTCAGCTCTTCGCTGTGGATGGCCAGACCTTCGAAGCTCGAAGGCAGTGCACGGTTGCCGATCACGTCGACCATCGGGCTGCTGAAGTTCATGCGGCCGGCGGTCAGGGTGGTGTTGGAGACACGGGCCTTGACGTTGGCCAGGCCCAGTTTGCTCCACTGGCCTTGAGCGTCGCCGCCCTCCTTGGTCAGGGTACGGTTGTTGCCTGCGCCTGGACGCGTGCCCGGTGCGCCGCCGTTGTTGGACGCCAGGTCCTTGCGGTCCCGGTCCAGCGCGATGGCGTTGTAGGCCGCCACTTCGGTGCTGAAGCCTACGGTGCCTTCGGTGAAGCCCGAGTTGTACTTGAGGATGGTGCCCTGGACCCAGTTGATCCGGCGATCGGTCGGGGTCGAAACGCCGTCTTTCTTGTAGGCGAATTTGGCGCCGCGTTGCAGTTGCTCGTTGGCGTACCAGTTACGCGTGGTGCCGGTGATCGACTGGCCTTCGACAAAGCCGGTGGCTTCGCTTTGGGCGCTTTTCTCGTTCACGGTAACCGGGGTGAAAGCCTGGCTTTGGGATTCTGCGTAAGCCGTGGCGGTTACGCTGCTGATGGCCAAGGCCAATAACGCGGTGCTGCTCAGTTTCATGGGTAAAGCTCCTGACTTTCTTTTTTTATGCCGGTCTTTTTTTGTGATCCGGCTATTGGTTTAGAACTCATTCACGGCAACGCAAACGTTTGCTGTTGGCCAAATTGGCGAAAGACGGCAAAGCGTCTGCGTGAGGGCGGAAAATCCGCCCCCCGGCATTTCTGGCTAATCGGTTATTTTTCTATGCTGACACCCGAGAAAACATTGCGACCGAACGGGCTCACCTTGAACCCTTCGATTTTGGCGCTCAGCGGCTGGTTGACCGTTGAGTGGGCGACTGGCGTGATCGGCACTTGCTGCTTGAGCAACTGCTGCGCCTGTTTGTAGAGCAGGGTGCGCTGGTCTCGGTCGGTGACGACCTTGGCCTGCTTGATCAGCTTGTCGTAAGCCGGATCACACCACATCGAGTAGTTGTTACCGCCAATGGCGTCGCAGCTGTAGAGCGTGCCCAGCCAGTTGTCCGGATCACCGTTGTCACCGGTCCAGCCAATCAGGCTGATGTCGTGCTCGCCATTCTTGGTGCGCTTGATGTACTCGCCCCACTCATAGCTGACGATCTTCACCTTGAGGCCGATCTTCGCCCAGTCAGCCTGGAGCATCTCGGCCATCAACTTGGCGTTAGGGTTGTACGGACGCTGGACCGGCATGGCCCAGAGAGTGATTTCGGTACCTTCCTTGACGCCGGCAGCCTTGAGCAATTCCTTGGCTTTTTCCGGGTTGTAGGCGGCGTCCTTGATCGTGTCGTCGTAGGACCATTGGGTCGGCGGCATGGCGTTGACCGCCAGTTGCCCCGCGCCCTGGTAGACGGCATTGAGAATGCCCTGCTTGTTCACCGCCATGTCCAGCGCCTGGCGTACTTCGAGCTGGTCGAACGGTTTGTGGCGCACGTTGTAGGCGATGTAGCCGAGGTTGAAGCCAGGCTTCTCGATCAGTTGCAGCGCCGGGTCGTTCTTCAGCGCAGGCACATCGGCGGGGCGCGGGTGCAGGGTGATCTGGCACTCGCCGGCCTTGAGTTTCTGCACCCGCACCGAGGCGTCGGTGTTGATGGCGAAAATCAGGTTGTCGAGCTTGACCCGGCTCGGGTCCCAGTAGTGCTTGTTACCGGTGTAACGGATGTTCGAGTCTTTCTGGTAGCTCTTGAACACGAACGGCCCGGTACCGACCGGCTTCTGGTTGATGTCGCTCGGTTTGCCTTCGGCCAGCAGCTTGTCGGCGTACTCGGCCGAAAGGATGGCGGCGAAGCTCATGGCGATGTTCTGGATGAACGCGGCGTCCACGCTGTTGAGCGTAAAGACCACGGTCAGCGGCCCGGTCTTTTCGACCTTGGCGATGTTCTTGTTCAGGCTCATGCCGTTGAAATACGGAAACTCTGTCGGATAAGCCTTACGGAAAGGTTGTTGCGGATCGAGCATGCGATTGAACGTGAACAGCACGTCATCGGCGTTGAAATCGCGGGTCGGCGTGAAGTACTTGGTGGTGTGAAACTTCACCCCTTCGCGCAGGTGAAACGTGTATTTGAGGCCGTCCTCGGAAATTTCCCAGCTCGTGGCCAGGCCCGGTACGACGTTGGTCGCGCCTTTTTCAAACTCTGCCAGTCGGTTGTACAGCGGCTCGGCGGCGTCGTTGTCGGTCGCAGTGGTGTACTGCGCCGTGTCGAAACCGGCGGGGCTGCCTTCGGAGCAGAACACCAGGCTGTTGTTGGCGGCTTGGCTGATGGAAGTGGCGGCCAACAGGCCGGTGCCCAGCAATGCGGATAAAACCAAGGTATGGCGCATAACGCTCCCTTTTCTCTTATGTGTTGTCAGTGAGCCGCCGTCCCGTCCGCGGACGTAGAGGCATCACTGATTTCAAGCCATGCACGCAGCAGTAACCGATGACCCACGCATGCACTGGTCGGATCCCGACGGTATGAGCCACGGGTCCGGCAGTAAATGCGTAGAGTCCTAAAGACTCGTAGGAAATGGCAACGCGTCCTTACCCGATGCTGTAGCCAGCTGCGGATTTGGATGTAGGCAAATTCCTGCTTTGCTCGGTAGATAAAGCAACGGCGACGTCAGAAACGTCGCCGTTGCAAAACCTTACTTGCTGACGCTGACGCCGTAGAAGGAGTTCAAGCCGAATGGGCTGATCTTGAAGTCCTGCACGTTGTCGCGCATAGGCTGGAACACCGTCGAGTGAGCGATAGGTGTCATTGGAACCGCGTCCTTGAGGACGTGTTGTGCCTGCTTGTACAGTTCGGTGCGCTTGGCCTGATCGGTCGTGCGCTTGGCTTCCTTGACGATGCCGTCGAACTTCTTGTCGCACCATTTGGAGAAGTTGTTGCCTTCCAGCGAGTCGCAGCCGAACAGCACGTTCAGCCAGTTGTCCGGATCACCATTGTCACCGCTCCAGCCAATCAGCATCGCCTGGTTCTCGCCACCTTTGGAGCGCTTGATGTACTCGCCCCACTCGTAGCTCTGGATCTTGACCTTGAGGCCGATCTTGGACCAGTCGGACTGCAGCATTTCTGCCATCAGTTTGGCGTTCGGGTTGTACGGACGCTGAACCGGCATCGCCCAGAGAACGATTTCCGTGCCATCTTTCACGCCAGCTTCCTTGAGCAGCTCCTTGGCTTTCTCAGGGTTGTACGGCGCATCCTTGATGGTAGTGTCGTAGGACCACTGGGTCGGTGGCATGGCGTTGACGGCCAGTTGACCGGCGCCCTGGTACACGGAGTCGATGATCTGTTGCTTGTTGACCGCCATGTCCAGTGCCTGACGCACTTTCAGCTGGGCCAGCGGGTTTGGCTCGTTGCTGCCCTTGACCTTGTCCATCACGTTATAGGCGATGTAACCGAGGTTGAAACCAGCCTGGTCAGGCACCTTCAGGGTCTTGTCTTCCTTCAGGGCTTTCAGGTCGGCCGGACGCGGGAACAGGGTGACCTGGCACTCGTTCTTCTTCAGCTTCTGGATACGCACCGACGGGTCGGTAGTGATAGCGAAGATCAGGTTGTCGATCTTCACGTCTTCCGGCTTCCAGTAGTCCTTGTTCCCGGTGTAGCGGATGTTGGAGTCTTTCTGGTAGCTCTTGAACACGAACGGACCAGTGCCGACCGGCTTCTGGTTGATGTCGGCGGCCTTGCCTTCCTTGAGCAGCTGGGCAGCGTACTCGGCGGACTGTACGGAAGCGAAGCTCATGGCCATGTTCTGGATGAACGCGGCATCAACTTCTTTCAGGGTGAACTTGACAGTGTGGTCGTCGACTTTATCGATCTTGGTGATGTTGGTGTCCATCCCCATGTCGGTGAAGTACGGGAATTCGGTCGGGTACGCTTTGCGGAACGGGTCATCCTTGTTAATCATGCGATTAAAGGTGAACAGCACGTCGTCGGCGTTGAACTCACGAGTCGGCTTGAAGTACGGGGTGGTGTGGAACTTGACGCCTTCACGCAGGTGGAAGGTGTAGGTCAGGCCGTCATCGGAGATGTCCCACTTGGTCGCCAGACCAGGAATTACGGCGGTGCCGCCGCGCTCGAACTGGGTGAGGCGGTTGAACATGGTTTCTGCAGAGGCGTCGAAGTCGGTTCCGGTGGTGTATTGACCTGGATCGAAACCGGCCGGGCTCCCTTCGGAGCAGAACACCAGGTTGGTCGCTGCTTGGGCGAACGGTGCGCTGGCTAGCAAGCTTGCGCCAACTAGAAACGGAATGACCGCGTGTTTAAGCATGGTGGCCTCATGATTTGTTGTCATTTTTGGAATTAGAGGACGACCTCGTGAGTCGTGCCTGCGGATACTTATGCAGGGGCCATACCCAATGCAAGATCCAGAGCGACTACAAGCCTTAAACGGTGGCACGAACGTACCTTAATGTCGCATTTGTATAAAACCTGACGCATTTGACCGTTTGCGCGGCATTTTTACGGTGCAAACGACGCACTTTTACGGTGCGCCATGAACACTGGGTGCTCCCGATCAGGGCGGGGTGTTACTTATTTATACCCCTGTTTTGTGGTGTGGGTATGGCGTGAATAAGAGTGGTTATTGTTGCGCCGATAGTGGCCAATCGAACTCAGTTGCACCCGATGCAACTGCCGGCTTTTTCCCGGTGGTCTATCCAGTTATAGCTCATGCCGGAAAACTGCCCAAAAAAAACGGCGATCATGTGAGTGATCGCCGTTTTTTTGTTCAGGGCCTATCGACTCAAGGCATCAGCACTTCAATCGAACCATCGGCGGTCATGCTCACCTGGCTGGTGCCGGCTTCAACATCCGGTGTCACCGGTGCGGCGTCCATGGCGGCGGCTTTCATCATCATCGGCGCGCGCAGGTAAGGCTGTGGATAACCGTTGCTGTTGAGGTTCAGGTTGACGATCTTGTAGCCCTTGCCGCCCAGGGCCTCAGTCGCAAGCTGGGCGCGGGCCTTGAAGGCGGTCACGGCGTCCTTGAGCAGGGCGTCTTCGCTGGCCTTGCGGGTCGGGGTGGCGATAGCGAAGTCCATGCCGCCCATTTTCAGGTCGGTGAGCAGTTCGCCGGTCAGCTTCGACAATGCGGCGAAGTCCGAGCTTTCCAGGCGCAATTCGGCACGCTCGCGCCAGCCGGTGATTTTCTGGCCCTTGGTGTCATAGATCGGGTAGCTGTTGCGACTGCCCTGACGCAGGGTGATGTCCTTGACTTGCTTGGACTGGGCCAGCGCCTTGTTCATGGTGGTGCTGACGTCGGCGGCGAGTTTGGCCGGGTCGCTGTTCTGTTCTTCGGTATAGAGGGTCACGATCATCAGGTCGCGGGCCACTTCCTGACTGACTTCGGCGCGCAGGGAAATCTGGTTGTAATGAAGCTCGTCGGCGGCCAGGGCCGGGAGACTGGCGACGGTGCCAAGGCTCAGGGCGAGGAGGGCGGCGCTGCGGCGGAATGTGTGCATGAAGGCTCCTTGAAGGTGCGCAGGGGTATGATCCGGTCCTGCGTGAAACCATCAGACTCTAGCTTTTATGTTCCGGTTCGCACAGTTACAACTTCTATACAGATGCATGGCTGCCACTCGCTGTTTGTAGGAGCTGGCTTGCCAGCGATGGAGTCGCGGGCGCCGCGTTTATCCTGAATGCGCGCGTTATCGTTAACGTCCATCGCTGGCAAGCCAGCTCCTACATGTGGCCGTTTGCCGCACTTTTGCCTGTCAGCCCCTGTGCTTGGTTATACTCCCGGCGATCCGCCTGGAGCGCTCATCAGGAGAGCTCATGCTCGCCCCCGTTCAAATCACTTCCGCCACTCGCCAGAACCTCTGGCGGCTGACGTTCATCCGCACCTTGGTGCTGGCCGCCCAGGCAGGTTCCGTGGGCCTGGCCTACTGGCTCGAATTGTTGCCGCTGCCCTGGTTTCAACTGGCCGCGACGCTCGCATGCTCAATGCTGTTGTGCGTGTTCACGGCGATTCGCCTGCGCACCTCGTGGCCGGTGACCGAGCTCGAATACGCTGTGCAACTGGCCTGCGACCTGTTTATCCACAGCGCATTGCTGTTCTTCTCCGGTGGTTCGACCAACCCCTTCGTCTCCTATTACCTGGTGCCGCTGACCATTGCCGCCGTGACGTTGCCATGGCGTTATTCGGTGATCCTGTCGGGTATCGCGCTGACGATGTACACGCTGTTGCTGGCGCAGTTCTACCCGCTGCAAACCTTCCCCATCGCTCGGGAAAACCTGCAGGTATACGGGATGTGGCTGAGCTTCGCTCTCGCCGCCGCAGTGATCACCTTCTTCGCCGCGCGCATGGCCGAAGAGCTGCGCCGCCAGGAAGAATTGCGCGCCATTCGCCGCGAAGAGGGCCTACGCGATCAGCAACTGCTGGCCGTCGCCACCCAGGCCGCCGGTGCGGCTCATGAATTGGGTACGCCGCTGGCGACCATGAGTGTGCTGCTCAAGGAAATGCGTCAGGATCACCATGATCCGATGTTGCAGGACGACCTGAGCGTGCTGCAGGATCAGGTCAAGCTGTGCAAGGAAACCTTGCAGCAGCTTGTTCGGGCGGCGGAGGCCAATCGTCGGTTGGCGGTGGAGATGCAGGATGTCACCGATTGGCTCGACGAAGCCCTCAATCGCTGGCACCTGATGCGCCCGGAAGCCAGCTATCGCTTCCAGCGCCTTGGCCAGGGCCCGGTCCCTCGCATGGCGCCGCCACCAGACCTGACCCAGGCGTTGCTGAATCTGCTGAACAACGCCGCCGATGCCTGCCCGGAAGGGCTGCAAGTGACGCTGGACTGGGATTGGGAAAACCTCACCATCAGCATTCGTGACCACGGCGCCGGTGTGCCGCTGGCCATCGCCGAGCAAATCGGCAAACCGTTTTTTACCACCAAGGGCAAAGGTTTCGGCCTGGGCCTGTTTTTGAGCAAGGCCAGCGTGACACGCGCCGGCGGCTCAGTGAAACTCTACAGTCATGAGGAAGGTGGCACGCTCACCGAGCTGCGCCTGCCCCGTGTCGCCCGAGGAGACGAACATGAGTGAAGAGATCCAAGTCGAAGGCGAAGAACTGCCGCATTTGTTGCTGGTCGATGACGACGCCACATTCACCCGCGTCATGGCTCGCGCCATGGCCCGCCGGGGTTTTCGCGTCAGCACCGCCAGTTCCGCCGAGGAAGGCCTGGAGCTGGCCAAGGCCGATCTGCCGGATTACGCCGCCCTGGACCTGAAGATGGACGGCGATTCCGGCCTGGTGCTGCTGCCCAAGTTGCTGGAAATGGACCCGGAAATGCGCGTGGTGATCCTCACCGGTTACTCGAGCATTGCCACTGCCGTCGAGGCGATCAAGCGCGGTGCCTGCAATTACCTGTGCAAACCGGCGGATGCGGACGACGTGTTGGCGGCGCTGCTGTCCGAACACGCCGATCTCGACAGCCTGGTGCCGGAAAACCCGATGTCCGTGGACCGCCTGCAGTGGGAGCACATCCAGCGCGTGCTGACCGAGCACGAGGGCAACATCTCCGCCACGGCCCGTGCCCTGGGCATGCACCGCCGCACCCTGCAGCGCAAACTGCAGAAGCGCCCCGTTCGCCGCTGAACCTGCGCTGAACGAATGCGGGCCGTATCTCGCGACAAACCGGACCGATCATCTATGATCGGTTCGTGTGTGCACTTTTCTTTATCGAGCCTTATCCATGAATCAGAACGCTGAGTATTCCGCGGTCAACGACGCCGTGCGCGGGCAGTTTTTTCGCAAAGTGTGGGCGATGATCACGCCTTACTGGCGCAGTGAAGAGAAGGCCAAGGCCTGGACGCTGCTGATCGCGGTGATTGCGCTGTCGCTGATCAGCGTGGGGATCTCGGTGTGGTTCAACACCTGGTACAAGGACTTCTACAACGCCCTGCAAAAGAAGGACGAGGCGGCGTTCTGGCAGTTGATCCTGTACTTCTGCGCGATTGCCGCGGTGGCGATCGTCGGCGCGGTGTACCGGCTCTATCTGACCCAGATGCTGACGATCCGCTGGCGGGCATGGCTGACTGAAAAGCACTTTGCGCGCTGGCTCGCCGACAAGAATTACTACCAGCTGGAACAGGGCGGTTACACCGATAACCCGGACCAGCGGATTTCCGAAGACCTCAACAACTTCACCTCCAACACCCTTGAGCTGGGTATCGGGCTGCTGCGCAATATCGTCAGCCTGGTGTCGTTCTCGATCATTCTGTGGGGCGTGTCGGGCAGTATTGAAGTGTTCGGCATCACCATTCCCGGCTACATGTTCTGGTGCGTACTGGTTTACGCGGTGGTCGGTAGCTGGTTGACGCATTTGATCGGTCGTCGCCTGATCGGCCTGAACAACCAACAACAACGCTTCGAAGCCGACCTGCGTTTCTCCATGGTGCGAATTCGCGAGAATGCCGAAAGCATCGCGTTGTACAACGGCGAGCCGAACGAAAATCGCCGGTTGAGCAATCGCTTCGGGATGGTCTGGCATAACTTCTGGGACATCATGAAGGTGTCCAAGCGCCTGACGTTCTTCACCGCCGGTTACAGTCAGGCCGCCATCATCTTCCCGTTCATCGTTGCCTCGCCGCGTTATCTCGCCGGCAAGATCGAACTCGGCGAACTGATGCAGATCAGCTCGGCGTTCGGCAATGTGCAGGAAAGCTTCAGCTGGTTCATCAGTGCGTACCAGAGCCTCGCCTCCTGGCGCGCCACCTGCGATCGTCTGCTCAGCTTCCATCAGGCCATGACTGACAACGAAGAGCGTGCGCCGGCCATCGACGTACAGAATTCGGGCTCGGCGCTGAAGGTGCACAACCTCGGCCTCGATCTGGCTGAAGGTCGTCACCTGCTGACCAACGCCGACATGACCGTGGAGGAGGGCGAGCGTGTGATGCTCAGCGGTCGTTCCGGCAGCGGCAAGTCGACCTTGCTGCGGGCGATGGGACATCTGTGGCCGGCCGGCCACGGCAGTATTCGCCTGCCGGCGGCGCGCTACCTGTTCCTGCCGCAAAAGCCGTATTTGCCGATTGGCACCTTGCGTGATGTCCTTAGTTATCCCCAGCCCGGCGATACCTACCCGAACGAACGCTACGTGCAGGTGCTGGAAACCTGTCGCCTGCCGCACCTGGTTGCTCGTCTCGACGAAGCCAACCACTGGCAGCGCATGTTGTCGCCGGGTGAGCAGCAGCGCCTGGCCTTTGCCCGTGCACTGCTCTATGCGCCGCAATGGCTGTACATGGACGAAGCGACTTCGGCGATGGACGAAGAGGACGAGGCCACGTTGTATCAGGCGTTGATCGATGAGTTGCCGGGGCTGAGCATTGTCAGCGTCGGCCATCGCAGCAGCCTGAAGCGCTTCCATCCGCGGCATGTTCGTATCGAGAATGGCCATCTGGTGGACCAGGCGGTGACCGCATAACCACCCGGTTCCTTGTAGGCGCGAGCTTGCTCGCGATGGAGGCTAACGATAACGCGTGCTTTCTGAATAAACGCGGCGCGTTCAAGTCCATCGCGAGCAAGCTCGCTCCTACAAGGGCAAGGTGATCGTACAACCGCGTTGCGCTATGATGCGCTTTCAGCAGCCGAACTTTCGAGACAGATGTTCACCATGGAAAACCTCAACGACACACCACGCCTCCCTCGCAAGCGCCGCAGCCTCGCTCAGGAACTGGTGACGGTGCTGTCCGAGCAGATCCGCGACGGTCATCTCAAGCGTGGCGACAAGTTGCCTACCGAGTCGGCCATCATGGATGCCCATGGTGTCAGCCGCACGGTGGTGCGCGAGGCGATTTCCCGTTTGCAGGCGGCAGGGCAGGTGGAAACCCGCCACGGTATCGGCACCTTCGTGCTCGACACGCCGAGCCCGAGCGGTTTCCGTATCGACCCGGCGACCGTGGTGACCTTGCGCGATGTGCTGGCGATCCTGGAACTGCGCATCAGCCTGGAAGTGGAATCTGCCGGGCTGGCGGCGCAACGTCGCAGTCCGGAACAGTTGGCCAACATGCGCGCCGCCCTCGATGCGTTGAACGAAAGTGCCGCCCACGCCAGTGACGCCGTGGCTTCGGACTTCGCTTTCCACCTCGAAATCGCGCTGTCCACCGGCAACCGCTATTTCACCGACATCATGACCCACCTGGGCACCAGCATCATTCCGCGCACTCGGCTGAACTCCGCGCGCCTGGCCCATGACGACCAGCAGCACTACATGGGTCGCCTGAGCCGTGAGCACGAGGAAATCTACGACGCCATTGCCCGCCAGGATTCCGATGCGGCGCGTGCGGCCATGCGCCTGCACCTGACCAACAGCCGTGAGCGGTTGCGTCATGCCCATGAAGAGGCTGAGGCGCAGCGCGGCTGAGTGTTCTGCTTCCAGTCCTGTATTGACTGACAGATTGCCTTCGCGAGCAAGCCCGCTCCCACACTTGATTTGTGCACGATGCACATCCCCTGTGGGAGCGGGCTTGCTCGCGAAGTGGCCTTCAGCCGCGCCGCAAAACCTTCAACCAGGTTCCTCTATCTTCCGACAACGTATCTCTAGAACACCGATTGTCCTGTCGTGAGCATCCCGTCCCACCACGTACAAACCCTCTAATACAAGGCTCAACGCATTCCTGTCGAACAATTTTCCTCTGCGGCGATGAAATGCAGTTGACGGTTGTATTTTAAGTTGTACGATGACCTACAACTTCAGCGCAGGCTGAACGGTTTTCTCACACAACGTCGCTATCCAGGGTGTTCGAATAATGAATCCACAAGAACTGAAGTCCATCCTCTCTGCCGGTCTGCTGTCTTTCCCGGTCACCGATTTCAATGCTCAGGGCGACTTCAATCGCGCGGGTTATATCAAGCGTCTCGAATGGCTGGCCCCATACGGCGCCTCGGCTCTGTTCGCCGCGGGCGGCACCGGTGAGTTCTTCTCTCTGGCGGCCAGCGAATATTCGGAAATCATCAAGACTGCGGTCGACACTTGCGCCACCAGCGTGCCAATCCTGGCCGGTGTGGGCGGTTCGACCCGCCAGGCCATCGAATACGCACAGGAAGCCGAGCGTCTGGGCGCCAAGGGTCTGTTGCTGCTGCCGCATTACCTGACCGAAGCCAGCCAGGACGGCGTTGCCGCCCACGTTGAAGCCGTGTGTAAATCGGTCAACATCGGCGTGGTGGTCTACAACCGTAACGTCTGCCGCTTGAACGCGCCGCTGCTGGAGCGTCTGGCCGAGCGCTGCCCGAACCTGATCGGCTACAAGGACGGTCTGGGTGACATCGAGTTGATGGTGTCGATCCGTCGCCGCCTCGGTGATCGCTTCAGCTACCTGGGTGGCTTGCCGACCGCTGAAGTCTACGCCGCGGCCTACAAGGCGCTGGGCGTGCCGGTCTACTCCTCGGCGGTGTTCAACTTCATTCCGAAAACCGCGATGGACTTCTACCACGCGATCGCTCGTGAAGATCACGCCACTGTCGGCAAGATCATCGACGACTTCTTCCTGCCGTACCTGGACATCCGTAACCGCAAGGCCGGTTACGCCGTGAGCATTGTCAAGGCCGGGGCAAAAATTGCCGGCTACGACGCAGGTCCTGTGCGTGCGCCACTGACCGATCTGACCGGCGAAGAGTACGAAATGCTCGCCGCGCTGATCGACAAGCAGGGCGCGCAGTAATACCCGATAAAACCAGGGCCGCTGAGCAATCAGCGGCTTTTTGCGTGAGGAGATGAGCAAGTGGCTGATTCAAAGCGTTTTGATAACTACATCAACGGCGAATGGGTTGCTGGTGGCGACTATTCGACCAACATCAACCCGTCCGAACTGACCGATGCCATCGGCGATTACGCCAAGGCTGACCTGGCTCAGGTTCACGCCGCCATCGACGCCGCCCGTGCCGCGTTTCCGGCCTGGTCCACTTCCGGCATTCAGGCGCGTCACGATTCCCTGGACAAAGTCGGTACTGAGATCCTCGCCCGTCGCGAAGAGCTCGGCACCCTGCTGGCCCGGGAAGAGGGCAAGACCCTGCCTGAAGCCATCGGCGAAGTGACCCGCGCCGGTAACATCTTCAAGTTCTTCGCTGGTGAATGCCTGCGACTGTCCGGCGACTATCTGCCGTCGGTGCGTCCGGGCGTCAATGTTGAAGTCACTCGCGAAGCCTTGGGCGTGGTCGGTCTGATCACCCCGTGGAACTTCCCGATTGCCATTCCGGCGTGGAAAATCGCCCCGGCCCTGGCCTACGGCAACTGCGTCGTGCTGAAACCCGCGGACCTGGTTCCGGGTTGCGCATGGGCCCTGGCCGAAATCATCTCCCGCGCGGGCTTCCCGGCCGGCGTGTTCAACCTGGTGATGGGCAGCGGTCGCGTAGTTGGCGATGCGCTGGTCCACAGCCCGAAAGTCGACGGCATCAGCTTCACCGGTTCAGTGGGTGTCGGTCGTCAGATCGCCGTGAGCTGTGTGTCGCGTCAGGCCAAGGTCCAGTTGGAAATGGGCGGCAAGAACCCGCAGGTCATTCTCGACGATGCCGATCTCAAGCAAGCGGTCGAACTGTCGGTACAGAGCGCGTTCTACTCCACCGGCCAGCGTTGCACCGCATCGAGCCGCTTCATCGTCACCGCTGGCATCCACGACCAGTTCGTCGAAGCCATGGCCGAGCGCATGAAGTCGATCAAGGTCGGCCATGCGTTGAAGGCTGGCACCGATATCGGTCCGGTGGTCTCGCAAGCGCAACTTGAACAAGACATGAAGTACATCGACATCGGCCAGTCCGAAGGTGCGCGCCTGGTCAGCGGCGGTGGTCTGGTGACGTGCGACACCGAGGGGTACTTCCTCGCGCCAACCCTGTTTGCCGACAGCGAAGCGTCGATGCGCATCAGCCAGGAAGAAATCTTCGGCCCGGTGGCCAACATCGTCCGCGTCGCCGATTACGAAGCTGCGCTGGCCATGGCCAACGACACCGAGTTCGGTCTGTCGGCGGGCATTGCCACGACCTCGCTGAAGTACGCCAACCACTTCAAGCGCCACTCCCAGGCCGGGATGGTGATGGTCAACCTGCCGACCGCCGGTGTGGATTACCACGTTCCGTTCGGTGGGCGTAAAGGTTCATCCTATGGATCACGTGAGCAAGGTCGCTATGCGCAGGAGTTCTACACGGTCGTGAAGACCAGCTACATCGGTTCGTAAGCGCAGCACCCCGTGTAGGAGCGAGCTTGCTCGCGATGGTCTTGAAGGCGCGGCGTTCAACCTGATGCCCCGCGTCATCGTTGACCACCATCGCGAGCAAGCTCGCTCCTACAGAAAAACGATTACCCGCAAAAAAAATAATTAGTGGGAGTACATCTACATGCAATCGACCAAGCCGACTCACGTCCGCTATTTGATCCTGCTCATGCTGTTTCTGGTGACCACGATCAACTACGCCGACCGCGCTACCATCGCAATCGCCGGCTCCAGCCTGCAGAAAGACCTGGGCATTGATGCCGTTACCCTCGGCTACATCTTCTCCGCATTCGGTTGGGCCTATGTGGCCGGGCAAATCCCCGGTGGCTGGCTGCTTGACCGTTTTGGTTCGAAAAAAATCTACGCATTGAGCATCTTCACCTGGTCGCTGTTCACCGTCCTGCAGGGTTATGTCGGTGAGTTCGGCATGTCCACGGCGGTGGTTGCGCTGTTCATGCTGCGCTTCCTCGTGGGCCTGGCCGAAGCGCCGTCCTTCCCCGGCAACGCGCGCATCGTCGCGGCCTGGTTCCCGACCGCTGAACGCGGCACCGCCTCGGCGATCTTCAACTCGGCGCAATACTTCGCCACTGTGTTGTTCGCACCGTTGATGGGCTGGATCGTCTACAGCTTCGGCTGGCAGCACGTGTTCATCGTCATGGGCGTGATCGGCATCATCTTCTCGGGCATCTGGCTGAAAGTGATCCACAGTCCGCGCCAGCACCCGATGATCAATGACGCCGAGTTCAAGCACATCGCCGACAATGGCGGCATGGTCGACATGGACCAGGACAAAGGCAAAGGCAAGAAAGTCGACGGTCCGAAGTGGGACTACATCCGCCAACTGCTGACCAACCGCATGATGCTCGGCGTGTACCTGGGCCAGTACTGCATCAATGGCATCACCTACTTCTTCCTGACCTGGTTCCCGGTGTACCTGGTGCAAGAGCGCGGCATGACCATCCTCAAGGCCGGTTTCATCGCTTCGTTGCCGGCGATCTGCGGTTTTATCGGTGGTGTGCTCGGCGGAGTGATTTCCGATTACCTGCTGCGCAAAGGCCATTCCCTGACCTTCGCCCGCAAGGCGCCGATCATTGCCGGCCTGCTGGTTTCCAGCAGCATCGTGGCCTGTAACTACGTGGACGTTGAATGGATGGTCGTCGGCTTCATGGCCCTGGCATTCTTCGGCAAAGGCGTGGGCGCGTTGGGCTGGGCCGTGGTATCCGATACTTCGCCGAAGCAGATCGCCGGCCTGAGCGGTGGCTTGTTCAACACCTTCGGTAACCTCGCGTCCATCACCACCCCGATCGTGATCGGCTACATCATCAGCTCCACCGGTTCATTCAAGTGGGCGTTGGTGTTCGTCGGTTGCAACGCTTTGGTCGCGGTGTTCAGCTATCTGGTCATCGTCGGCCCGATCAAACGCGTGGTGCTCAAAGAGCCACCAGCGAACGGTTCTGAAGCCCCTGGCAAATTATCTCAAGCGCATTCCTGAGGAGCGGCGTCATGCAGTTGATTGAACATTCCGACTCGCCGCGCTACATCCGCTTGCACGAGCGGGATAACGTAGTGATTGTGGTCAACGATCAGGGCGTACCAGCCGGTACCGAGTTTGCGGACGGCCTGGTGACCGTGGACTTCGTGCCACAGAGCCACAAGGTCACCCTGGAAGACATTCCCGAAGGTGGCCAGGTAATTCGCTACGGCCAGGTCATTGGCTACGCCTTGCAGCCGATTCCGCGCGGCAGTTGGGTCAAGGAAGATCAACTGCGCATGCCGACCGCGCCACCGCTGGACAGCCTGCCGCTGTCCACCGACGTGCCGGCCGCGCAAGCACCGCTGGAAGGCTTCACCTTCGAGGGTTATCGCAACGCTGACGGCACCGTCGGTACGCGCAACATTCTTGGCATCACCACCACTGTTCAATGCGTGACCGGCGTACTCGATCATGCGGTCAAACGCATCAAGGATGAGTTGCTGCCCAAGTACCCGCACGTCGATGACGTGGTGGCGCTGACCCACAGCTACGGCTGCGGCGTGGCCATCACCGCCACCGACGCGTACATTCCGATCCGCACCGTGCGCAACCTGGCGCGCAACCCGAACCTGGGTGGTGAAGCGCTGGTCATCAGCCTGGGCTGCGAAAAGTTGCAGGCCGGGCAGGTGATGCACGACAACGACAGTTCGGTGGATCTCAGCGAGCCGTGGTTGTATCGCTTGCAGGACTCCAGCCACGGCTTCACCGAGATGATCGAGCAGATCATGGGACTGGCCGAAACCCGTTTGAAAAAGCTTGATCAACGTCGGCGGGAAACCGTGCCGGCGTCCGAGCTGATCCTCGGCATGCAATGCGGCGGCAGTGATGCGTTCTCCGGTATCACCGCCAACCCGGCGCTCGGTTATGCCTCGGACCTGCTGTTGCGGGCGGGTGCGACGGTGATGTTTTCCGAAGTCACCGAAGTGCGCGATGCCATCTATCTGCTGACCTCCCGCGCGGAAAACCAGGAAGTCGCCCAGGAGCTGGTGCGGGAAATGGACTGGTACGACCGCTACCTGGCCAAGGGCGAGGCGGATCGCAGTGCCAACACCACGCCTGGCAACAAGAAGGGCGGGTTGTCGAACATTGTCGAGAAGTCCCTGGGCTCGATCGTCAAGTCCGGCAGCAGCGCGATCAATGGCGTGCTTGGCCCAGGTGAGCGTTTCAAGCGTAAAGGCCTGATTTTCTGCGCGACCCCGGCCAGTGACTTTGTCTGCGGGACGCTGCAGCTGGCGGCGGGGATGAACCTGCACGTGTTCACCACCGGTCGCGGCACGCCTTACGGGCTGGCCATGGCACCGGTGGTCAAGGTCTCGACCCGGACTGAACTGGCGCAACGCTGGCCGGACCTGATCGACATCGACGCCGGGCGCATTGCCACCGGGCGTGCATCGATCGAGGAGCTGGGCTGGGAGCTGTTCCACTTCTACCTGGACGTGGCCAGCGGCAAGAAACAGACGTGGGCCGAGCAGCACAAACTGCATAACGACATCACCTTGTTCAACCCGGCGCCGATCACGTAGGACCGCGTTATCGTTCTTCGCGAGCAAGCCCGCTTCCACAGGGGATCTTGGGTGGGCACAAATTCTGTGTTCACAGCAGATCAAATGTGGGAGCGGGCTTGCTCGCGAAGGCGATCTAACAGGCGCCGAAGTCTTCAGTGGCTTATCATTAGGCACCTAACGACGCCCACCAAGGTTACCCCGGCATGCTGGCAATTTTCCTCGAAACCCTGAACATCACCGCGCCGGTGTTTGCCATGCTGTTTCTGGGGGTGCTGCTCAAACGCATCGACTGGATCAACGACAACTTCATCCATACCGCGTCGGCACTGGTATTCAACGTCACCATGCCGGCGTTGCTGTTTCTGGGCATCCTGCATGCCGACCTGCATGCCGCGTTGCAGCCGGCGCTGCTGATCTACTTTTCCGTGGCGACCCTGGTGTGTTTTGCCATCGCCTGGGGCTGGGCGATCTGGAAGTGCCCGCGCGAAGATCGCGGGATCTACACCCAGGGCGCTTTTCGCGGCAACAACGGTGTCATCGGCCTGGCGCTGGCGGCCAGCATGTACGGCGACTACGGGATTTCCCTCGGGGCGATTCTCGCGGCGCTGGTGATCTTGTTCTACAACACCCTCTCGACCATCGTGCTGGCGGTGTACAGCCCGGTGATCAAGTCCGATCCGTGGAGCATCTGCAAAAGCGTGTTCAGCAACCCGCTGATCATCAGCGTGATTGCGGCTGCACCGTTCGCCTATTTCAAGATCGGCTTGCCGGGGTGGCTGGAGACCTCCGGCCAGTACCTGGCGCAAACCACCTTGCCACTGGCGCTGATCTGCATCGGCGGCACGCTGTCCCTGGCGGCATTGCGCAAAAGCGGCAACATGGCCCTGAGTTCAAGCCTGGTGAAGATGATCGGCCTGCCCGTGCTGGCGACACTGGGTGCATGGCTGTGGGGCTTTCGCGGAGCGGAACTGGGGATTCTGTTTCTGTATTTCGGCAGCCCGACCGCCGCCGCCAGTTTCGTCATGGCCCGGGCGGCCGATGGCAATCATGAGCTGGCGGCGGCGATTATCGTGATCACCACGTTGATGGCGGCGGTCACCACCAACATCGGGATTTTCTTTTTGCAGTGGGGCGGGTGGATCTAGTTTCAGGATTCGCAGTGCTCTTCAGGGCCTCTTCGCGAGCAAGCCTGCTCCCACATTGGAAAGCATTCACCCTGTGGGAGCGGGCTTGCTCGCGAAAGCGCCAGATCAGTCACTCAGGTTTTTGATAGCTGTCGATCACTTCCTGCGCCGCCCGAAACGCATCGATCGCCGCCGGCACACCGGCATACACCGCACAATGCAGCAGCGCCTCGCGAATTTCCTCCACGGTGCAACCGTTGTTCAGCGCGCCACGCACGTGACCTTTCAATTCCTGCGGGCACTTGAGTGCGGTCAGGGCAGCGAGGGTGATCAGGCTGCGGGTCTTCAGCGGCAGGCCTTCGCGATTCCACACGCCGCCCCAGGCATGTTCATTGACGAAGTCCTGCAGCGGCTGGGTGAACTCGGTGGCGTTGCCCAGTGCGCGGTCGACGAAGGCGTCGCCCATCACTTGGCGACGAACTTCAACGCCGGTTTTTTTATTCTCGGTCATGGGGCTTCCTTTTTATGGTGTTGGCGACGCCAGGCGCGTAGCGACGTGAACAGCAAAAATGCCACCAGCGCCGGCAGGACGAAAAACAGCATCAAGTGTTCGAGCTTGCCGGCCAGTGGCATGCCGGTGGTGAACGACACCACGTGCAGCCCATACGCCAGGTACAAACCCAGAAACAGCAGGCCTTCGGCGCGGGTCACCCGGTAGCCGGAATAGAACACCGGCAGGCACAGCGCCGCGACGCCGAGCATCACCGGCAGGTCGAAATCCAAGGCGTTGGGCGACACCGACAGCGGCGACGGCGCCACCAGCGCGGTAAAGCCGAGCACGCCCAAAAGGTTGAACAGGTTGCTGCCAATCACGTTGCCCACGGCAATTTCGCGCTCGCCGCGCATTGCGGCGATCAACGAAGTGGCAAGTTCAGGCAGTGAGGTGCTGACGGCGACGATGGTCAGGCCGATGATCCGTTCCGACAACCCAAGATCGGTGGCGACCGCAACGGCGGCCCCCAGCAGCAAGTGTCCGGCGTATACCAGCATCGCCAGCCCGGCGACGATCATCAGCAGGCTGCTCAGCCAGGGTGCTTGCGCGTGGTGGTCGTGGCTCGATACCGGCCGCGCCGAATGTCGTGACTGGCGCAGCAACAGGCCCAGGTAAATCGCCAGTGCCGCCAGCAACATCACGCCGTCGGCACGGGTCAGCTCTTCATTCCAGGCGAGTACGAAGACTAACAGGCTGGCGCCGATCATCAGCGGAATATCCAGGCGCACCAGTTGCCGGGAAACTCGCAGAGGAATGATCAGCGCGGATAACCCAAGTGTGACGAGGATGTTGAAAATGCTGCTGCCGATCACACTGCCGACGGCGATGTCGGCGTTGTGCGCCAGGGTCGCTTGCAGGCTGACCGCCATCTGCGGTGCGCTGCTGCCGAGGGCGACGATGGTCAGGCCGATGATCAGCGGACGTATGTGCAGCCGCGCGGCAATGCGGACGGCGGCGCGGACCATCAATTCGGCGCCGACAATCAGCAGGAGCAATCCGCTGAGCAATTCGATCACGCTGATCAGGGGCAAATCGGCTAGTCCGAAAATGGTCGGGGCTCCATCGGTCAGTCGTCGAGGGCTTGCACGCGAACCCGTGCGGTGCCGCTGCGCAGCATGCCCAGGCGTTCGGCGGCTTCGTGGGACAGATCGATCAGACGGCCACGGGTGTGCGGCCCACGATCATTGATGCGTACCACGCAGGATTTGTCGTTATTCAGGTTGGTCACCTTCACCCGCGTACCGAAGGGTAGCTGGCGATGGGCGGCGGTCATGGAATTCTTGTCGAAACGCTCGCCACTGGCGGTGCGTTTGCCTTGGTGTTTGGCACCGTAGTACGAAGCCACGCCGGTTTTGTCGTAGCCGTGCGGGTCGACGGTGTCGGTGCTGGCGCAACCGGCGAGCAGCGAGAGGAGGGCGCAGGCGCCGAGCAGACGTTTCATTCGAAGGTTTCCCGAAACAAATGTGGGATAGAGCCAATGTGGCGAGGGGGCTTGCCCCCGTTGGACTGCGTAGCAGTCCCAAAATTTCGAAACACGATTTGTTAGATGCAAACCGAATCCGGAAATTGGGGCCGCTTCGCGACCCAGCGGGGGCAAGCCCCCTCGCCACAAAAGCCCGCTCCCACAGGGAATGGAGCCAGATTTTAGAACTGGCTCCATTCTCATCAGCCTTCGAGCTTGCTTTTGAGCAGTTCGTTGACCTGTTGCGGGTTGGCCTTGCCTTTGGAGGCTTTCATGGCCTGGCCGACAAAGAAGCCGAACATCTTGCCGCGCTTGGCTTCGTCTGCGGCGCGGTATTGCTCGACCTGCTCGGCGTTGGCCGCGAGCATTTCGTCCAGCACCGCCGAGATGGCGCCGGTGTCGGTCACTTGCTTGAGGCCGCGCTTGTCGATGATCTCGTCCGCGCTGCCTTCGCCGTTGGCCATCGCTTCAAACACTACCTTGGCGATCTTGCCGGAGATGGTGTTGTCCTTGATGCGCAGCAGCATGCCGCCCAGAAGCTCGGCGGAAACCGGCGACTCTTCGATGTCCAGGCCTTGCTTGTTGAGCAGGCTGCCCAGTTCGACCATCACCCAGTTCGCCGCCAGTTTGGCGTCGCCGCCGATGCTCGCGACTTTCTCGAAGTAATCGGCCTGCTCGCGGCTGGTGGCCAGGACGCTGGCGTCGTAGACCGACAGACCGAACTGTTCCTGGAAACGCTCGCGTTTCTGCGGCGGCAATTCTGGCAGTGTGGCGCGCACGTCATCGAGGAACGAGCTCTCGATCACGACTGGCAGCAGATCCGGATCGGGGAAGTAACGGTAGTCGTTGGCTTCCTCCTTGCTGCGCATCGGACGGGTTTCGTCCTTGTTTGGATCGTACAGGCGGGTCTGCTGGATGACTTTGCCGCCGTCTTCGATCAGCTCGATCTGACGCTGGATCTCGGAGTTGATCGCCTTCTCGATAAAACGGAACGAGTTGACGTTCTTGATCTCGCAGCGGGTGCCGAACTCGACCTGGCCTTTCGGACGGATCGACACGTTGCAGTCGCAACGCAGCGAGCCTTCGGCCATGTTGCCGTCGCAAATCCCCAAGTAACGCACCAGCGCGTGGATTGCCTTGACGTAAGCCACGGCTTCCTTGGCGCTGCGCATGTCCGGCTCGGAAACGATTTCCAGCAACGGCGTGCCGGCACGGTTCAGGTCGATGCCGCTGGCGCCGCTGAATTCTTCGTGCAGGCTCTTGCCGGCGTCTTCTTCCAGGTGCGCGCGGGTGATGCCGACACGTTTGACCGTGCCGTCTTCCAGGGCGATGTCCAGGTGGCCCTTGCCGACGATCGGCAATTCCATCTGGCTGATCTGGTAGCCCTTGGGCAGGTCCGGGTAGAAATAGTTTTTACGGGCGAACACGTTGTGCTGGCCGATCTCGGCGTCAATCGCCAGACCGAACATCACCGCCATGCGCACCGCTTCCTGGTTCAGCACCGGCAGCACGCCAGGCATGCCCAGGTCGATCAGGCTGGCCTGGGTGTTCGGCTCGGAACCGAAGGTGGTGGAACTACCGGAAAAGATTTTCGACCGGGTGGTGAGCTGGGTGTGAATCTCCAGCCCGATCACGACTTCCCATTGCATGTGTGTCTCCTCAGAAGCCGGTTGGGGTGCGGGTGTGCCAGTCAGTGTGTAACTGATACTGGTGGGCAACGTTCAACAGGCGACCTTCCTGGAAATACGGGGCGAGCAGTTGCACGCCGACCGGCAGGCCGTCGACAAAACCTGCAGGCATGGACAAGCCCGGCAGACCTGCGAGGTTGGCGGTGATGGTGTAGACGTCTTCCAGGTACGCGGCAACCGGGTCGCTGTTCTTGGCGCCAAGCTTCCAGGCCGGGTTCGGCGTGGTTGGGCCGAGGATGATGTCGACCTCATTGAAGGCTGCCATGAAGTCGTTCTTGATCAAGCGACGGATCTTCTGCGCCTTGAGGTAGTAGGCGTCGTAGTAACCGGCGGACAGTGCATAGGCACCGACCATGATCCGGCGCTGCACTTCCGGCCCGAAGCCTTCGCCACGGGAACGCTTGTACAGGTCGATCAGGTTGACCGGGTTTTCGCAGCGGTAGCCGAAGCGCACGCCGTCGAAACGCGACAGGTTGGAGGACGCTTCCGCCGGGGCGATCACGTAGTACGCAGGAATCGCGTGCTGCATGTTCGGCAGGCTGATTTCCTTGATCACGGCGCCGAGCTTTTCCAGCTCCTTGACGCTGTTGTGGATCAGCTCGGCGATGCGCGGGTCGAGACCGGCACTGAAATACTCTTTCGGCACGCCGATGCGCAGGCCTTGCAGCGAGCCGGTAAGGCTGGCGCTGTAGTCCGGCACGGGTTCATCGATGCTGGTGGAGTCGTTCGGATCGAAGCCGGCCATACCTTGCAACAATATTGCGCAGTCTTCGGCGGTGCGCGCCATCGGGCCGCCCTGATCGAGACTGGAGGCGTAGGCAATCATGCCCCAGCGCGAAACGCGACCGTACGTCGGTTTCAGGCCGGTGAGGTTGGTCAGGGCCGCCGGCTGACGGATTGAACCGCCGGTGTCGGTGCCGGTAGCGGCTGGCAACAGACGAGCGGCAACTGCCGCAGCGGAGCCGCCGGACGAACCGCCCGGTACGTGTTCGAGGTTCCACGGGTTCTTCACCGCGCCGTAGTAGCTCGACTCGTTGGCCGAACCCATGGCGAATTCGTCCATGTTGGTCTTGCCCAGGGTCACGGCCCCGGCAGCGGCCAGCTTGGCGACGACCGTGGCGTCGTACGGTGCCTTGAAGTTGTCGAGCATCTTCGAGCCGCAGCTGGTGCGAATGCCCTGGGTGCAGAACAGGTCTTTGTGGGCGATCGGCGCGCCGAGCAGGGCGCCGCTCTCACCATTGGCCCGGCGGGCGTCGGCGGCTTTCGCCTGCGTCAGCGCCAGGTCCTCGGTGAGGCTGATGAAACTGTTGAGCTGCGGATCGAGCTGGGCGATGCGCGCCAGCAGGACTTTGGTCAGCTCTTCGGAGGAAAACTTTCTATCGGCGAGTCCGCGGGCGATCTCGGCCAGAGTCAATTGATGCATTGCAGGCTCTTTCCCTATTAGTCGATGACTTTCGGAACCAGGTACAGGCCGTTTTCGACCGCTGGTGCGATGGACTGGTAGGCCTCGCGGTGATTGGTCTCGGTCACGACGTCTGCGCGCAGGCGCTGGCTGGCTTCCAGTGGGTGGGCCAGCGGTTCGATACCGTCGGTATTGACCGCCTGCATTTCGTCGACCAGCCCGAGAATGCTGTTGAGGGCCGAAGTGATGTGTGGAAGATCGGCATCATTGAGGCCAAGGCAGGCCAGATGAGCGATTTTTTCCACGTCGGAGCGTTCAAGCGCCATTGGGATTCTCCAGTGGAAAACAAAACGGACGGCGTCCGTGTGTTAGATTGTCGGAACACTACCGCACTTCTACGGTCATAAGGCCGCGATTGTGGGGCTTGGTGCACAGAAAAGCGGCCAATTTAACATATTGGCGCCTTGCCCAAAATCCCTGTCGTTGTTAGAGTTTGCCGCACTTTTTTACCCACGCGTTGCCTAGGGTCCCTTTCCCATGTTCAAGAAACTGCGTGGCATGTTTTCCAGCGATCTTTCCATTGACCTGGGCACTGCCAACACCCTTATTTACGTGCGCGAGCGCGGTATCGTCCTGAATGAGCCCTCCGTTGTGGCCATTCGGACACACGGTAACCAGAAAAGTGTCGTTGCTGTCGGCACCGAAGCCAAGCGCATGCTCGGCCGTACACCGGGCAACATTGCTGCCATTCGTCCGATGAAGGACGGCGTGATCGCCGACTTCAGCGTTTGCGAAAAAATGCTGCAGTACTTCATCAACAAGGTTCACGAAAACAGCTTCCTGCAGCCGAGCCCTCGCGTGTTGATCTGCGTTCCATGCAAATCCACCCAGGTTGAGCGTCGCGCCATCCGCGAATCGGCCCTCGGTGCCGGTGCCCGTGAAGTATTCCTGATCGAAGAGCCAATGGCCGCTGCGATCGGTGCCGGCCTGCCGGTTGAAGAAGCTCGCGGTTCGATGGTCGTGGATATCGGTGGTGGTACCACCGAAATCGCGCTGATCTCCCTGAACGGTGTGGTTTACGCCGAATCCGTCCGCGTTGGCGGCGACCGCTTCGACGAAGCGATCATCACCTACGTGCGTCGCAACTACGGCAGCCTGATCGGCGAATCCACCGCCGAGCGCATCAAGCAGGAAATCGGTACCGCCTACCCGGGCGGCGAAGTTCGCGAAGTCGACGTTCGTGGCCGTAACCTGGCCGAAGGCGTTCCACGCGCATTCACCCTGAACTCCAACGAAGTGCTGGAAGCTCTGCAAGAGTCCTTGGCAACCATCGTTCAGGCCGTGAAAAGCGCCCTGGAGCAATCGCCGCCGGAATTGGCTTCCGACATCGCCGAGCGTGGCCTGGTGCTGACCGGTGGTGGCGCCCTGCTGCGTGACCTGGACAAATTGCTGGCCCAGGAAACCGGTCTGCCGGTGATCGTTGCCGAAGACCCGCTGACCTGCGTTGCTCGCGGCGGTGGCCGTGCATTGGAAATGATGGATAAACACACCATGGACCTGCTTTCCAGCGAGTAAGTCGCCGGATTGCCTCTATGCTGTTGAGCGCGCAGGCGGCACTTTGCAGTGCTGCCTGTTCGCGTTTATCTTCTGTCAGTCTGCATCCAGGCCGGATTGCTGCCGTATGAATAAACAGAACATTTGCCTGGGAGGAGCGGCTTATTAAACCGCTTTTCACCAAGGGCCCTTCACTGGGCGTGCGCCTGTTGGTGCTGGTCGTGCTATCGGTCGCGCTGATGGTGGTCGATGCCCGTTTCAGTCTGCTCAAGCCCGCACGCAGCCAGATGTCGCTGGTGCTGATGGACGCCTACTGGATCACCGACCTGCCCGGACGACTGTGGGAAGGCGTTGCCAGTCAGTTTGGCAGCCGGACCGAACTCGTCGCCGAAAACGAAAAACTCAAAAGCGAAAACCTGCTGTTGCAGGGGCGCATGCAGAAGCTTGCCTCCCTGACCGAGCAGAACGTTCGGCTGCGTGAGTTGCTCAACTCTTCGGCCCTGGTCAATGAAAAGGTCGAAGTGGCCGAGTTGATCGGCATGGACCCCAATCCCTTCACCCATCGCATCATCATCAATAAAGGTGAGCGCGACGGCGTGGTCCTCGGCCAGCCGGTGCTCGATGCCCGTGGTCTGATGGGGCAGGTGGTGGAGTTGATGCCTTATACCTCCCGCGTTCTGCTGCTGACCGACTCCACTCATAGCATTCCCGTTCAGGTAAACCGTAACGGTCTGCGGGCGATTGCCAGCGGTACCGGCAACCCGGAGCGCCTGGAGTTGCGTCACGTGGCTGACACCGCCGACATCAAGGAAGGTGATTTGCTCGTCAGCTCCGGTCTCGGTCAGCGCTTTCCGGCGGGTTACCCGGTAGCGACGGTCAAGGAAGTGATCCACGATTCCGGCCAGCCGTTCGCCATCGTCCGCGCGGTACCGACCGCCGCATTGAACCGCAGCCGCTACCTGTTGCTGGTCTTCAGCGACACCCGTACTCCGGAAGAACGCGCCAACGATGCGGCCCAGGCCCAGGAAAGCCTGGATGCACAGGGCGGCGGGCCAATCATTCCGGCGACGGTGCCGAAACTGGTCACCCCGGCTGTGCCGGCCGCTGCACCCGCGGCGCCTGCTGCACCTGCCACGGCGACCCCGGTAACCGCTGCGCCGGTAAAACCGGCCACCGCGCCAGCCAAACCGGCGGCCGCTAAACCGCCGGCCACCAAGCCCGTTGCTGCGAAGCCTGCCGCCAAGCCGCCGGCCTCTGCGCCGGCCACTCCTGTGGGAAGAGAATAATGGCCGGTGTAAAAGCATCCCGAAACGGCTGGATTGTCTGGCTGACGTTCGCCGTCGGTCTGCTCTTGAGCGTTTCGCCTCTGCCGCAATTCATGGAAATCCTGCGCCCACTGTGGCTGGCCTTGTTGCTGGCATTCTGGGCGTTGAACCTGCCGCAGACCGTCGGGATGGTGACGGCGTTTTGCCTGGGCCTGGCCGAGGACGTGCTCTACGGCACGCTCCTGGGGCAGAACGCCTTGATCCTGACCCTCATCACGTACCTGGTACTGGCGCTGCAACAACGTCTGCGGATGTTCCCGATGTGGCAGCAGAGCCTGGTGATCCTGGTGATCTTCGGCCTCGCCCAGCTTGTACAGCTGTGGCTCAGCGCCTTGACCGGCAATCGCCAGCCAACGCTGGCGCTGGTATTGCCGGCGCTGGTCAGCGCATTGCTCTGGCCCTGGATCAGTTTCGGTTTGCGCGGACTGCGTCGACGCTACAAAATCAATTAATTCGCTCAGGCATTAGACAGGGAGAGGTCTTGATGAAACGGTTGTACCTCGCCTCTGGCTCGCCACGTCGGCGTGAACTGCTCACGCAGATCGGCGTTGCGTTCTGCCCCGTCAGTGCGGAATTTGATGAAACCCCTGTATTCCAGGAATCCCCAACGGCCTATGTCGAGCGTCTGGCGCGCGGCAAGGCCGAGGCCGGGCGCGGCGTTGTCGTGTCCGGCGCACCGTTCTGCGTGCTCGGCGCCGATACCGCCGTGGTGCTCGATGGAAAAATACTCGGCAAACCGGTTGATCAGGCGGATGCCTGCGCCATGCTGATGATGTTGTCAGGGTGTGAGCATGAAGTCCTGACCGCGATCGCCGTGCTCGATGGCGAACGGTGCGAGTCCCGGGTGGTCACCAGTCGCGTGCGTTTTCGTGATATCAGTCGTGACGAAGCCGCAGCCTACTGGGCCAGCGGTGAACCAAGGGACAAGGCGGGCGGTTATGGCATTCAAGGACTGGGTGCGGTGTTTGTCGCCGGGCTCAATGGAAGTTATTCAGCGGTGGTCGGACTACCGCTGTGCGAAACCGCGGAACTGCTCGGCCATTTCGGCATACCCTGTTGGCAACCCCTGAACGCGCTTTAAGCGTCGTCCTGAACAGATGCGGCCATTATCGTGAACATGCCTGAACGAGACCCTGCCATGAGTGAAGAGATTCTGATCAACATCACGCCGATGGAGTCGCGCGTGGCGGTGGTCGAAAACGGTGTCCTGCAAGAGGTCCACGTCGAGCGTACGCAAAAGCGCGGGATCGTCGGCAATATCTATAAAGGCAAAGTCGTGCGGGTCTTGCCGGGGATGCAGGCGGCATTCGTCGATATCGGCCTGGACCGGGCCGCATTCATTCATGCGTCGGAAATTTCCCTGCGCGAAGGCCCGGCGGTCGAGAGCATCAGTGCACTGGTGCACGAAGGCCAGAGCCTGGTGGTGCAAGTCACCAAGGACCCGATCGGTTCAAAAGGCGCGCGCCTGACCACTCAGTTGTCGATCCCTTCGCGTTACCTGGTGTACATGCCTCGCACGGCCCATGTCGGTATCTCCCTGAAGATCGAAGACGAAGCCGAGCGCGAACGCCTCAAGCAAGTGGTCACCGATTGCGTGGCCAAGGAAGGGATCAAGGAAGCCGGCGGTTTCATTCTGCGCACGGCAGCCGAAGGTGCCGGCGCCGATGAAATCCTCATGGACATCCGCTACCTGCGAAGGCTCTGGGATCAGATCAGCGCCCAGATCATAACCATCAGCGCGCCCAGCGTGATCTACGAAGACCTCGGTCTGGCGCTGCGCACCCTGCGTGACCTGGTGAGCCCGAAAATCGAGAAGATCCGCATCGACTCCCGGGAAACCTTCCAGAAAACCACGCAATTCGTCGCCGAATTGATGCCCGAGATTGCCGATCGTCTGGAACATTACCCGGGTGAGCGACCCATTTTCGACCTGTATGGCGTCGAAGACGAAATCCAGAAAGCACTCGAACGCAAGGTCCCGCTGAAGTCCGGCGGTTATCTGGTGGTCGACCCGGCGGAAGCCATGAGCACCATCGACGTCAACACCGGGGCGTTCGTCGGCCATCGCAACCTCGAAGAAACCATCTTCAAGACCAACCTCGAAGCCGCGACGGCCATTGCCCGGCAATTGCGCCTGCGCAATCTCGGCGGGATCATCATCATCGACTTCATCGACATGGAAGATGAAGAACACCAGCGCCAGGTATTGCGCACGCTGGAGAAACAGCTCGAGCGCGATCACGCCAAGACCAACATCATCGGTATTACCGAACTGGGCCTGGTGCAGATGACCCGCAAGCGCACCCGCGAAAGCCTTGAGCAAGTGTTGTGCGAGCCGTGCAATGCCTGTCAGGGACGCGGCAAGCTCAAGACCCCTGAAACTGTCTGCTACGAAATCTTCCGCGAAATCCTGCGTGAGGCTCGCGCCTATCAGGCGGAAGGCTATCGTGTATTGGCAAACCAGAAAGTTGTCGACCGCCTGCTCGACGAAGAATCGGGCAACGTCGCCGAGCTGGAAGGGTTTATCGGGCGCACCATTCGTTTCCAGGTCGAAACCATGTATTCCCAGGAACAATACGACGTGGTGCTGCTCTGAAGCGTTTCGCTTTGATTGTTCGAGAATGGCTGGCCTCAGCTTTTTGCAAAACTTTTGCCATGGGAGCCACCTGACATGGACCGTCTGACACGCATTTTGGCCGCACTGACCCGCTGGGGTCTGGGCCTGTGCGCGTTGGTTTTGGTGTTGATGGCGCTTTACGTCAGCCTTGGCCGGGAGCTGACGCCGCTGGTCGCCGAGTACCGTGCCGACATCGAAACCAAAGCCAGCGATGCCTTGGGCATGCGGTTGCAGATCGGCGAGCTCGAAGGCAACTGGAGTGGATTCGCCCCCATATTGATGGCTCGCGACGTGACGGTCGGCGAGGGCGCCAATGCCCTGCACCTGGATCAGGTGCGCGCGGTGCCGGACCTTTGGGCCAGTCTGCTGGCCCGTCAGGTACGCATCGCTCATCTGCAACTCAGCGGCCTGAGGATCAGCGTCAAGGAAAGCGACGACGGTCAATGGGCTCTGGAAGGTTTGCCGGTGCAACAGGATCAACCCACCGATCCGGAACAGTTGCTCAATCGCATGCAGATGATCCAGCAGCTGTCGGTGCTCGACAGTCAGGTGACTTTGCAGCCATTCGCACATTCGCCGATGACCCTGACCTACGTCGGTCTCAATCTGAAAACCGGTGCGTCGCGGCAGCGACTCGACGCCCGCCTGACCCTGCCGGACGGCCAACCGGTGGCCATGAGTCTGCGTACCCGCATTCGTGCCAGCCAATGGCAGGACGGTGAGGCCGAGGTCTACCTGAGCCTGCCGCAAAGCGACTGGTCGAAGTGGTTGCCCGAGCGCGTAAGCCAGCTATGGAATTTCTCCGAGATCAAGGCTGGCGGCGAACTGTGGGCGACCTGGGGCAAAGGCGCCTTGCAAAGCGCGGCAGTGCGCCTGAACGCGCCACAACTCAAGGGCGCGTTTGCCGAGCGCAAGCCGATCCAGATCAACAACCTGGCGCTCAACGGTTATTTCCAGCGCAATGCCGAAGGCGTGCAGGTGACTCTGGACTCCCTGGCGATGAACCTCGGCGAGACCCGCTGGGAAACGCATCTGCAGCTCACGCAAAGCGCGGCCACCGATAAAACCAAAGAGCTCTGGCACCTGCAAGCCGACCGGGTAGATCTCACTCCGCTGACCCCGCTGCTCAACGCGCTGGCGCCATTGCCAGAAGGTTTTGCCACGGTCGTCGAGCGGCTCAAGGTCACGGGTGGCCTGCGTAACGTGCTGGTTGACTTCCGTCCCAATGCCACCGACGACAGCAAGTTCGGCTTTGCCGCCAACCTCGACCAGGTAGGCTTCGATGCCTATCACGGTGCGCCGGCGGCGCGAAATGTCAGCGGCAGCATCAGCGGTGACCTGGGACAGGGCGAACTGCGCATGGACAGCAAGGATTTCATGCTGCACCTGGACCCGATCTTCGCCAAGCCATGGCAGTACATCCAGGCCAATGCGCGGCTGACCTGGAAGCTCGATAAAGAGAGTTTCACCCTGATCGCGCCATACCTGAAAGTGCTGGGCGAGGAAGGCAAGATTGCCGGCGACTTCCTGATTCGCCTGCATTTCGATCACACCCAGGAAGACTACATGGACCTGCGGGTCGGCCTGGTCGACGGTGACGGTCGCTACACCGCCAAGTACTTGCCGGAGGTCCTCAGCCCGGCACTGGACGAATGGCTGCGCACCGCGATTCTCAAGGGCGCGGTGGATCAAGGCTTCTTCCAGTATCAAGGGTCGCTCAACCACGGTGCCGCAGACGTGGATCGCAGCATCAGCCTGTACTTCAAGGTTCACGATGCCGAACTGGCCTTCCAGCCGGGCTGGCCCCATGTCAGCAAGGTCAGCGGCGATGTGTTTGTCGAAGACAGCGGCGTACGGGTTCTGGCCAGCAAGGGCCAGTTGCTCGACACCCAGGTCAACGATGTTTACGTCAACATTCCTCACGTGCCGGCCGGGCAGAACGTTCATTTGTTCCTCGATGGCGGATTTGCCGGCGGTTTGGGCGATGGCCTGAAAATCCTCCAGCAAGCGCCGATCGGCACCGGAGCAACCTTCGCCGGCTGGGAAGGCGAAGGGGACCTGCAAGGCAAGTTGAAGCTGGATATTCCCCTGGCAAAAGGCGAAGAGCCGAAGATCCTCGTCGATTTCAAGACCGCCAAGGCACGCTTGAAGCTGGCCGAACCCGTGCTGGAACTGACTCAGCTCAATGGTGACTTCCGTTTTGACAGTGGCAAAGGCCTGAGCGGGCAGAACATCAGCGCACGGGCGTTCGACAAACCGGTCACCGCGCAGATTTTTGCCGATGGCAGCCCGGGTAAACTCAATACCCGGGTGACCGCGTCGGGCCAGGTCGAGGTCAAGAAGCTGACCGACTGGCTGCAGGTGACCCAGCCTCTGCCGGTGACCGGCGTGATTCCTTATCAGCTGCAATTGACCCTGAATGGCCCAGATAGCCAATTGCTGGTCAATTCCAGCCTCAAGGGCGTGGCCGTCGATTTGCCCGCACCATTCGGCATGACCACCGATACCGGGCGCGACACGACGTTCCGCATGACCTTGCAGGGCGACGAGCGGCGCTATTGGGTCAACTACGGGGATCTGGCGAGTTTCACGTTCGCCGCCCCGGCCGGCAATTTCGCCGACGGTCGCGGAGATTTGTTCCTCGGTGGCGGCGAGGCCGTGTTGCCTGGCACCAAAGGCCTGCGGATACGCGGTGTGCTATCGGAGCTGGACGTGGGCCCGTGGAAGGATCTGGTGGATAAATACGCCGGACAGGACCCCGGCGGCAGTGCCAAGCAATTGCTCAGCGGCGCGGATTTCAAGGTGGGCAAGCTCAGCGGTATCGGCACCACGCTCGATCAGGCTTCGATCCAGGTGACACGCAAGCCTTCCGCCTGGGCGCTGCAACTCAACAGCCAGCAGATCAAAGGCAGCGCAAACCTTCCTGATTCGAAGGCCACGCCCATCACGATCAATCTGCAAACCGTGCGCCTGCCCGCGCCGGACCCGGCCGTGCAGGCCGATGAAAACTCGCCGGATCCGCTGGCGTCGGTGGACCCGACGAAGATTCCCGCGATGGATATCACCATCAATCAGTTGTTCCAGGGCCAGGATCTGGTGGGGGGCTGGTCGCTGAAGATTCGTCCGACGGACAAGGGCATCGTGTTCAACTCGCTGGATCTGGGCCTCAAGGGCATGCTCTTGGTGGGCAGCGGTGGCTGGGAAGGTGCGCCGGGTGCCAGCAACAGCTGGTACAAGGGGCGCATCAGCGGCAAGAACCTCGCCGATGTGCTCAAGGGCTGGGGGTTTGCGCCGAGCGTCACCAGCCAGGACTTTTATATGGATGTCGATGGTCGCTGGCCAGGCTCGCCGGCCTGGGTGGCGACCAAACGCTTCTCCGGCACGCTCGATGCGACGCTCAATCAGGGTCAGTTCGTCGAGGTCGAAGGCAGTGCCCAGGCGTTGCGGGTATTTGGTTTGCTCAACTTCAACTCCATCGGCCGGCGCCTGCGCCTGGACTTCTCCGACCTGTTCGGCAAAGGCCTGAGTTATGACCGGGTCAAGGGGCTGCTCGTCGGGACGAACGGCGTGTATGTCACCCGAGAGCCGATCCGGCTGACGGGGCCGTCGAGCACTATCGAACTCGACGGCACCCTGAACATGGTGGCCGATCAGATCGATGCGAAACTGATGGTGACCTTGCCGGTGACCAACAACTTGCCGATTGCCGCGTTGATCGTCGGTGCACCGGCGGTCGGCGGGGCGCTGTTCCTGATCGACAAGCTGATCGGTGACCGGGTCGCCCGTTTCGCCAGTGTGAAGTACACCGTCAAGGGACCATGGAAAGAGCCGAAAATCACCTTCGACAAGGCTTTTTGAGGTCCTATTGAAAAGGCACTCGGCAAGCCTATGGAGTAGCATGGCCGCATACGATTCCAGGAGTGCGCCATGTCTGTAGCGGTGATTCAAATGGTCAGCCAGAGCGATGTGCTGGTCAATCTGGCCCAGGCTCGTCGGCTGCTCGAACAGGCGGCCGCCGGTGGCGCGAAACTGGCGGTTTTGCCGGAAAACTTCGCCGCCATGGGCCGGCGCGACGTGGCCGACATCGGCCGCGCTGAAGCGCTGGGCGAAGGCCCGATCCTGCCCTGGTTGAAACAGACCGCACGCGACCTCAGGTTATGGATTGTGGCCGGTACATTGCCGTTGCCGCCGGTGGATCAGCCGACGGCCAAGGCGCATGCCTGCTCGTTGCTGGTCGATGACCAAGGCGAAACGGTGGCGCGCTACGACAAACTGCACCTGTTCGACGTCGACGTGGCGGACAATCGTGGCCGTTATCGTGAATCCGATGACTATGCTTATGGCAACGGAGTGGTCGTGGCGGACACGCCCGTCGGCCGGGTCGGCCTGACGGTCTGCTATGACCTGCGCTTTCCCGAGTTGTACAGCGAATTGCGCGCGGCCGGCGCGGAACTGATTACCGCCCCTTCGGCCTTCACGGCGGTGACCGGCGCGGCGCACTGGGATGTGCTGATTCGTGCGCGGGCCATCGAGACCCAGTGTTACGTGCTCGCGGCTGCCCAGGGCGGGACGCATCCGGGGCCGCGGGAAACCTTTGGCCATGCCGCCATCGTCGACCCCTGGGGGCGCGTGCTGGCGCAAAAGGATCAAGGCGAGGCCGTGCTGCTGGCCGAACGCGACAGCAGCGAACAGGCGTCCATCCGGGCGCGGATGCCGGTGTCCAGTCACCGGCGCTTTTTCTCGCAGGGCGCCCAGCGACCTGCATCAGAACGACGAATTTAAGGCGTAAAGCATATGAGCGAGTTGTTGTCCTCAGTCAGTGAACACCTGCTGGCGCCCGGTGGCGTCACGATCGAGAGCCTGCAAGGCGTGCTCGGCGATCTGGCCGGGCCGGGCATCGATGCGGCCGACCTGTATTTCCAGGGGCAGATCTCCGAGTCCTGGGCGCTGGAAGACGGCATCGTCAAGGAAGGCAGCTTCAACCTTGACCAAGGTGTGGGCGTGCGCGCGCAATCGGGTGAAAAAACCGGTTTTGCCTACAGCAATGCCATCACCCTTGAAGCCCTGGGCGCGGCGGCGCGTGCCGCCCGTTCGATTTCCCGGGCCGGCCAACACGGCACGGTACAAGCCTTTACCAGCCAGGATGTCGCGCAGTTGTATGCGCCGGACAATCCCCTGGAAGTACTGACCCGTGCCGAGAAAGTCGATTTGCTCAAGCGCGTCGACGCCGCGACTCGCGCCCTCGACCCACGCATCCAGCAAGTCACCGTGAGCATGGCCGGTGTCTGGGAGCGGATTCTGGTGGCTTCCACCGACGGCGGTCTGGCGGCGGATGTGCGCCCGCTGGTGCGGTTCAACGTCAGCGTGATCGTCGAACAGAACGGTCGCCGCGAGCGCGGCGGTCATGGCGGTGGCGGGCGGACCGATTACCGTTATTTCCTCGGCGAAGACCGCGCCATGGGCTATGCCCGTGAAGCGTTGCGCCAGGCGCTGGTGAACCTCGAAGCCATTCCGGCACCGGCCGGTACCCTCCCGGTGGTACTCGGTTCCGGTTGGTCGGGTGTGCTGCTGCACGAAGCGGTCGGTCATGGTCTGGAAGGCGACTTCAACCGCAAAGGCAGTTCGGCCTACAGCGGTCGCATGGGCGAGATGGTTGCGTCGAAGCTGTGCACTATCGTCGATGACGGCACCCTGGCCGGTCGCCGTGGCTCATTGAGCGTCGATGACGAAGGCACGCCGACCGAGTGCACCACGCTGATCGAAAACGGCGTGCTCAAGGGCTATATGCAGGACAAGCTCAACGCCCGCCTGATGGGTGTGGCGCGTACCGGTAACGGCCGTCGCGAATCCTACGCGCACCTGCCGATGCCGCGCATGACCAACACCTACATGCTCGCCGGCGAAAGCGATCCGGCGGAAATCATCGCCTCGGTGAAACGAGGCATCTACTGCGCCAACCTCGGTGGCGGTCAGGTGGACATCACCAGTGGCAAGTTCGTGTTCTCCACCAGCGAGGCCTACCTGATCGAGGACGGCAAGATCACTGCCCCGGTCAAAGGCGCAACGCTGATCGGCAACGGGCCGGAAGCCATGAGCAAAGTGTCGATGGTCGGTAACGACCTGTCGCTGGACAGCGGCGTGGGCACGTGTGGCAAGGATGGGCAGTCGGTGCCGGTGGGTGTCGGCCAGCCAACGCTGAAGATTGATGCGATCACCGTGGGTGGCACGGGGTCGTAAGAAGTGAGGCTGCGGGTGAGCTGCGAGGCAGCTCACCCGATTCGAGAATTAACGCAGACCGCGTTGAGTCTCGTCCAGCTCACGGATGTACTTGAAGATTTTACGGCTGGAAGCAGGAGGCTTGTTTTGCGCAAGCTCATGCTGGGCCTGACGGATCAGGGAACGCAATTGCTGGCGGTCCGCGTCCGGGTAGTCGACGACGAATTTTTCCAGAACGGCATCGTCGCCGGCAATCAGACGATCGCGCCAGCGCTCCAGGTTATGGAAGCGTTCGTTGTATTGACGGGTGGAGGCATCGAGTTGATCGAGCAGAACCAGAATGGCGGCAGTGTCCTGATCGCGCATCAATTTGCCGATGAACTGAAGGTGCCGTTTACGCGCGATGTTCGCGGTGTGCTTGGGCGCATCGGCCAGAGCCCGACGCATTCCGTCGGTCAAGGGCAGTTTTGCCAGCAAGTCAGGCTTGAGTGTTGTAAGGCGCTCGCCAAGGTCAACCAGAGCATGCAGCTCGCGTTTGACCTGGGATTTGCTTTTTTCTCCCGTATCGAGGGAGTCGTCGTAAGAATCAACCATGGTGGCCGTCCGCAAAGAAACGCCGCCATGATAACCAGTCGGGGGCCGCTTGTCCGGCCCGGTCGCTCGATGACCGTTACCGAAAGCAGAATTTGAGTGGAGAACAGCATGAGTGCAGTTGAAAGCGTCGGCCCACAAGCATTGCCGGCACTGCAGGAGCAAGTCGAGCAGATCATCGCTGAAGCCAAGCGTCAGGGCGCCAGTGCCTGTGAGGTGGCGGTGTCCCTGGAGCAGGGCTTGTCGACTTCGGTGCGTCAGCGTGAGGTCGAAACCGTTGAATTCAACCGCGATCAGGGTTTTGGCATCACTCTGTACGTCGGCCAGCGCAAAGGCTCGGCCAGCACCTCGGCCAGTGGTCCGGAGGCGATTCGCGAAACGGTCGCCGCTGCACTGGCCATCGCCAAGCACACTTCCGAAGATGAAGCCTCGGGCCTGGCGGATGCCGCGCTGATGGCCAGGGACCTGCAGGATTTCGATCTTTTCCACGAATGGGACATCACCCCGGAGCAGGCCATCGAAAAAGCCTTGATCTGTGAAGCGGCGGCCTTCGATGCCGACGCGCGGATCAAGAACGCCGACGGCACGACCCTCAGCACCCACCAGGGCTGCCGGGTTTATGGCAACAGCCACGGGTTCATCGGCGGTTACGCATCTACTCGTCACAGCTTGAGCTGCGTGATGATCGCCGAAGCGGACGGCCAGATGCAGCGCGATTACTGGTACGACGTGAATCGGCAGGGCAATCTTCTGGCCGATCCGGTCAGCATCGGCCAGCGTGCCGCGCAGCGGGCGGCGAGCCGTCTGGGCGCGCGTCCGGTACCGACTTGCGAGGTGCCGGTGCTGTTTTCTGCAGAGTTGGCCGGGGGGCTGTTCGGCAGTTTCCTGTCGGCGATTTCCGGCGGCAGCCTGTATCGCAAGTCTTCGTTCCTTGAGGGCACTCTCGGTCAGAAGCTGTTTCCGGAATGGCTGACCATCGACGAGCGTCCGCATCTGATGCAGGCCATGGGCAGCGCAGCGTTCGACGGTGATGGTCTGGCAACCTACGCCAAACCGTTCGTCGAAAAAGGCGAGCTGGTGTCGTACATCCTCGGCACCTACTCCGGCCGCAAGCTCGGCATGCCGAGCACCGCCAACGCCGGTGGCGTGCACAACCTGTTCGTCACCCATGGCGATGAAGACCAGGCGGCCTTGCTGCGGCGCATGGGACGCGGGCTGTTGGTCACCGAGTTGATGGGGCAGGGGCTGAACATGGTCACTGGCGATTACTCCCGGGGCGCGGCGGGTTACTGGGTCGAGAACGGCGAAATCCAGTTCGCGGTCCAGGAAGTGACCATCGCCGGCAACATGCGCGACATGTTCAAGCAGATCGTCGCCGTGGGTAACGATCTGGAGTTGCGCAGCAACATTCGCACCGGTTCGGTGCTGATCGAACGGATGACGGTGGCGGGCAGCTAAGCCTCGGCCGCTTCACCAAAAGGCGCGCCACCCATTGGGTGGCGCGCCTTTTTTACTGGCAACAACACAGGTCCCCTGTGGGAGCGGGCTTGCTCGCGAAGGCGGTGTGTCAGTTGCAGTGATGTTGCCTGACACTCCCTATTCGCGAGCAAGCCCGCTCCCACAGGAGGTCACTTACCCTGTCAGTCTTGTTTTGTTTCTCATTATCATTTAATAATAAATCTCATTACCGAATGAGCCCCGGATCATGAGTTCTGCCTTGCACGAGCATCCTTACCTCGAAAGCTGGCGCTGGATGAGTCGCCAGATCCGTTGCGCGATGAACCCCGACGAGCCTCGCCTGATCGATCACTACCTGGCCGAAGGCCGGTATCTGGCAGCTTGCACGGCAACCTCACCCTGGACCGTCGCCGAAACTTCCTTCCGTTTGTTGCTCGATACCGCCGCCGATGTCGCGCTGCCGTGGCACTGGCGCACTTACTGCCTTGACCAGGCCTGGCGCCCACTGCGCGAACTGGAACGCCTCTCGTTGTGCAAATGCCGCCTCAAGCGCTGGCAGAGCTACACCTGGCAACTCGCTACCTGTGAGTTGCAGCCCTCGATTCCTCTCATAGAACTGATGCAAGGATCTCCCGATGAGTAATACCCGTATCGAACGCGACAGCATGGGCGAATTGAACGTCCCGGAAGACGCCCTGTACGGCGCGCAGACGCAACGTGCGGTGGATAACTTCCCGATCAGCGGCAAACCGATGCCGGTGCAGTTCATCCGCGCGCTGATCCTGGCGAAGGCGGCAGCGGCACGCACCAATGTCGAGCTCAAGCAGATCGGCGAAGCCCAGGGCAAAGCCATTGTCGATGCGGCCCAGGGTCTGCTCGAAGGCGATTTCATGCAGCATTTCCCGGTGGATGTCTTCCAGACCGGTTCCGGTACCAGCTCCAACATGAATGCCAACGAAGTGATCGCCACGCTGGCCAGCCGCTTGCTCGGCGAGGCGGTGAACCCCAACGATCACGTCAACTGCGGGCAAAGCAGCAACGACATCATCCCGACCACCATCCACGTCAGTGCCGCGCTGGCGTTGCATGAGCAATTGCTGCCGGCGTTGACGCATCTGGTGCAGGTCATCGAGCGCAAGGCCGGGCAGGTTCATCACCACGTCAAGACCGGGCGTACGCACCTGATGGACGCCATGCCGGTGCGCATGAGCCAGGTGCTCAACGGTTGGGCGCAGCAGCTCAAGGCCAATATCGGCCATCTGCAAGACTTGCAGCCAAGCCTGCAAGCCCTGGCCCAGGGCGGCACGGCGGTGGGCACGGGTGTCAACGCCCACCCCGAGTTCGCGGCGCGTTTCAGCCAGCAGCTGAGCAAATTGACCCAGGTTGAGTTCCAGCCAGGCAAGGACCTGTTCGCGCTGATCGGTTCCCAGGACACCGCCGTCGCGGTCTCCGGGCAACTGAAGGCTACTGCCGTGTCGCTGATGAAAATCGCCAATGACCTGCGCTGGATGAACTCCGGCCCCCTGGCCGGCCTTGGCGAGATCGAACTGGAAGCGCTGCAACCGGGTTCCTCGATCATGCCCGGCAAGGTCAACCCGGTGATTCCCGAGGCCACCGCGATGGTCGCGGCTCAGGTCATCGGCAACGACAGCGTGATCACCATCGCTGGGCAGTCGGGCAACTTTGAACTGAACGTGATGCTGCCGATCATCGCCCAGAACCTGCTGAGCAGTATCGAGTTGCTGGCCAACTCCAGCCGCCTGCTGGCGGACAAGGCCATCGCCAGCTTCAAGGTCAACGAAGGCCGGATCAAGGAAGCGTTGTCTCGCAACCCGATTCTGGTCACCGCGCTCAACCCGATCATCGGTTACCAGAAAGCTGCCGAGATTGCCAAGAAGGCTTATCAGCAGGGCCGGCCGGTGATCGACGTTGCGCTGGAACACACCGATCTGTCACGCGGCCAACTGGAAGAATTGCTCAACCCGGAAAAACTCACCGCGGGCGGCGTGTAAGCCCCGCTACCGCTTTGGAGGTGCACCATGGAGCACTGGAAACGCACGATCGAAAGAGCCAATCGCTTTTTCATGCTGGGCGAACTGGTCGATGCCCGCGAGGCGTACCTGCAGGCATTGGCCCTGGCCCAGGTGTTGTTCGAGCGCTGGGCGGATGCCGACGAAGCGGTGGCGGCCTGCGTGATTTCCCATCACAACCTGGCGGACCTGCACTTGCGTCTGAACCAGCCGGAGGAGAGCGCCGAATACCTGTGCGCCGTCCATCAACGGCTGTTGCAGACCATGCAGGACCCACGACTGCCGCAGGCCTTGCGTGAAGCCGCGTTGCGCCAGAGCAGCAAGACCTACGTCGAGCTGCTGAATTTCATCAGTGAACACGGCGAATATCCGCGCACCCATCGACTGTTGCACATCGATGTCGCTTCGCCTGCGCCTCATCATCATGGAGTCCATTGAACATGGCTTTTACCTTGCCTGCCTTGCCGTACGCCTACGACGCCCTGGAACCGCACATCGATGCGCAGACCATGGAAATCCACTACACCAAGCACCACCAGACCTACATCAACAACCTCAACGCGGCCGTCGAGGGCACCGAGTATGCCGAGTGGCCGGTGGAGAAACTGGTGTCCGCCGTTCAGCAACTGCCGGAAAAGCTGCGCGCGGCGGTGATCAACCAAGGGGGCGGCCACGCCAACCATTCGTTGTTCTGGGAAGTCATGGCGCCCGGCGGCGGTGGCAAACCCGAAGGGGCGCTGGCCAAGGCTATCGATGAGCAATTGGGTGGTCTCGACAGCTTCAAGGAAGCGTTCACCAAGGCTGCACTGACCCGCTTTGGCAGTGGCTGGGCCTGGCTGAGCGTGACCCCGCAAAAGACCCTGCTGGTGGAAAGCAGCGGAAACCAGGACAGCCCGTTAATGAACGGCAATACACCGATTCTGGGCCTCGACGTCTGGGAGCACGCCTATTACCTGCGCTATCAGAACCGTCGTCCGGAATACATCAGCGCGTTCTACAACGTGATCAATTGGCCGGAAGTCGCTGCGCGCTATCAGGCCACACTGGTTTAAGTCATCTGTAAAAACAATCCAAGGCTGGGCTATGGGCACTGAAACACTGGCGATCGGAAGTGGGCGGATGTTTCGTTACGCGTTTGGATCGCTGTTACTGCTGGCGGGAATGAGCCTATTGGTTGCCCATGGTCTGGCATGGCTCGACCTTGAGCCGAAGTTGCTGCGTGCATTGCAGGGCGGTGCGATCTGCGCCCTGGGTACCGCGCTCGGTGCGGTACCGGTATTGGTGATTCGGCGCATGCCGCAGATGCTCAGCGACACTTTGCTGGGTTTTGGCGCTGGCGTGATGCTTGCGGCAACGGCATTTTCGTTGATCGTTCCGGGCATTGCTGCCGCCGAAGGGCTTGGCTTGTCACCCTGGGCGTCCAGCGGGCTGATCAGCTTCGGCATCATGCTCGGCGCGTTCGGGTTGTTCCTTGTGGACCGGAAGGTCTCCGGTGCCAGCCCGGAAATGCTGGTCGGTACCCTGGAGCGGCCGGTCATTCCTCCGCGCATCTGGCTGTTTGTGTTTGCGATCATTGCCCACAACATCCCCGAAGGCATGGCGGTCGGCGTTTCCGCCGGTGGCGGCATGGCTGATGCCGACAGCCTGGCGATGGGTATTGCCCTGCAGGATGTGCCGGAAGGATTGGTGATCGCGTTGGTGCTGGCTGGGGCAGGGATGTCCCGGGTCAAGGCGTTCCTGATCGGTGCCGCATCAGGGTTGGTCGAACCGGTGTTCGCGCTATTGTGCGCCTGGCTGGTGAGTCTGGCAGAGTTGCTGCTGCCTTTGGGCCTGGCGCTGGCGGCGGGGGCGATGTTGCTGGTGGTGACTCACGAAGTGATTCCCGAGTCGCGTCGCAATGGTCACGACAAGCTTGCCAGCCTTGGGTTGCTGATGGGGTTTTGTTTGATGATGGTGATGGATACGGCGCTGGCGTGATTTGTGGTGTTGCTTTGTGGGGAGGGGCTCTTGTGGCGAGGGGGCTTGTCGGAACGCCGCATCGCCCCGTTCGGCTGCGCAGCAGTCGTAAAAATCAGCAAACGCGGTGTATCTGGTGCATTGCGATGACCCGGTTTGGGGCCGCTTCGCGACCCAACGGGGGCAAGCCCCCTCGCCACAAAAGCTCCCTCGGCGGGATTACTCGCCTTCGTCAAAGAAGTTGTTGATCAACGCCACCAGCGCATTCAGCGCTTCCTGTTCCTGCTCGCCTTCTGTGCTCAAGTGGATCGTGGTGCCTTTGCCGGCGGCCAGCATCATCATCGCCATGATGCTTTTGCCATCGACCATCGATTCCGGCGTGCGACCGGCGCGGATCTGGCATGGGAACTGACCCGCTACCCCAACGAATTTTGCAGAAGCGCGGGCATGCAGGCCCAGCTTGTTGATGATTTCGATTTCCAGAGCAGGCATCGCGGTGTGAATCCTTTAGCTGAGGTCGCGGTGGCGAACCTGGACGTTCTTCAGTGATTTTTGCAGCACCTGTCCCAGACGCTCGGTCAGATAGACGGAGCGGTGATGTCCGCCAGTGCAGCCAATGGCAATGGTGACGTAGGCGCGGTTGCTGGCGGCAAAACGAGGCAGCCACTTTAGCAGGTATGTGGAAATGTCCTGGAACATCTCTTCGACATCCGGCTGTGCCGCCAGATACTCGGCAACCGGTAGATCGAGCCCGGACTGCTCGCGCAATTCCGGCTTCCAGTAAGGGTTGGGCAGGCAGCGCACATCGAACACCAGGTCGGCGTCCACCGGCATCCCACGCTTGAACCCGAAGGACTCCACCAGGAACGCAGTGCCGGGTTCTGGCTGATTCAACAGGCGCAGCTTGATGGCGTCGCGCAGTTGGTACAGGTTCAGGCTGGTGGTGTTGATCTTGAGATCGGCGAGGTCGGCAATCGGCCCGAGCAGGGCGCTCTCGACGCTGATGGCTTCGGCCAGCGAGCGGTTGGCGTTGGTCAGGGGGTGACGTCGGCGGGTTTCCGAGAAGCGCTTGAGCAGGGTTTCTTCGTCGGCGTCCAGATACAGGACATCGCACTGGATGTGGCGGCTGCGGACTTCCTCGAGCAGGTCGGGGAAGCGTGACAGGTGGCTGGGCAGGTTGCGGGCGTCAATGGAAACGGCGACCAACGGCTGCAATAGCTCGGTATGAATCAACGCTCGTTCGGCCAGTTCCGGGAGCAGGCCGGCAGGCAGATTGTCGATGCAGTAGTAGCCGTTGTCCTCAAGAACGTTGAGGGCGGTACTTTTACCTGAGCCGGAACGGCCACTGACGATGATCAAGCGCATGATTACTGACCGTTTTGCTCGTCCAGGACAACCTGATACAGGGCTTCGTTGCTTGTAGCACTACGCAGTTTTTCGCGAACTTCCTTGCGGTCGAGCATGCTGGCGATCTGTCGCAGCAGCTCAAGGTGCGCATCGGTGGCGGCTTCCGGGACCAGCAGTACGAACAGCAGGTCAACCGGTGCGCCGTCGATGGCGTCGAAATCGATAGGGGCGTCCAGGTGCATCAGTGCACTGATGGGCGAAACACAACCCTTGAGACGGCAATGTGGAATAGCGATGCCGTTGCCAAAACCGGTGGAACCGAGTTTTTCACGGGCAATCAGAGCCTCGAAGACATCTTGCATCTCCAGAGCCGGCACTTCGCGGGCGATCAGATTGGCAATTTGTTCGAGGGCTTTCTTTTTACTGCCACCCGGCACGTTCACCAGGGAACGGCCGGGGGTCAGGATACTTTCAAGTCGGATCATGGGTTGGGAGTGTTAACGACCGGTTGCGCCCTGAAGGAGGCTCTGGGTCTTTTCCTTATGCTTTTTGAGTTGTTTATCCAGCTTGTCGGTGAGTGCGTCGATCGCCGCGTACATATCAGTATGTTCCGCGTTTGCGACCACTTCATTCCCGGGAATATGCAGCGTGGCTTCGATTTTCTGCTTCAGCTTTTCGACGGTCATCGTGACCTGTACGTTAGTGATCTTGTCGAAATGTCGCTCCAATCGTTCGAGTTTTTCGCCGATGTAGGTGCGAAGAGGTTCGGTCACTTCCAGTTGGTGTCCACTGATGTTGACTTGCATACAGCTTCTCCTTCGTTGCCAGTGCATAAAGCGGTAGATCAGATGATCTACCACTGGAACGCTGTGGCGTGGCCCTACATCAACCGCTTACGTTCGCTCGAAGGCGCGATCCCCAAAGATTCGCGGTACTTGGCGACGGTGCGGCGAGCCACCTGAATGCCTTGTGCCTCCAGTAAACCAGCGATCTTGCTGTCACTCAACGGCTTTTTCTGATTTTCCGCGGCAACCAGTTTTTTGATGATCGCGCGGATCGCCGTGGACGAGCATTCGCCGCCTTCGGAGGTGCTGACATGGCTGGAGAAAAAGTATTTCAGTTCATATATTCCCCGGGGGGTGTGCATGAACTTCTGGGTGGTCACCCGTGAAATCGTCGACTCATGCATGCCGACCGCTTCGGCGATGTCATGCAGGACCAGCGGCTTCATGGCTTCGTCGCCATATTCGAGGAATCCGCGCTGATGCTCGACGATCTGGGTGGCAACCTTCATCAGGGTTTCATTGCGGCTTTGCAGGCTCTTGATGAACCAGCGGGCCTCCTGCAACTGATTGCGCATGAAGGTGTTGTCGGCGCTGGTGTCGGCGCGGCGCACGAAACCGGCATACTGGGCGTTGACCCGCAGCCGTGGCACCGACTCCTGATTCAGCTCCACCAGCCAGCGCTCGTTGTCCTTGCGCACGATAACGTCAGGAACGACGTACTCGGCTTCGGTGGACTCGATCTGCGAGCCCGGGCGCGGGTTGAGGCTCTGGACCAGCTCGATGACCTGGCGCAGCTCGTCTTCCTTGAGCTTCATGCGGCGCATCAACTGGCTGTAGTCGCGGCTGCCAAGCAGGTCGATGTAATCGGTGACCAGGCGCTTGGCCTCGGCCAGCCAAGGGGTCTTGGCGGGTAGCTGGCGCAATTGCAGCAGCAGGCATTCGCCCAGGTTGCGGGCGCCGATGCCGGCGGGCTCGAATTGCTGGATGCGGTGCAGGACGGCTTCGATTTCGTCCAGTTCGATGTCCAGTTCCGGGTCGAAGGCTTCGAGGATTTCCTCGAGGGTTTCGTCCAGGTAGCCCTGATTGTTGATGCAGTCGATCAGGGTCACGGCGATCAGGCGATCGGTGTCGGACATCGGTGCCAGGTTCAGTTGCCACAGCAAGTGGCTTTGCAGGCTTTCACCGGCAGAGGTGCGGGTGGTGAAGTCCCACTCGTCATCGTCATTGCTGGGCAGGCTGCTGGCGCTGGTCTGGTAAACGTCTTCCCACGCGGTGTCGACGGGGAGTTCGTTGGGGATGCGCTCGTTCCAGTCACCCTCATCGAGGCTGTCAACCGTCGGGGCGGTTTCCTGGTAGGAGGGTTCCTGGATGTCGGTGTTGGGTTTTTGTTCGGCGTTGTCGGCCATGGGGTCGGAATTGTCGAAGTCGTCGCCTTCTTCCTGGCGTTCGAGCATCGGATTGGACTCCAGGGCCTCCTGGATTTCCTGTTGCAGGTCCAGGGTCGACAATTGGAGCAGGCGGATGGCCTGTTGCAGCTGCGGTGTCATCGTCAGCTGCTGGCCCATTCTCAAGACTAGCGATGGTTTCATGGCAGGGGCTTAACACCTTATTCGCCGGCGCACATGCGCCATCCACTACAGGGCGCCGGGGCGCCAAACTTAAGCAAATTATATGCCCGAAACTGAAGGGTTTGCCTAGACCGCTGTAACAATAAAAAACTATTAAATTGTGTTGCCGCGCTGCCCTTTTTGAGGGCTGAACACGCTTGTTCGCATGAAACGCTGGCGTATCGCGGATCACGTGCCCAGGCGACTGCCTGGGCACGACTCAGCGTTTACAGGCGGAACTCATGGCCCAGGTACACTTCCTTGACCAGTTGGTTGGCCAGGATGGTCTCGGCATCGCCTTCGGCGATCAGTTGACCGTCATTGACGATATAGGCGGTTTCACAGATATCCAGGGTTTCACGAACGTTGTGGTCCGTGATCAGCACGCCAATGCCTTTGGCCTTGAGGTGGTGAATGATCTGCTTGATGTCTCCGACCGAAATCGGGTCCACGCCGGCGAAGGGTTCGTCGAGGAGGATGAATTTCGGGTTGGTGGCCAGGGCGCGGGCGATTTCCACGCGACGGCGCTCACCACCGGACAGGCTCATGCCGAGGTTGTCGCGGATGTGGCTGATGTGGAATTCCTGCAGCAGGCTTTCCAGCTCTTTGCGCCGACCGGCCTTGTCGAGTTCCTTGCGGGTCTCGAGGATGGCCATGATGTTGTCGGCCACCGACAGTTTGCGGAAGATCGATGCTTCTTGCGGCAGGTAGCCAATGCCGGCTTTTGCACGGCCGTGCATCGGCTGGTGGCTGACGTCCAGGTCATCGATCAGGACGCGGCCCTGATCGGCCTGCACCAGGCCGACGATCATGTAGAAGCAGGTGGTCTTGCCGGCGCCGTTAGGGCCAAGCAGGCCGACGATCTGACCGCTGTCGATGGACAGGCTGACATCACGCACGACCTGGCGGCTCTTGTAGCTCTTGGCCAGATGCTGAGCTTTCAGAGTTGCCATTACTGGGCCTTTTTCTCGTCGGTTTTCTTCTTCGGCTGGATCACCATGTCGATGCGCGGACGCGACTCGGTCACCTTGCTGCCGGTGGCACGCCCGGCGCTGGCCAGCTTCTTGACTGTGTCGTAGACGATTTTCTCGCCCTGGGTGACGTTGTTGTCCTTGTCGACAACTTTTGCCTTGTCAATCAGCACGACCCGGTTTTGTGCCGCGTGATACTGGATGGTCACGCCCCAGCCCTGGACGGGTTTGGGATCGCCAGCGGTTTGCAGTTGCTCGAAGTACGCCAGGTTGCCTACCGAGGTCACTACATCGATGTCACCGGTCGGCGTGCGGGTGATGGTGACGGTGTTGCCGGTCACCTTCATTGAGCCTTGGGTGATGATCACGTCACCCTTATAGGTTGCAATACCTTGCTTGTCGTCCAGTTGGGCATCGTCGGCCTGAATGCGGATAGGCTGCTGTTGATCTTCCGGCAGAGCCCAGGCGCTCACGCTTCCCAGTGCTGCGCCCAGACTGAGCAAAATCGGGAGGGTTTTAACGAGCCTCATACTGTCCTCTTACGTTCGATAGCAGGTGTATCCTGCTTTCTTTCAAATACGCTTTCATTCCCTTGCCAGTCGATACACCGCCAGCGCCGTCGATTCTAACGTCTTGCTCTGTCTGCGCATATTGCTGCTGCGGGAACACGGTCATGCGGGTGCTGGTGATCAGGGTCTTGCGGTTTTTCTCGTCGAAGCGCGTGATGCGTACGTCATCGATCAGTTCGACCTGGGTGCCGTCGGGGTTGACCTCACCGCGCAAGCTCTGGACGTGCCACGGGAATTCAGTGCCGCGGAACACGTTCAGGTCAGGGTTGGTCAGCAGTGTCACCTCGGTCGCTTTCAGATGCTCGACCTTGTCGGACACCAGGTCATATTGCAGCTTGCCGTCCGGCAGGTACTGCACGCTGTGGGCGTTGATGGCGTAATAGTCGATCATGCTTTCATCGACCGGCGTTAACGGCTTGTCGAGAAAACGTTCCGGGCTGATGTTCCAGTAGCCAGCCGCGGCAAATATAGCCGCGATGCAAGTGAACATCAGGGTGTTGCGAAATTTTTTGCTCAGCATAGTGGGCTCACAGGTACGCCGCATTGGCCGCGTCGAGGCGGTCCTGGGCGCGCAGGATCAATTCGCAGAATTCGCGAGCGGCACCTTCGCCGCCACGGGCGAGGGTGATGCCGTGAGCGTGTTCACGCACGAAACTGGCGGCATTGGCCACCGCCATGCCCAGGCCGACGCGGCGAATCACCGGCAGGTCCGGAAGGTCGTCGCCGAGGTAGGCCACCTGTTCGTAGCTCAGGTTGAGTTGCGCCAACAGCTCGTCGAGCACCACCAGTTTGTCTTCGCGCCCCTGATACAGATGCGGGATGCCGAGGTTTTTGGCGCGCCGCTCGACCACCGGGGTCTTGCGGCCACTGATGATGGCGGTCTGCACGCCGGCGGCCATCAGCATCTTGATGCCCTGGCCATCGAGGGTGTTGAACGTCTTGAATTCGCTGCCGTCTTCGAGGAAGTACAGGCGGCCATCGGTCAACACGCCATCGACATCGAACACCGCCAGCTTGATCTGTTTGCCGCGTTGCAGCAGGTCCGCACTCATTACATTACTCCTGCACGCAGCAAGTCGTGCATGTTCAGGGCGCCGACCGGGCGGTCTTCGCTGTCGACCACGACCAATGCGCTGATTTTATGGTCTTCCATGATTTTCAGCGCTTCGGCGGCGAGCATCTCGGCGCGTGCGGTCTTGCCATGGGCCGTCATGACCTGGTCGATGATGGCGCTGTGGATATCGATGCTGCGGTCCAGTGTGCGGCGCAAATCACCGTCAGTGAAGATTCCGGCCAGTTTGCCGTCGGCTTCCAGAATGACGGTCATGCCCAGGCCCTTGCGGGTCATTTCCATCAGGGCATCCTTGAGCAGGGTGCCGCGCTGGACCTGCGGCAGTTCCTGGCCTGCGTGCATGACATTTTCCACTTTCAGTAGCAGGCGTCGACCCAGGGCGCCGCCTGGATGGGAAAAGGCGAAGTCTTCGGCGGTAAAGCCACGGGCTTCCAGCAGCGCGACTGCCAGGGCGTCGCCCATGACCAGTGCGGCGGTGGTCGACGAGGTCGGTGCCAGGTTCAGCGGGCAGGCTTCGTGCTCGACGTGAACATTGAGGTTGACCTCGGCGGCCTTGGCCAGCGGCGAGCCAGGGTTGCCGGTCATGCTGATCAGCTGAATGCCCAGGCGCTTGATCAGTGGCAGCAGGGTCACGATTTCATTGGTGGAACCGGAGTTCGAGAGCGCCAGAATGATGTCGTCGCGGGTAATCATGCCCATGTCACCGTGGCTGGCTTCAGCCGGGTGCACAAAAAAGGCCGTGGTGCCGGTGCTGGCCAGGGTGGCGGCAATCTTGTTGCCGATGTGCCCCGACTTGCCCATGCCGACCACGACCACGCGGCCTTTGCTGGCCAGAATCATCTCGCAAGCGCGTACGAAATCTGCGTCGATTTGGGGTAGCAGGCCTTGTACGGCTTCTACCTCGAGGCGGATGGTGCGTTGTGCAGATTGAATCAGGTCGCTGGATTGGCTCATGTCAGAAATCGTATAGCCTGATGAAAAGGCGGCGATTATAGCGGTTATGATCGAATCCCTCACGCAAGTTCGTCGCGCATTGTCACTCCTTGTTACCCGAAACCTTCTAAATGGGGCTTTTAACCGGTTATGCAGTTGCACATGACTCGGCTTTGGCCTTGGGCGCGCAGCCTTTGCAGTGATATAGTTCGCCGCCAGTTCGGCCTGCCCGGGAGGTATGTGCTTTCGTCAGAAAGCCAGGCGTCCGAGTGAGAGGCTGCATCGCAAGGAGTTTAGATGAGTGCCGATAACGCCTACGCGGTCGAGCTGAAGGGACTGTCCTTCAAGCGCGGTGCGCGCAGCATTTTCAATAATGTCGATATCCGTATCCCGCGTGGCAAGGTCACCGGCATCATGGGGCCTTCCGGGTGCGGCAAGACCACGCTTTTGCGTTTGATGGGCGCCCAATTGCGCCCCACCAAGGGCGAAGTCTGGGTCAACGGCCAGAACCTGCCAAAGCTGTCGCGCAGTGACCTGTTCGATGCGCGCAAGCATATGGGCGTGCTGTTTCAGAGCGGCGCACTGTTTACCGACCTCGATGTCTTCGAGAACGTCGCTTTTCCGCTGCGGGTTCACACGCAACTGCCGGAAGAAATGATCCGCGACATCGTCCTGCTCAAGCTGCAGGCCGTGGGTTTGCGCGGTGCCATCGATCTGATGCCCGACGAGCTTTCCGGCGGCATGAAGCGCCGAGTTGCGCTGGCCCGGGCGATTGCTCTCGATCCACAGATCCTCATGTACGACGAGCCCTTTGTCGGCCAGGACCCCATCGCCATGGGCGTCCTGGTGCGCCTGATTCGTTTGCTCAACGATGCGCTGGGCATCACCAGCATCGTGGTGTCCCACGATCTGGCCGAGACCGCGAGCATTGCCGATTACATTTATGTGGTGGGCGATGGCCAGGTGTTGGGGCAGGGGACCCCGGACGAGCTGATGAACTCGGATGAACCGCGCATTCGGCAGTTCATGACGGGTGAACCCGATGGCCCGGTTCCGTACCACTTTCCAGCGACGGATTACCGCGCAGATCTTCTGGGGAAGCGCTGATGCGCAGAATTTCATTGATAGAACGCGTGCGCCGCTTCGGCCAGGCCGGCATCGATGTGCTGGCGGTGTTCGGGCGTTCGGCCCTGTTCCTGTTCCATGCCTTGCTCGGTCGGGGCGGTATCGGTGGCGGCTTCGGGCTGCTGGTCAAGCAGTTGCATTCGGTGGGCGTGATGTCCCTGGTGATCATCGTGGTCTCCGGGGTGTTCATCGGCATGGTGCTGGCGCTGCAGGGCTTCAACATTCTTTCCAGCTATGGTTCGGAGCAGGCTGTCGGGCAGATGGTTGCGCTGACACTGCTGCGTGAGCTGGGGCCGGTGGTGACCGCCTTGCTGTTCGCCGGGCGCGCAGGTTCGGCGTTGACCGCCGAAATCGGCAACATGAAGTCCACCGAGCAGTTGTCCAGCCTGGAGATGATCGGGGTCGACCCGCTCAAGTACATCATCGCGCCACGCTTGTGGGCCGGTTTCATTTCCTTGCCGGTGCTGGCGATGATTTTCAGCGTGGTGGGTATCTGGGGCGGCTCGTGGGTAGCTGTCGACTGGCTGGGGGTCTATGAAGGTTCCTACTGGTCGAACATGCAGAACAGCGTGACGTTCTCCGAGGATGTGCTCAACGGGATCATCAAAAGTATCGTATTTGCCTTTGTCGTGACCTGGATCGCCGTATTCCAGGGCTATGACTGCGAACCCACTTCCGAGGGGATCAGTCGTGCCACCACCAAGACCGTTGTATATGCCTCGTTGGCAGTACTCGGCCTGGACTTTATTCTGACCGCCTTGATGTTTGGAGATTTCTGATGCAAAACCGCACCCTGGAAATCGGTGTCGGCCTTTTCTTGCTGGCTGGCATCCTGGCTTTGCTCTTGTTGGCGTTGCGGGTCAGTGGCCTGTCCCCGAGCCCGAGCACCGACACCTATAAACTTTACGCCTACTTTGACAATATCGCCGGTTTGACTGTCAGAGCAAAGGTGACCATGGCCGGTGTGACCATCGGCAAGGTCACGGCTATCGATCTGGATCGCGACAGTTTTACCGGTCGGGTGACCATGCAGCTGGAAAAACGCATCGATAATCTGCCGGCGGACTCAACTGCATCTATCCTGACCGCTGGCCTGTTGGGCGAGAAGTACATCGGTATCAGTGTGGGCGGGGAAGACGCCCTGCTCAAGGATGGTGGAACCATCCATGACACGCAGTCATCGCTGGTGCTCGAGGACCTGATCGGTAAATTCCTGCTCAATACCGTTAGCAAAGACGCCAAATGAGGAGCGTATAAATGATCTCTACCTTGCGACGTGGCCTGTTGGTACTGCTCGCGGCACTGCCGCTGGTGTCCCATGCCGTAGCGGCGCCCTCGGCGCACGATCTGGTGCAGGACACAACCAATCGTATGCTCGCGGACCTGGCTGCAAACAAAGAGAAGTACAAGCAGGACCCGCAGGACTTCTATACGGCACTGAACACCATCGTCGGTCCTGTCGTGGACGCCGAAGGTATTTCCAAGAGCATCATGACCGTCAAGTACTCGCGCAAAGCCACGCCTGCGCAAATGAAGACCTTTGAGGAAAACTTCAAGAAGGGTCTGTTCCAGTTCTATGGCAATGCCTTGCTGGAGTACAACAACCAGGGCATCACGGTTGAGCCGGCCAAAGACGAGTCGGGCGACCGTACCAGCGTTGGCATGGTCGTCAAGGGTAGCAGCGGCGCGATCTATCCAGTGTCGTACACGCTTGAAAAGATCAATGGCGAGTGGAAGCTGCGTAACGTCATCATCAATGGCATCAACATTGGCAAGCTGTTCCGCGATCAGTTCGCTGACGCCATGCAGCGCAATGGCAACGACCTGGACAAGACCATCAATGGTTGGGCCGGGGAAGTCGCCAAGGCCAAGGAAGCCACTGACCAGAAACCAGGGCAGTCAGCCCAATGAGTGAGTCGGCAGTCCGGATGGACGAAGCGGGCGAGCTGCGACTCAGCGGCGTGCTGGATTACCGTACCGGCCCTGGCCTGCGCGAGCAGGGCAAGGCGCTGATCAAGGCCAGCAAGGCCGCGGCGCTGGTGGTCGATTGCTCGGCGGTGACCAAGTCCAGCAGTGTCGGTTTGTCGTTACTGCTGTGTTTCATCCGCGATGCTCAGGCGGCCGGCAAGGCGCTGAGTATCCGTGGAATGCCGGAAGACATGCGTGAAATCGCTCAGGTCAGCGAGATGACCGAGCTGTTGGCGCATCCCTAACCCGCATCTATAAAGAAGCCCCCCGTCTGAGTCCTGCTTGGCGGGGTTCGCAGGCGCGGGGCTTTTTTGTATGATGTCCGACCCGCGCGCACAGGGCGCCGATTGAGGTTGAGCATGCAGGCCGTAGAAGTGAAGAGCTTCCTAGAAGGAAAGCTGCCCGGAACGTTGGTAGAAGTCGAGGGCGAAGGCTGCAATTTCCAGCTGAACGTGATTAGCGATGAACTGGCGGCGTTGAGCCCGGTGAAGCGTCAGCAGCAGATCTATGCCCATTTGAACCCATGGATCACCGATGGCAGCATCCATGCGGTCACTATGAAATTTTTCAGCAGCGCGGCCTGGGCCGAGCGCACCTGAGCCCAAGGGCGTCGAGATTCTTATGGATAAATTGATTATTACTGGCGGTGCTCGTCTTGACGGCGAAATCCGCATCTCCGGGGCAAAGAACTCTGCCCTGCCGATCCTGGCGGCCACGCTGCTGTGCGATGGTCCCGTGACCGTTGCCAACCTGCCGCACCTGCACGACATCACCACCATGATCGAACTGTTCGGTCGTATGGGTATCGAGCCGGTGATCGACGAGAAACTGGCCGTCGAAATCGATCCGCGCACCATCAAGACCCTGATCGCTCCGTACGAACTGGTTAAAACCATGCGTGCATCGATCCTGGTACTGGGCCCGATGGTTGCCCGTTTCGGTGAAGCCGAAGTCGCACTGCCTGGCGGTTGCGCCATCGGCTCGCGTCCGGTTGACCTGCACATCCGCGGCCTGGAAGCCATGGGCGCGGTCATCGACGTCGAAGGCGGCTACATCAAGGCCAAGGCGCCTGAAGGCGGCCTGCGCGGTGCGCACTTCTTCTTCGATACCGTCAGCGTGACCGGTACCGAAAACATCATGATGGCCGCAGCATTGGCCAAGGGCCGCAGCGTCCTGGCCAACGCCGCTCGCGAACCTGAAGTCGTCGATCTGGCGAACTTCCTGAACGCCATGGGCGCCAAGGTCTCCGGTGCCGGTACCGATACCATCACCATCGATGGCGTCGAGCGTCTGCACACCACCACTTACAAAGTGATGCCCGACCGCATTGAAACCGGCACCTACCTGGTGGCGGCGGCGGTGACCGGTGGCCGTGTGAAGGTCAAGGACACCGATCCGACCATCCTCGAAGCCGTCCTGGAAAAGCTCCGCGAGTCCGGTGCCGAAATCACCACCGGCGAAGACTGGATCGAGCTCAACATGCATGGCAAGCGGCCGAAAGCCGTTAACGTGCGGACCGCTCCGTACCCGGCGTTCCCGACCGACATGCAAGCGCAGTTCATCTCCCTCAACGCCATTGCCGAAGGCACGGGCGCTGTGATCGAGACGATCTTCGAAAACCGCTTCATGCACGTCTACGAGCTGCACCGCATGGGCGCCAAGATCCAGGTCGAAGGCAACACCGCGATCGTCACCGGTACCGAAAAGCTCAAGGGCGCGCCAGTGATGGCAACCGACCTGCGTGCTTCGGCCAGCCTGGTGATCTCGGCCCTGATCGCCGAAGGCGACACGCTGATCGATCGCATCTACCACATAGATCGTGGCTACGAGTGCATCGAAGAAAAACTGCAGATGCTGGGCGCCAAGATCCGTCGCGTTCCGGGCTAGTACCGCTGCATGGGCACAGGGAAGTGCCCGTTGAATTGTTGTAAGTCGAGCCGGTTTTCGGCTCGACGCGTGTCTGGCGCCGATTGCGACCGGGCATAAGATTCCTGATTAAGGGCTGACGTTTCCCATGCTGACTATCGCACTGTCCAAGGGCCGCATCCTTGACGACACCTTGCCGCTTCTGGCTGAAGCGGGCATCGTGCCGACCGAGAATCCGGACAAGAGCCGCAAGCTGATCATTCCCACGACTCAGGACGATGTCCGTCTGCTGATCGTGCGTGCCACCGATGTACCGACCTATGTCGAACATGGTGCTGCCGACCTCGGCGTCGCCGGCAAGGATGTGCTGATGGAATACGGCGGCCAGGGCCTGTACGAGCCGCTGGACCTGCAAATTGCCCAGTGCAAGCTGATGACCGCCGGTAAAGTCGGCGCCGTCGAGCCCAAGGGCCGTCTGCGCATCGCTACCAAGTTCGTCAATGTTGCCAAGCGCTACTACGCCGAGCAGGGCCGTCAGGTTGACATCATCAAGCTCTACGGTTCGATGGAGCTGGCGCCGCTGATCGGCCTGGCGGACAAGATCATCGACGTGGTCGACACCGGTAACACGCTGCGGGCCAACGGCCTGGAGCCACAGGATTTCATCGCGGCCATCAGCTCCCGTCTGATCGTCAACAAGGCTTCGATGAAAATGCAGCACGCCCGTATCCAGGCGTTGATCGACACCCTGCGCAAGGCAGTGGAGTCTCGACACCGCGGCTGATTCACCTGCGCGACGCTAAGTCGCGCCCGTCTATCCGCCTCATAGCCAGAATTCTCAGGTGCCCAAGCGGATGGAGTGCTAGCTTCGGGCGCCTGAGTTTTTGCCATTCCTATGAGGCTCTCGCTATGACCGCACCGACTGCAATTCGCCGACTCAACGCTGCTGACCCGGATTTCGCGCATCATCTGGATCATCTGTTGAGCTGGGAAAGTGTGTCTGACGACTCGGTCAATCAGCGGGTGCTGGACATCATCAAGGCCGTGCGTGAGCGTGGCGACGCGGCACTGGTGGACTTCACCCGCCAGTTCGATGGGCTGGACGTGAAGTCCATGGCCGACCTGATCCTGCCGCGCGAGCGTCTGGAACTGGCGCTCACCCGCATCTCCGTGCCTCAGCGCGAAGCCCTGGAGGTTGCCGCCGCTCGTGTGCGCAGCTACCACGAAAAACAGAAGCAGGACTCCTGGAGCTACACCGAGGCCGACGGCACGGTGCTGGGTCAGAAAGTCACGCCGCTGGACCGCGCCGGTCTATACGTACCGGGCGGCAAGGCGTCGTACCCTTCGTCGGTGTTGATGAACGCGATTCCGGCCAAGGTCGCCGGCGTCACCGAAGTGGTCATGGTCGTTCCGACCCCGCGCGGTGAAATCAACGAGCTGGTGTTGGCCGCTGCCTGCATCGCCGGCGTCGACCGCGTATTCACCATCGGTGGCGCTCAAGCCGTTGCCGCATTGGCTTACGGCACCGAGAGCGTGCCGAAGGTCGACAAGGTCGTCGGTCCGGGCAACATCTATGTCGCCACTGCCAAGCGCCACGTATTTGGCCAGGTCGGCATCGACATGATCGCCGGTCCTTCCGAGATCCTCGTGGTGTGCGACGGCCAGACCGATCCGGACTGGATCGCCATGGACCTGTTCTCCCAGGCCGAACACGACGAAGACGCCCAGGCCATTCTGGTCAGCCCCGACGCCGAGTTCCTCGACAAGGTCGCCGCCAGCATCACCAAGCTGATGCCGACCATGGAGCGTGCCGCGATCATCGAAACCTCGATCAATGGCCGAGGTGCGTTGATCAAGGTGCGCGACATGGCGCAGGCCATCGAAGTCGCCAACCGCATCGCGCCGGAGCACCTCGAGTTGTCGGTTGCCGATCCGCAAGCCTGGCTGCCGCAGATCCGCCACGCCGGCGCGATCTTCATGGGTCGCCACACGTCCGAAGCCCTGGGTGATTACTGCGCAGGCCCGAACCACGTGTTGCCGACCTCTGGCACTGCGCGCTTCTCTTCGCCGCTGGGTGTGTACGACTTCCAGAAGCGCTCGTCGATCATCTTCTGTTCCGAGCAGGGCGCTTCCGAGTTGGGCAAGACCGCTTCCGTGCTGGCCCGTGGCGAGTCGCTGACCGCCCACGCCCGTAGTGCCGAATATCGCATCGTTGACGACAAGCAGGGGAACTGAACATGAGTAAATTCTGGAGCCCGTTCGTCAAGAATCTGGTGCCTTACGTCCCGGGTGAGCAGCCGAAGCTGGCAAAACTGGTAAAGCTCAACACCAACGAAAACCCGTACGGTCCATCGCCGAAAGCCTTGGCCGCGATGCAAACCGAACTCAATGACAACCTGCGCCTGTACCCGGACCCGAACAGCGATCTGCTGAAGAACGCGGTCGCCAAATACTACGGCGTGCAGGGTAACCAGGTTTTCCTTGGCAACGGTTCCGATGAAGTACTGGCGCACATCTTCCACGGTTTGCTGCAGCACGATCAGCCGCTGTTGTTCCCGGACATCAGCTACAGCTTCTACCCGGTCTACTGCGGGTTATACGGTATCAAGTTCGACGCGGTGCCACTGGATGAGCAGTTCCAGATCAACCCGGCGGACTACGCCAGGCCGAACGGCGGGATCATTTTCCCCAACCCGAACGCCCCGACCGGCTGCCTGCTGGCGCTGGAAGCGGTGGAGCAGATCCTCAAGGCCAGCCCGGATTCGGTGGTCGTGGTGGACGAGGCCTACATCGATTTCGGCGGCGAGACGGCGATCACCCTGGTCGATCGTTACCCGAACCTGCTGGTGACCCAGACCCTGTCCAAGTCCCGTTCACTGGCCGGCTTGCGGGTTGGCCTGGCGGTAGGGCATCCGGACCTGATCGAGGCGCTGGAGCGGATCAAGAACAGCTTCAACTCCTATCCGCTGGACCGCATGGCGAATGTCGGCGCCGCTGCCGCGTTCGAGGATCGCGAATATTTCGACAAGACCTGTCGGTTGGTGATCGAGAATCGCGAGAAGGTCGTTGCGCAGCTTGAGGAGAAGGGTTTTGAAGTACTGCCATCGGCGGCGAACTTCATTTTCGCCCGTCACCCCCTGCACGATGCGGCGGCGCTTGCAGCGAAGTTGCGTGAGCAAGGTGTGATCGTCCGGCACTTCAAGCAGGAGCGGATTGCCCAGTTCCTGCGGATTTCCATCGGTACGCCAGAGCAGAACCAGGCGTTGATCGACGGCCTGGGCGACCTCTAAACCACCTCTATCCCCTTGTGGGAACAGGCTGGCTCGCGAAGAACGATAATGCGGTGTAGCTGATGTACCGCGTTAACGTTCTTCGCGAGCAAGCCCGCTCCCACAGGGGTTTGTTTCGCCTGCTTACTCTTCTTCTTTCTCTTTGACCGGTGCCGGTGGCGGACGCAAGCCAATTTCCGCGGTCAGCTTGAGCTCCTTGCCGTTGCGCATCACCTGGATCGTGACCTTGTCGGTCGGTTTGATCCGCGCCACCTGATTCATCGAGCGTCGGCCATCTCCGGCCGGTTCGCCATCGATGGCAAGAATCACATCACCCAGTTGCAGGCCGGCCTTCTGTGCCGGGCCATCGCGGAAAATCCCCGCCACGACAATGCCCGGGCGCCCGGACAAACCGAACGATTCGGCCAATTCCTGGGTCAGCGGCTGCACTTCGATACCCAGCCAGCCACGAATCACCTGGCCGTGCTCGATGATCGACTTCATCACTTCCATCGCCAGCTTCACCGGAATCGCGAAACCGATACCCTGGGAGCCGCCGGACTTGGAGAAGATCGCCGTGTTGATGCCGGTCAGGTTGCCAATGGCATCCACCAGCGCACCGCCGGAGTTGCCGGGGTTGATGGCGGCGTCGGTCTGGATGAAGTCTTCGTAGTTGTTCAGGCCCAGCTGGTTGCGACCGGTGGCGCTGATGATGCCCATGGTCACGGTCTGGCCGACGCCGAACGGGTTGCCGATGGCCAGCGCGACGTCGCCGATGCGGATGTTGTCGGAGCGCCCCACGGTGATTGACGGCAGGTTTTTCAGGTCGATTTTCAGAACCGCGAGGTCAGTCTCCGGGTCGCTGCCGATCACCCGCGCCAGGGTTTCCCGGCCGTCCTTGAGCGCCACCACGATCTGGTCGGCGCCGCTGGTCACGTGGTTGTTGGTCAGGATGTAGCCTTCCGGGCTCATGATCACGCCGGAGCCGAGACTCGATTCCATGCGTTTCTGCTTGGGCGAGTTATCGCCGAAGAAGCGCCGGAACTGCGGATCTTCGAACAACGGATGGTTGGGTTTGTTGATGACTTTGGTGGTGTAGAGGTTCACCACCGACGGCGCGGCGGTGGTCACGGCGTCGGCATAGGACACCGGACCCTGCTGCATGCTGGTGGTTTGCGGCGCCTGCTGCAGGTTGACGTCGAGGCTCGGGAGCCCGACCCATTCGGGGTAACGCTGGATTATCAAAAGAGCGACAAGCACGCCGGCCAACAGCGGCCAGCCGGAAAAACGCAGCGCCTTGAGCATTAAGCACGTCCTGAGAGAGTTGCAGGCGGTATGAGACCGCTCATAATGACGCGCATTATACGAGGCCGCACGCGCCTCTGAACGGGATATTTAGGAGTCTTTTATGGCCGTCGCCCTGAGCACCCTCGTCGAAGAAGCCGACCGTTACCTCAACAGCGCCAAAATCGCCGATTACTGCCCCAACGGCCTGCAGGTCGAGGGCCGTCCGCAAGTGATGCGCATTGTCAGTGGCGTCACCGCCAGCCAGGCTTTGCTCGACGCCGCCGTGGAGGCCAATGCCGACCTGGTGCTGGTGCATCATGGCTACTTCTGGAAGGGCGAGAACCCGTGCATCACCGGCATGAAGCAGCGCCGCTTGAAGACCCTGCTCAAGCACGATATCAGCCTGTTGTCCTATCACCTGCCGCTGGATCTGCACCCGGATGTCGGCAATAACGTGCAGCTCGCACGGCAGCTCGACATCACCGTCGAAGGCCCGCTGGACCCGGACAACCTGAAGATTGTCGGCCTGGTCGGCTCGCTGAATGAACCGATGATGCCCCGGGATTTCGCCCGTCGCGTCCAGGAAGTCATGGGGCGTGAGCCGTTGCTGATCGAAGGCAGTGCCATGATCCGCCGCGTCGGCTGGTGCACCGGTGGCGGCCAGGGTTACATCGATCAGGCCATTTCGGCCGGCGTTGACCTCTACCTCAGCGGCGAGGCTTCCGAGCAAACCTTCCACAGTGCCCGGGAAAACGACATCAGTTTCATCGCCGCCGGTCACCATGCCACCGAGCGCTACGGCGTTCAGGCACTGGGGGATTACCTGGCGCGACGCTTTGCGCTGGAGCACATCTTCATCGATTGCCCGAATCCGATCTGAAACGCATCCCTGTAGGAGCGAGCCTGCTCGCGATGGTCGTCAACGATAACGCTGGGAGCCTGACACCCCGCGGTGTTCTCAGGCTCATCGCGAGCAGGCTCGCTCCTACGGGGGGGAACGCGTTTCGCCCAAACGCGGGGGCATATTCATATGCTCTTTCGATCTAGTTGGCGTCCTGATTAGAAGAGGTCGCTGTGCTAGGATCCCCGCTCGAACACGGCCCGCTGGCCGTTCATAAGAAAGCTTTCGTGAGTAGCCATGGTCGACAAACTGACGCATCTGAAACAGCTGGAGGCGGAAAGCATCCACATCATCCGCGAGGTGGCCGCCGAGTTCGACAACCCGGTGATGCTGTACTCCATCGGTAAAGACTCCGCCGTGATGCTGCATCTGGCACGCAAGGCGTTCTTCCCGGGCAAGCTGCCGTTTCCGGTGATGCATGTCGACACTCGCTGGAAATTCCAGGAGATGTACGCCTTCCGTGACAAGATGGTCGCCGAGCTGGGCCTGGACCTGATCACCCACGTCAACCCGGACGGCGTGGCGCAGAACATCAACCCGTTCACCCACGGCAGCGCCAAGCACACCGACATCATGAAGACCGAGGGCCTCAAGCAGGCACTCGACAAGCATGGTTTCGACGCAGCTTTCGGCGGCGCCCGTCGCGATGAAGAGAAGTCCCGTGCCAAAGAGCGCGTGTACTCGTTCCGCGACAGCAAGCACCGCTGGGACCCGAAGAACCAGCGTCCAGAGCTGTGGAACGTCTACAACGGCAAGGTCAACAAGGGCGAATCCATTCGTGTATTCCCGTTGTCGAACTGGACCGAGCTGGACATCTGGCAGTACATCTACCTGGAAGGCATCCCGATCGTCCCGTTGTACTTCGCCGCCGAGCGTGAAGTCATCGAGAAGAACGGCACGCTGATCATGATCGACGACGAGCGCATCCTCGAGCACCTGAGCGATGAAGACAAAGCGCGCATCGTCAAAAAGAAAGTGCGTTTCCGTACCCTTGGTTGCTACCCGTTGACGGGCGCGGTGGAGTCCGAGGCCGAAAGCCTCACGGACATCATTCAGGAAATGCTCCTGACGCGAACTTCCGAGCGCCAGGGCCGTGTCATCGACCACGATGGCGCAGGCTCGATGGAAGACAAAAAACGTCAGGGTTATTTCTAAGGGGTTGTCATGTCGCACGTATCTGATTTGATCAGCGAGGACATCCTCGCCTACCTGGGCCAGCACGAACGTAAAGAGCTGCTGCGCTTTCTGACCTGCGGTAACGTCGACGACGGCAAGAGCACCCTGATCGGGCGCCTGCTGCACGACTCCAAGATGATCTACGAAGATCACCTGGAAGCGATCACCCGCGACTCGAAAAAAGTCGGCACCACCGGTGAAGACATCGACCTGGCGTTGCTGGTCGACGGCTTGCAGGCGGAGCGCGAGCAGGGCATCACCATTGATGTCGCGTACCGCTACTTCTCCACCGCCAAGCGCAAATTCATTATTGCCGACACCCCCGGCCATGAGCAGTACACCCGTAACATGGCCACCGGTGCTTCCACCTGTGACCTGGCGATCATCCTGGTCGACGCCCGCTACGGCGTGCAGACCCAGACCCGTCGCCACAGCTTCATCGCATCCCTGCTGGGCATCAAGCACATAGTCGTCGCCATCAACAAGATGGACCTCAAGGACTTCGACCAGGGCGTGTTCGAGTCGATCAAGGCCGACTACCTGCAGTTCGCCGAAGGCTTGAAGTTGAAGCCCACCAGCATGCACTTTGTGCCGATGTCCGCTCTGAAGGGCGACAACGTGGTGAACAAGTCCGAGCGTTCGCCGTGGTACACCGGCCAGTCGCTGATGGAAATCCTCGAGACCGTGGAAGTGGCGGGCGATCGCAACTTCACCGACCTGCGTTTCCCGGTGCAGTATGTCAACCGTCCGAACCTGAACTTCCGTGGCTTCGCCGGTACGCTGGCCAGCGGCATCGTCAAGAAAGGCGACGAAGTCGTGGTGTTGCCGTCGGGCAAGAGCAGCCGCGTGAAATCCATCGTCACCTTCGAAGGTGAGTTGGAGCACGCAGGTCCTGGTCAGGCTGTGACGCTGACCATGGAAGACGAAATCGACATCTCCCGTGGCGACCTGTTGGTTCACGCCGACAACGTGCCGCCGGTGACCGACAGCTTCGAGGCCATGCTGGTGTGGATGGCTGAAGAGCCGATGCTGCCGGGCAAGAAATACGACATCAAGCGCGCCACCAGTTACGTGCCTGGCTCCATTGCCAGCATCGTCAACAAGGTCGACGTCAACACCCTCGAAGAAGGCCCGGCCAGCTCGTTGCAGCTGAACGAAATCGGCAAGGTCAAGATCGCGCTCGATGCGCCGATTGCCCTCGACGGTTACGACAGCAACCGCACCACCGGCGCCTTCATCATCATCGACCGCCTGACCAATGGCACCGTTGGCGCCGGCATGATCGTCGCCCAGCCTTTGGCCCATGGCACCAGCACGCACCACGGCAAACTGGCCCACGTCGCCACCGAAGAACGCGCACAGCGCTTCGGCCAGCAACCGGCCACCGTGTTGTTCAGCGGCTTGTCGGGCGCGGGCAAAAGCACCCTGGCGTATGCGGTTGAACGCAAGTTGTTCGACCTGGGTCGTGCGGTGTTCGTACTCGATGGCCAGAACCTGCGTCACGACCTCAACAAAGGTCTGCCACAGGATCGCGCCGGACGTACCGAGAACTGGCGTCGTGCCGCGCACGTTGCACGTCAGTTCAACGAAGCGGGTCTGCTGACCCTGGCGGCGTTCGTTGCGCCGAGTGCCGAGGGTCGTGAACAGGCTCGTGAACTGATCGGCAAGGAGCGTCTGCTGACGGTCTACGTCCAGGCTTCGCCAACGGTCTGCGCCGAGCGTGATCCGCAAGGCCTGTACGCGGCGGCTGGGGATAACATCCCGGGCGAGTCCTTCCCGTACGACGTGCCGCTGGATGCCGATCTGGTCATCGACACCCAGTCCGTGTCGCTGGAAGAAGGCGTGAAGCAGGTGCTAGAGCTGCTGCGCAAGCGTGGTGCGATCTAAGCGCTAGCCGGAAATGAAAAACCCGCAGACAAGTGATTGTCTGCGGGTTTTTTGTTGCCTCTAGATTGCTATCGCTGGCAAGCCAGCTCCCACAGGTTTCTCGGTCGTACACAGTATTTGTATTCACTGCAGCTCACTGTGGGAGCTGGCTTGCCAGCGATAGGGCCGGTACAGGCACCTCAATACTTCGCTGGATACTCGCGATGCATCTGTTCCAGCAACGCATCCTTGTCCTGCCACAACTGATTGATCCAACCCTGGAACTGCAATCGGTACTCGCCGTCCTGATCGTAATTCTTGCCGATGAACTGCAGCGGAATGTTCAGTTGCTGAAAATGCACCACCACGTCTTTCACGTATCCACATAGCAGATCCCAGAACCAGGAAGCCTCTGAAAATCTAAAGTCAGAAGGAATAGTCAGAATCCTTGACCGGAAATGGACTACAAGAAAGTCGGAAGTTATGAAGTTTTATTGTTTTGTAAGTGAGAATAGTGTTTGCAACAGGGTAGATGTGTTTTTGCGCAGATTGTATCAAGTCGAGCAATTGCAAGGAAGTCGGTGATTGCTTAAAAAGTAAGCTTGCGCTTGAGGATCAAGGTGTGCGAAATAAAATTTTTCCCGTTCCGGTTGGTTATGTTTCTAGTGCTTTTGAGATCATTTTCTGTGTAATTGTTCTGTTGTTGTATCTTGTTTTTTCTCTTTGTATTTATAGTAGGTTGATAGAAGTTCCTCCGGTTCCTGATAAGTTAGTTATGAAAGATGCTTTTGTATATAGGGGGCATTCACAAGCTTCAAAGACAACATCTTTTTTGTATCTGAGGGTTGGAGTTGATGACGCTGCTTACAAATATATCATTGAGGCTTCGAATCGTGATGTTATGTACACGGACTTTGATAAGCCAAGAAGGTTGTGGGTGGCAGTAGATACTGACGAAAGTAAAAAATTTGTTTGGGGAGTATATGATGAAGATTATGGGTTGTTGATAAGTCGTCAAGATATATTGCGCTGGGCTAGCTCAGTTAATATCGATAATTACTTTGTGCTTTCTTTGTTATTTATTTCATCGTTGTATTTCCTTTATATTGTTTTTTTGACTGGTGTTTGGAATAGGTGTGCAGCGAAAAGGATGGCTTGTGAAAATAAATAAGATTGATGATGAGATATTTGTAATTGACGATTTTTTAACTCAAGGGGAAGAGGAGTGCATAAATGTTCAACTCAAGGGCGCCGTTTGGAGATACAGCTGGCCAAATTATGAGGAGCTTCCATTTGTTAGGCCTTGTTGGCATGTTTTTATTGCGGGTAAAGGTCGGCCGGATCGGAAGTCATGTTTAGACGAATTAGACAGAAGTGAATCTTGGCGTTTTCTTGTCGGCTTCTGGGAAAGGTTATCAATATTACATGATTTCAAAATCACGTTATTAGGTGTTTATGCAAATGGGCAAACATTTGGGCAAGACACGATTATACATCGGGATAACAAGACGCACCCAGGGATGACAGTGATCGTGTTTTGTAATGAGCACTGGCCAACATCCTGGGGAGGTGAGCTCGTATTCTACGATGACAAAAAAGAAAATATTATTAAATCAGTACTTCCAAAATCGCGGCGTGTGGTGATTTTTGACGGGCGAGTTCCACATGCGGCGAGATCGCCTTCAGTAAAGTGTGATCAGGTAAGGATGACGCTTGCGTTCAAAACTGTGATTAAGGAGTAGTATATGGCCGGGAAAGCCGAAATATTTGTAGCTGTCGTCAATGATGGTGTGACTATTGGCTCGGGGGCGACTGCAGTATCAGATCAGTTTTTAGCCAACGGAACTGGAATGGTATTGCTGAGTCAGTCGGTGCAGACCGGTGCTGTGATAGCGAGTGTTACCTCGGTGACAAAATTAGCAGGTCCTTATGTACCGATTGTAAATATGCCGGCCAATATAGTCGCCGGTACGATAACTTTTCTGAAAATAGGGGTCGACTTCAGAGATGGGCGCGAAATCAAGACGGGTGACGTTGTCAGTCTGGTTGGTAATGTTGCAGGGGTGATTGCAACCATGGCAGTTTTGCTAGCGGCGCCATTTTCGGTTGTTGCTACCTTAAGTGTTGTAGCTATCGGCACCGGTATATATTCGATTTATAATTCAGAAGTGCTTGGTGCTATTGCGACAAATGCCAAAAATTTCTTCAACGATAAAGGGTTGGAAAACTACCTTGACTATGTATGTGCGCCGGATATGCAAATTGTCCACAAAAACACTTTGAGGGATGTCTACGGCAATCAGATGCTTTCCTGTAATTGGATATCTGAAACCGGAGAGCTACAGCCCTCAGCGGTACCTGTTTTCGATGAAAATATAGGCGGTGGAGGACTATATATACCAATATCTCCTGTTTTACCGGCTCCTCCTGATGTTATCCCAGTTGTAACTATCGGGCCGCTTGAGATTAATGATGGCTCTGATGACAGCGGTGATGAGTATGGATGCTGTACTGGTGGAAGTGATGGTTATGTGTAGCGAAATCCATATATAAGTTGTCTGTTCCTGATTTTTGTCTTCAGATTTTCAGTAAAAACCAACTGGATATTCGACAGTCTTAAGCGACAAGCCCGAGTCAGGCTGAACTTAAGAGTGCGTTGGTGTGTGGGTAATCGTCAGCTTCATCGCTTGGAACTGAGCTCCGTGTCGCTGGAAGAAGGCGTCAAGCAAGTGCTGAGTCTGCTGCGTGAGCGTGGGGCGATCTAAGTCTTAGCCGGAAATGAAAAACCCGCCAATGAGCGATCATCGGCGGGTTTTTTGTGTTGTTGAAAACGTCTTCGCTGGCAAGCCCGCTCCCACAGTTTTGAGGGTGTTCGCAAAATTTGTGAACAGCACGGTCCCTGTGGGAGCTGGCTTGCCAGCGATGAGGCCATAACAGACACCTGATTACTTCGCTGGATACTCGCGATGCATCTGTTCCAGCAACGCATCCTTGTCCTGCCACAACTGATTGATCCAGCCCTGAAACTGCAATCGGTACTCGCCGTCCTGGTCGTAGTTCTTGCCAATGAACTGCGGCGGAATCTTCAGCTCTTCAAAGTGCACCACCACGTCCGCGACGTTGCCGCACAGTAAATCCCAGAAGCCAGGACGACCTGCCGGATAGTGGATGGTCACGTTGACGATCGACTCCAGTTGTTCGCCCATGGCATCCAGCACGAAGGCAATGCCACCGGCCTTTGCCTTGAGCAAATACTTGAACGGTGACTGCTGCTGGGCATGCTTGCCCTCGGTGAAGCGCGTGCCTTCGACGAAGTTGAAAATGCCCACCGGATTGTCGCGAAATTTCGCACAGGTCTTGCGGGTGGTTTCCAGGTCCTTGCCTTTCTTTTCCGGGTGCTTCTCCAGGTATGCCTTGGAGTAGCGCTTCATGAACGGGAAGCCCAGTGCCCACCAGGCCAGGCCGATCACCGGAACCCAGATCAGCTCCTGCTTGAGAAAGAACTTCAACGGTTGGATGCGCCGGTTGAGTACGTATTGCAGCACCAGGATGTCGACCCAGCTCTGGTGGTTGCTGGTGATCAGGTACGAGTGCTGATAGTCCAGGCCTTGCAGGCCGCTGATGTGCCAGCGGGTGCGACGGACCAGGTTCATCCAGCCTTTGTTGAGGCTGATCCAGGCTTCATGGGTATGGCTCATCAGCCAGCCGGCGAGGCGTTGGGTGAGGGCGAACGGCAAGACCTTGACGAGCGCCACGCAGAACAGGAACGAGCAGAGCAAAATCGTGTTGAGTGCCAACAGCAGCGCGGCGATCACGCCGCGCAACGGGGCGGGTAGAAAATCCAGCATTTACACATCCATAGGTCGGTTGGCGGCTTGAATCGCGGTCAGGGCGATGGTGTAGACGATGTCATCGACTTGCGCGCCGCGCGGCAAATCGTTCACCGGTTTGCGCAGGCCTTGCAGCATCGGCCCGAGGCTGACGCAGTCGGCGCTGCGCTGCACAGCCTTGTGGGTGGTGTTGCCGGTGTTGAGGTCGGGGAACACGTACACCGTGGCACGACCGGCCACCTGGCTGTTCGGCGCCAATTGCCGGGCCACGCTTTCGTTGGCGGCGGCGTCGTACTGCAACGGGCCGTCGATCAGCAGCGAGTGCTGTTGTTCGTGGGCGAGCAGGGTGGCTTCGCGGACTTTCTCGACCTCTTCACCGCTGGCCGATTCGCCGCTGGAGTAGCTGATCATCGCCACCCGTGGGGTGATGCCGAATGCCGCCGCCGAGTCGGCGCTTTGCAGGGCGATCTCGGCCAGTTCGCTGGCGCTTGGGTGCGGGTTCATCACGCAATCGCCGTAGACCAGCACCTCTTCCGGAAACAGCATGAAGAACACCGACGACACCAGGGTGCAGCCAGGCGCGGTCTTGATCAGTTGCAGGGCGGGGCGGATGGTGTTGGCGGTGGTGTTGATCACGCCCGAGACGAGGCCGTCGACTTCATCCAGGGCCAGCATCATGGTACCGATCACCACGGTGTCTTCCAGTTGTTGCTCGGCCATCGGCGCGTTGAGGCTTTTGCTTTTGCGCAGCGCGACCATGGGCTCGACATAGCGCTCGCGGATCGAGTCCGGATCGATGATTTCCAGGCCTGGCGGCAGCTCGATGCCCTGTGCGCGGGCGACGGCCTGCACGTCCTCGGGCTTGGCCAGCAACACACAGCGAGCGATGCCGCGGGCCTGGCAGATCGCGGCGGCCTGCACGGTCAGCGGTTCGCTGCCTTCGGGCAACACGATGCGCTTGTTGGCCGCCTGGGCGCGCTGGATCAATTGATAGCGGAACACCGCTGGCGACAAACGCATCTCGCGCGGTGTACCGCAGCGCTGATGCAGCCAGTTGGCATCGAGGTGGCCGGCGATGAAATCGGTGATGATCTCGGCGCGCTCGCGGTCATCGATGGGGATTTCCTTGTTCAGGCCATTGAGCAGGTTGGCGGTGTCGTAGGAGCCGGTACTCACCGACAGCACCGGCAACCCGGCCTGCAGGGCGCCGCGGCACAGGTCCATGATGCGCGGGTCGGGCAGGGTGTCGCTGGTCAGCAGCAGGCCGGCCAGCGGCACGCCGTTCAGGGCCGCGAGGCTGACGGCGAGGATGATGTCGTCGCGGTCGCCGGGGGTCACCACCAGCACGCCGGGCTTGAGCAGCTCCACGGTGTTGCGCATGGTGCGGGCGCAAATGATGATTTTGGTCATGCGCCGGGTTTCATAGTCACCGGCGTTGAGCACTTGCGCGCCCATCAGGTCGGCGACGTCGCGGGTGCGCGGGGCGTTCAGTTCCGGCTGGAATGGAATGCAGCCGAGCAAGCGGAAATCGCCGCTGCGCAATAGTGGCGAATGCTCCTTCAGGCGGGTGGCAAAGGCCTCCATGCTTTCCTCGGTCTTGACCTTGTTGAGGATCACGCCGAGGACTTTCGGGTCTTTCGGGCCGCCGAACAATTGCGCCTGCAACTCGACGCGACCGGAGAGCTCGGTCAGCACTTCGTTTTCCGGTGCCGAGACCAGGATCACCTCGGCGTCGAGGCTCTTGGCCAGGTGCAGGTTGACCCGCGCGGCGTAACTGGCGCTGCGGGTCGGCACCATGCCTTCGACAATCAGCACGTCCTTGCCGATGGCAGCCTGCTGATACAGGGTGATGATTTCTTCGAGCAACTCATCGAGCTGACCATCGCCAAGCATGCGCTCGACATGGGCCAGGCCCAGTGGCTGAGGCGGCTTCAGGCCGTGGGTACGCGCCACAAGTTCGGTGGAACGTTCCGGGCCCGTGTCGCCCGGATGCGGCTGGGCAATCGGTTTGAAAAAGCCGACCTTGAGCCCGGCGCGCTCAAGGGTACGCACCAGCCCGAGGCTGATGGAGGTCAGACCCACACCAAAATCGGTGGGCGCGATAAAAAAAGTTTGCATGCGGATTCTCTGGAGGTGCATGGCAAAGGTGAACGCCTATAGCTGGCGATCTACCGAAATTCAGTCGCCAAGGTTATCGCTAACCGAGCCTTGTGCGCACCAACCACAATCAAAGGGTTGGCCGATTTTTTCCTGGCGCTGTGCAGGGTCCATGACCCAGGCGCGCGATTGCCAGGGTGGCTGGTGCCGCAGGTGTTGGCTATGGCCGCAGGAAAGCTCGGCCACCCAGTGGCCGTCCTCGTCCTGATGGAAGCCTGTGACCGTCGAATCCCGTTTGTCCGGGTTGTGTTCGCTTTCGGTCGATTGCTTCGCTAAACTTGGCCTTTCAATCTTCTTATGCAAAAGGTCTCGCCCCATGCTGATCGCCGCCAATAAGGCTGTCTCCATCGACTATACCCTGACCAACGACGCTGGTGAGGTCATCGACAGCTCCGCCGGCGGCGCGCCGCTGGTCTACCTGCAAGGCGCAGGCAACATCATCCCGGGCCTGGAAAAGGCTCTGGAAGGCAAGGCTGTCGGCGACGAGCTGACTGTAGCCGTTGAACCGGAAGACGCTTACGGCGAGTACGCTGCCGAACTGGTCAGCACCCTGAGCCGCAGCATGTTCGAAGGCGTCGACGAGCTGGAAGTGGGCATGCAGTTCCACGCTTCCGCTCCGGACGGCCAGATGCAGATCGTGACCATCCGTGATCTGGACGGTGACGACGTGACCGTTGACGGCAACCACCCGTTGGCCGGCCAGCGCCTGAATTTCCAGGTCAAGATCGTTGCCATCCGTGACGCCAGCCAGGAAGAAATCGCTCATGGCCACGTCCATGGCGAAGGTGGCCATCAGCACTGATTTCTGCGCTAAGCTCAGATAACTGGAGAGGCGCCCCGAGGGCGCCTTTTTAGTCTGCGGCCGTCCCTGACGACACCGCCAAGTGGCTGTTTCGAGAAGAACACGGGAATCTGGAGTACGTCATGAGTGCTTTTCACGACCTTAAATTGACAGCCCTGGATGGTCAGGAGCTACCTCTGGCGCCTTTCAAGGGCCAAGTCGTACTGGTGGTCAACGTCGCCTCCAAATGCGGCTTGACCCCTCAATACGCAGCGCTGGAAAACCTCTACCAGCAATACAAGGCTAAAGGTTTCAGTGTATTGGGCCTGCCGTGCAACCAGTTTGCCGGGCAGGAACCGGGGACCGAACAAGAGATCAAGGATTTCTGCAGCCTCAACTATGGCGTGACCTTTCCGTTGTCCAGCAAGCTGGAAGTCAACGGGCACGAACGTCATCAGTTGTATCGCCTGCTGGCGGGCGAGGGCGCGGAATTCCCCGGCGATATCACCTGGAACTTCGAGAAGTTCCTGCTGGGCAAGGACGGCCGTGTACTGGCTCGGTTCTCGCCGCGCACGGCACCGGATGATCCGACCATCGTCCACGCAATTGAAAAAGCGCTGAGCTGATATCTCCCCCTGTAGGAGCGAGCCCGCTCGCGATGGTCGCCAACGATAACGCTGCAAGCCTGATACGGTGCGGCGTTCTCCAGTCCATCGCGAGCGAGCTCGCTCCTACAATATTTCCTATCTTTTGGTCCTTAATCACTGCAATCAATAGTGCTGTTCAAAACGACGCCCGCTCCATATTATCGTCGTCATAAAATTATTTCCCGTGGAGCGTCCCATGCCTGTACAAGCCCTGTTCAAACCGTTCCACCTCGGCACCCTCGAACTGCCGACCCGCGTCGTCATGGCGCCGATGACCCGCTCCTTTTCCCCGGGCGGCGTACCAAATTCCAAAGTGATTGAGTACTACCGTCGCCGCGCCGCAGCGGGTGTCGGCCTGATCATCACCGAAGGCACCACCGTCGGTCACAAGGCTTCCAACGGCTACCCGAACGTTCCGCATTTCTATGGTGAAGCGGCCCTGGCGGGCTGGAAGAAAGTCGTCGACGCCGTTCACGCCGAAGGCGGCAAGATCGTTCCGCAGCTGTGGCATGTGGGCAGCGTGCGCCGTATCGGCACCGAGCCGGACGCCAGCGTGCCGGGTTATGGCCCGTCGGAAAAAGTGAAGGAAGGTCAGGTCGTGGTGCACGGCATGACCAAACAGGATATCCAGGACGTGATCGCTGCGTTCGCCCAGGCCGCCAAGGATGCCCAGAGCATCGGCATGGACGGCGTTGAGATCCACGGCGCCCACGGTTACCTGGTCGACCAGTTCTTCTGGGAAGGCAGCAACCAGCGTACCGATGAATACGGCGGCAGCCTGGCCAACCGCTCGCGCTTCGCCATTGAATTGATCCAGGCCGTGCGTGTCGCGGTCGGCGAAGGTTTCCCGATCATCTTCCGTTTCTCCCAGTGGAAGCAGCAGGACTACAGCGCACGCCTGGTACAAACCCCGCAAGCCTTGGGCGAGTTCCTCAAGCCATTGGCCGACGCGGGCGTGGATATTTTCCACTGCTCGACCCGCCGCTTCTGGGAGCCGGAGTTCGACGGTTCCGAGTTGAACCTGGCAGGCTGGACCCGCCAACTCACCGGCAAGCCGACGATCACCGTGGGCAGTGTCGGCCTGGATGGCGAGTTCCTGCAGTTCATGGTCAACACCGACAAGGTCGCACAACCGGCCAGCCTGGAAAAACTGCTGGAGCGCTTGAACAACGACGAGTTCGACCTGGTGGCGGTCGGTCGTGCGTTGCTGGTGGACCCGGACTGGGCGCAGAAAGTGCGTGATGGCCGTGAGGAAGACATTCTGCCGTTCAGCCGTGAGGCGTTGATGTCGCTGGTTTAAGCGGCGACGGGACAGACGCCTTCGCGAGCAAGCACGCTCCCACAGGGGATTTGTGCATGACACAGATCCAGTGTGGGAGCGGGCTTGCTCGCGAAGACTGACTCAAAAACACTACAAAATCATGGAACAATCGGTGCATTCGGCACCACCATCTCCCCGGCACACGCCCCGCGCAACTGTCCCTCGAACTGTTCGATGATCGTCGCCCACCCCTGGCGACTGGCATGCTGGCGCGCATTGAGTCGCACATTGCGCAAGGTTTCCCTGTCCTCCAGCAGCCATGCCGCTGCATCGCGGAATGCTTCCTCATCCCCCGGCATCGCCAGCACACCGTTGTAGCCATGACGAATATGCTGGGCGGCCGCCGCTTGATCGTAGGCCACCACCCCGAGCCCCGAGGCGAGTGCTTCAAGCACCACATTGCCAAAGGTTTCGGTCAGGCTCGGAAACAGAAACACATCGCCTGATGCGTAGTGACACGCCAGGGCTTCACCCCGTTGTGTGCCGCAGAAAATCGCCTCGGGCATTTCCTTTTCCAGTTCCTGGCGCTGCGGACCGTCGCCGACCACGATCAGTTTCAGCCTGCGCTGGGGATAACTCGCCTTGAGGGTATTGAAGGTGCGCTTGAGCAGGCCGAGGTTTTTTTCCGGGGCCAGGCGTCCGACATGAATGACGGCGATGTCTTCCTCGGCCAGTCCCCATTGCTCGCGCAGGGCATTCAAGCGCTTGGCCGGGTGAAACAGTTCGCTGTCGACGCCTCGGGACAGCAACGCCAGCCGTTCGAAATGCCGCCGCTCCAGCTCCATGCGCTGACTGACGCTGGGCACCAGGGTCATGGTCGAGCGGTTGTGGAACCAGCGCAGGTAGTGGGTCAGCAGGCGCGTGAGCAAACCCAGCCCGTACTGGTTGGAGTACTGCTGGAAATTGGTGTGGAAACCGCTGACCACGGAAATCCCCAGGCGCCGTGCCGCACGCAAGGCCGACAACCCCAACGGCCCTTCGGTGGCGATGTAGAGCACATCCGGGCGGTGACGCGTCCAGCGCCGCAGCAACTTGTGCATCGACGACTGGCCCCATTGCAGTCCGGGATAGCCCGGTAGCGGCCAGCCGCGGCACAGTAGCAATTCATCGTCACTGCCCAGTTGCTGGTCGCAGCCCTGACGCGGTCGCACCAGTTCCACTTGATGGCCGCGCGCGCGCAAACCGTCGCACAAGCGACCCAGGGTGTTGGCCACGCCGTTGATTTCCGGAGGGAAGGTTTCGGTGATCAGGGTGATATGCAGAGCTGTCGTCATGACCCCAGTGTCGGCTGGGGCCATGTCGTCAGTGTGACGTCGGGATGATGGATTTGTGACTGCGGTGCCGGCGCCGATGGCTCAGCGCTGGGTCACCAGGTTTTCCGCGCCGCGTTCACGCACCCAGAACAGCGTCGCCCCGGCCACGGCCGCCGGCATCATCAGGATGTTGACCACAGGGATCAGCAGCACCAGGTACACGCTGCCGCCAAAACTCATGCTCTGCCAGCGCTTCTGCCGCAGCCAGGCGAGCATTTCGTTCCAGCCCAGCTTGTGGTTGTCCGCCGGGTAGTCGATGTACTGGATCGCCATCATCCACACCCCGAACAACAGCCACAGCGGCGCGGCGATGATGTTCACCACCGGGATGAACGAGAGGATGAACAGCCCGATTGCTCGGGGCAGGAAGTAGCCGAGCTTGCGCATTTCCCGGGCCAGGGTGCGCGGGATCATTGCAATCAGTTCGCCCCAGCTGAAGGCCGGGAAATCATCGGTGCCGCCCACCACCACTTCGACTTTTTCCGCGAGGAAGCCATTGAATGGCGCGGCAATGACGTTGGCGAGCATGGTGAAGGTGAAGAACACCATCAGCACGACGAGCACCACGAACAGGGGCCAGAGGATGTAGCTGAGAAAACTCAGCCAGTCGGGCAGGGACGGCATCAGCGTGTCGACCCACAGGCTGAATTGATGGCCGGCCAGGTAGATCAATCCGACGAACAGCACCAGGTTGATCGCCAGCGGCAACAGCACAAACAAACGCAGGCTGGGGCTCAGCACCAGCTTGAGGCCTTCGCGCAGGTATTGCGGGCCGGACAGGACAGGGGCGGGCATAAGAGGCTCCGGGCAGAGGGAAAACGCGCCGACCTTACCGGCTTTGCTTCACAGGCGAAAGCGCGGTGGCGGTATCGACATTCACTGTAACAAAGACGTCGATATCGTCGGCCAGATGGCATAGAGACCACCTATGAGCTGGATTGTTAATCCGTATTTCCTTAATCTTCGCCCCCTCGATACGCTGCACCCAATCTTTTTACAGGACGGTCGGGTTCAAGCCTTCCCCAAGTGCTTTCAACCGTTCTTTTTTATTCCAGCCGGCAATCCGGCGTTCCGCGCCAGGTATTCCGGGCCGGTCAACAGGAGCAGGTCATGTCTGAAGTCCGTCATTCGCGAGTGATTATTCTCGGTTCCGGCCCTGCCGGTTACAGCGCCGCGGTCTATGCCGCCCGTGCCAACCTCAAGCCACTGCTGATCACCGGCATGCAGGCCGGCGGTCAACTGACCACCACCACCGAAGTCGACAACTGGCCGGGCGACGTCCACGGCCTGACCGGCCCGGCGCTGATGGAGCGGATGCGCGAGCACGCCGAGCGCTTTGAAACCGAGATCGTGTTCGATCATATCAATGCCGTCGACTTCGCCGCCAAGCCATACACCCTGACCGGCGACAGCGCGACTTACACCTGTGACGCCCTGATCATCGCCACCGGCGCCAGCGCTCGTTACCTGGGCCTGCCATCGGAAGAAGCGTTCATGGGCAAAGGCGTTTCGGCCTGCGCGACCTGCGACGGTTTCTTCTATCGCAACAAGCCGGTAGCCGTGGTCGGCGGCGGCAACACCGCTGTCGAAGAAGCCCTGTACCTGGCCAACATCGCCAGCAAGGTCACCCTGATCCACCGTCGCGAAACTTTCCGCGCCGAGAAGATCCTGATCGACAAGCTGAACGCCCGTGTTGCCGAAGGCAAGATCGAGCTGAAGCTGAACGCGACCCTGGACGAAGTGCTGGGCGACAACATGGGCGTGACCGGTGCCCGGCTGAAGAACAACGACGGCAGCTTCGACGAAGTGAAAGTCGACGGCGTGTTCATCGCCATCGGCCACACCCCGAACACTTCGCTGTTCGAAGGCCAGTTGACCCTCAAGGACGGCTACCTGGTTGTGCAGGGCGGCCGTGACGGCAACGCTACTGCCACCAACCTCGAAGGCATCTTCGCCGCCGGTGACGTGGCTGACCACGTATACCGTCAGGCCATCACCTCGGCTGGCGCCGGTTGCATGGCGGCACTGGATGCCGAGCGTTACCTCGACGATCTGCAGAACGCTTGATTCTGCTGTTGTTGAAATAAGAAAACCGGCTTCGGCCGGTTTTTTGTGCCCGCGATTTACAACCTGAGCACATTCCAATGTGGGAGCGGGCTTGCTCGCGAAGATGGTGTGTCAGTCAATAATGATGTCGGCTGACACGCCCTCTTCGCGAGCAAGCCCGCTCCCACAGGGATTGTGTTCAGGTCAGCTTTGCGAGGCAGGCCTCAAGAATATCCAGGCCTTCCTCCAGTACTGATGCCTCGGTGGTCAGCGGTGCCAGCAGCCGGATGATGTGCCGCGACTTGCCGCTGGGCATCAGCAGCAAACCTGCCTCCCGCGCCAGGGCCAGCAGCTGCGTCAACTGCGCCGCTGCGGGCGAGCCGTCGGCATTCGCCAGTTCGATGCCGCGCATTGCGCCAACACCGGTCAGGCGACCGAGGTAGGGAGAGAGGTTGCGCTCACGCCAGGATTGGTAGCGACCGACAATCGCCTCTTCCTGTTGCGTGCCCCATGCTTGCAGATTGGCATCGGTCATTTCGTCCAGCGTCGCCAATGCCGCTGCGCAGGCGATGGGATTGCCGGAGTAGGTGCCACCGAGTCCGCCCTTGGGCAGGTTGTCGAGCAGCGACTTGCGCCCGACCACCGCCCCCAGCGGCACACCGCCGGCGATGCTTTTGCCGAGCAGGATCAGGTCCGGTTCGATGCCCAGCCTTGAGAACGCGAAGCGCTGGCCGGTACGGCCGAAACCGGACTGGATTTCATCGGCGATCAGCACAATGCCCTTGTCGTCGCAGAACTTGCGCAGCGCCTGGGCGAACTCCACGTCCATGGCCAGGAAGCCTGCTTCGCCCTGCACCGGTTCGACGATGAAGCAAGCCACGTCCTCGACATCGATTTCAACGCTGAACAACCGATCCATGGCCTTCAATGCTTCAGCGCAGGTCACGCCGTTGTCCGCGCTAGGGAAGGGCAGGTGATACACCGGCCCCGGTAGCACGCCGACTTTTTGTTTGTAGGGGGCGACTTTGCCGTTGAGGTTAAGCGTGGCCAGGGTGCGGCCGTGGAAGGCGCCATCAAAGGCGATCACTGCAGTGCGTCCGGTCGCGCCACGGACGATCTTCAGCGCATTCTCGGCCGCTTCGGCGCCGCTGTTGGTGAGCATGCCGCTGACCGGATAATCGACTGGAATGAACGCGCTGAGGCGGTCCATCAAGGCGAGGTAGGGTATATGGGGCGCGGCGTTGAATGCGTAATGGGTCAGCCGGGTGGCTTGTTCGCGAATGGCCTCGACGATGTGCGGATGGCAATGGCCGAGATTCAGCACGCCGATGCCACCGACGAAGTCGATGTAGCGTTTGCCATCGGTGTCCCACACCTCGGCATTCTTGCCGTGGCTGAGGGTGACAGGGTGAACGATATTGATCGACTGACTGATGGTTTCGCTGCGCATGGATGACCGGCTCGGAAGAAGGAGGACTTCTTTTTATCTAAGCCGTCGGCAGCGGTACCCGGCAAACGAAATAAAGTGGCGGGGTCAATCTTAAAAGTCAGGATGTGTGGTTAAGCACATGTAGGAGCGAGCCTGCTCGCGATGGTCGTGAACGATAACACTGGGTGCCTGATGCCGCGCAGCGCTCTCCGGTTCATCGCGAGCAGGCTCGCTCCTACAATTCAGATCAGCGGCGGGTCAGTGGCTGTTGGGTGAATGTCACGCCAGCCAGACCATGGGCGATCAATGCGCGGATATTGCCGTGGTCGCTGCCTTCAGGTGTGGCAACAACCGAGCGGTAATGCTCGCCGAACGCCAACAGCGCTTCTTCATCGCTCAAGCCTTCGAGCAGCGCCAGGCCCAGGGTCTTGCACGAACCTTCGTTCTGCCCGGCCGCGTTTTCCACGCCACCATTGTTGAAAGCCTGAGGCTGGTAGTCGTAACCGGCGGCGATGAAGGCCAGGGTGTCGGCGAAGGCGTGTTCGCCACTGTTGAGGCTGGCGCGCAGGGTGTTCAAATCACTCATTGGGTTTTCCTTTGGCGAACGCCGCCTGTTGTTCGGCGTTGGCTTCTTGCTGATATTGGGCTTTCCATTCGGCGTACGGCATGCCGTAAACCACTTCGCGGGCGTCGTCGAGGCTGACCTCGATCTGGCGCTCATCGGCAGCCGCCTTGTACCACTTGGACAGGCAGTTGCGGCAGAAGCCAGAGAGGTTCATCAGGTCGATGTTCTGCACATCCTTGCGGCTGTCCAGGTGGGCCACCAGCCGGCGAAAGGCGGCGGCTTCGAGTTCCAGGCGTTGTTGATCGGTCATGGCGGTCTCTGCGAGACAGCTTCAAGCGGCAAGCTTCAAGCTGCAAGTTGGATGGCGGTGGCTGCCAGTTTACAGCCTGGCGCTTGTGGCTTGAAGCTAGCGGCTCGCTGCAAGCGTAATCGATACCGACTCGGCGAATCGCAGCGCGTGGGGCTTGTCCACCTCGACTTCGGCGTAGAGCACCGATGCGTTGGCCATCACCAGGTCGAGAATTTCCTGGGTCAGGCGTTCGAGCAACGCAAAGCGGTTGCCTTCCACATGGGCGATGATCGCCTTGGTGATGGTCCGGTAGTTCAATGCGTGATCGATGTCGTTGTCGCGGACCGCTTCCTGGGCTGCGTACAAAATGGTCAGGTTGATCAACACATCCTGCTTGTTGAGGATTTCATCTTCATTGATGCCGATGAAGGTACGCAGACACAGGTCTTTGACCCGGATGCGTGCCATGCCTGGTTGAAGTTGTGGCATTGCTACTTGCTCCGTCCAATCAATTGCAGGAACTCCTGGCGGGTGTTGCTCGAGTCGCGGAAAGCGCCGAGCATCACCGAGGTGTTCATGGTCGAATTCTGTTTTTCGACGCCGCGCATCATCATGCACATGTGCTGCGCTTCGATGACCACCGCGACGCCGGCCGCGTCGGTCACCCGTTGCACCGCGTCGGCGATTTGCCGGGTGAGGTTTTCCTGGATTTGCAGGCGCCGGGCGAACATGTCCACCAGCCGCGCTATCTTCGACAGGCCCAGTACCTTGCCGGTTGGAATGTAAGCCACATGCGCCTTGCCGATGAAGGGCAGCATGTGGTGTTCGCACAGCGAGTACAACTCGATGTTGTCGACGATCACCATTTCATCGTTGTCGGAGGCGAACAGCGCACCGTTGACGATCTCTTCGACACTTTGCTCGTAACCATGGCAAAGGTACTGCATGGCTTTGGCCGCGCGCATTGGCGTATCGAGCAAACCCTCGCGATCGGGGTTTTCACCGAGGCCGATGAGGATCTCTCGAAAGCTCTGGGATAAGGCGTTCTGGGGCAGGGATAACGTCATGGAAAATCCTCGCGGGACACTTATTTGATGTGCCTTCCGCCGTTGACGGTCAGGGTAGTGCCGGTGACATACGGGTTGTCGAGCAGATAGCGCAGGCTCTGGTAGATCACCTCGCTGCCGGGCTCGATGCCCAGCGCGGACTTGGCCAGCGCCTTGGCGCGGTAGGCCGCGTCGTCTTCAGGGTTGAACAGTAGCAGGGCCGGCGCGATCCCGTTGACCTTGATGGCCGGCGCGTACCTGGCGGCGAAGGACAGGGTCAGGCTGTCGAGCCCGGCTTTGCTGGCGCAATAGCCGATGTGCTTGCTGCTGCCCTTGCGGGTCACGTCATCGCTGATGTGCACGATGTCGGCGGGGCTTGAGCGTTGCAGCAGGTCGGCGCAATGCAGGTTGATCAGATAAGGCGCCAGCATGTGCACGCTGAACATGCGGGCGAATGCGGCGGCATCGGTGTCCGGTGTTTCGGCCAGCCATTCGGAGGCGTTGTGGACAATCGCCCGCAAACAGTCGGTGTAGGTTTTCAGTTCGCTGATGAAGGCCAGGATCCCGGCCTCGCTGGCGAAGTCCGCGAACACCGCGGTGGCCCCCAGGTCGCGCAAGGCTTGTACGCCGGGACGCTCGCTGCGGTAGCTGAAAATCACGCGATGGCCGTCTTCCAGCAGTCGCCGGGCGCAGTGCAGGCCGACACGCTGGCCGGCGCCGGTAATGAGGACAGGGGGGGCGGAAGAGGTCATGAACGGCTCGCGTCGCGGTGAGAACAAAACTATACCAGCGACGGGAGGCACACTTCTATTGTGCACATCGGACCCTGTGTGGGAGCGGGCTTGCTCCGGGCGGCGATCCGACGAAGGCGGTGTATCAGTCAGTATTTGTACTGTCTGACACGACGCTTTCGCGAGCAAGCCCGCTCCGACAAGGATCGTCAGTGGTTTTGAGGGGCGGGCCCGGCGGGCAAGCGGCGTGCCGGCGTGCTGTTCAGCCAATTGGCCAGCAGACGGGTCGACAGTGGAATGAAGAAATACACCATCAATGGCGTCAGGCACAGGGTGCTGAAGAGCACACGGGGCAGTAGCGCGATTTCGCTCAGCAGCGGTCCCAGTACAAAGTTGAACAACAGGGAAACCGGAAAGAACGCCAACCAGATCGCCACGGCCTGTTTCCAGCGCGGCGGGCGTTGACCGACGGCACCGAACCAGCCTTCGATGCCGCTGACCCGGTGTTCCGTCGGGTGGGCGAACAGCTCGCTGCCGCGTCCGAGCCAGGCGCTGCGCGAAGCGGAATGCTCCCAGGCATGCAGGGTCTGTTCGTCGGCGAAGCGGAAGATAATCTGGAATTCGTCGTCACCGGGCGGCGGTGCGAGTACGCCGGAGCCGAGGTAGCCGGGAAAGTCGGTGGCCAGTTGTTCACCTTCGCGCAGCCAGGTGATCAGGTCTTGATAGCGTCCATTGGCAACGCGGCGCGCAACCATCAACGTGACGGGAGGGGTAGACATTGTGTATCTCCGTAAGGCATTTGCGTCGCTCCGGATAGGAACTTCGCCAGGCACAGCGCCGGGGTGGTGGGCCGTGTCTTGAAGCAAGCAAGGATTATTCCTGATTCAGCCAGTCGCGTCTGCGACGTTTTTCGCTCCTTCGCGGCATTGAAATCTTTACGGAACTTTTACGGGGCGCACGAGTAGAATGTGGTTCGGACGATACAGGGATGTTACATCAGGATGCCCGTACTTACTGACGTTGCTTCAGACTCCACGCAGGCTGTCTCTCTCGAACAGGAAGAGCTCTTTCCCATTCGCGAGGTGGCGCGCCTGACAGGTGTCAACCCGGTGACGCTTCGCGCCTGGGAACGACGCCATGGCCTGATTGTTCCGATACGCACCGAAAGCGGGCATCGCCTGTATTCGCTGACCGATATCGAGCGGGTTCGCAGCATCCTCAGCTGGATCGAGCGTGGCGTTGCCGTTGGCAAGATCGCCAAGATCCTGGCCAGGACCGAGCCGCTCCAGGCGTTGTCCCACATCATCCCCAACAACCTCGTAGAAGCCGATTACGCGCAGTGGCAGCAACAGGTGCTTGCTGCGGTCAACGGGTTTGACGAGATTCGGCTGGAGCAGCTCTACGGGCAGATTTTTTCCAGTTACGCCCTGCCGGTGGTGTTTCAGGACATTCTGATTCCCGTCTGGAAGCAGTTGTTGCAACGCCAGGACCAGTTTGGCGGAGCCAGCGATTGGTTGTTCCTGGATGGTTTTCTGCGTGCCCGGGTGGCGCAGCGTCTGTTGTTGATGCGCGAAAAACAGCCGCGTCGCGTGGTCATCTGTGCCCTGGTTGGCCACTGCCGGGAGCTGGAGTTGTTGGTCGCCGCCCTGTTCCTGAGTTGCGGGCCAACGGCCGTTCGAGTGCTGAACATGGGCCAGCCGTTCGACGAACTGGCGTTGCTGTGTGAAAGGATCAAGCCCTTGGCGCTGGTGCTGTTTTCCAACCATGTACCGGCGCCCGAGTTGCCGCGGCGCTTGAATCGCCTGGCCATGAGTCTGGAGTGTCGATTGTTGCTGGCCGGCGATGCTTCTGACCTGGCACAGGAGAGCCTGGCCGGGTCATCGATCGGTTGCCTGGGCAATGAAGGGGACGTCATGGGCCAGCGTCTGAAGCAGTTCCTGGCGGGCAGTCTGGATACTTGAAGTTCAGAGATGCAGCGTTGGATGAGTCAAACGATGCTGTTGCAGGATGAACTGGCGCAGACGCTCGGTTTCGTCCGTATCGTTCTGGCTCAGTTGATAGGCGTAGAAGCCCTGTTCGTTTTCTTTCTCGAAAGTGCCGCGCAAGGCAATCCGCTCATAGCCTGACGGGCTGAACCACAAGGCGAAATGCTTGGGTGGCTTGGTCTTGTTGCGAACTTCAAGCAACACCCCTTTGCACGACACTTCGTGTACCCACAGGGTGCCGGGTTGACCCTGGGCATTTTCCAGCGCCACCGGTTCGTCCAGCACCAGGCGCCACGGCCGGACCATCGGGCCGTCTTCATAGATGCTCGGCACGCCGAGACGCAAATGCAACGCATGGAACTCGTCTTCCACCAGGTGCAGGGGGAAGGTCATTTGCTGGTTTTCGAAGCTGGCTTGAATGGTGACCTGCTCATGGGCCGCCAGGCGGGTGAGCAGGTCACGGATCTGCGATCCACCGTTGACGAGCAGGCTCGACGTCGCATCCCGAACATTGAGTTGCGGGTTATGTTGCATGGTCTGGATGAAATCCAGCTCATCCTGGGTCAGGAGTGCGTCGCGCTGCATGGCCAACTCGAAGGAAATAGTTACAAAGTCATTGGTGATTGTAGTTACTGACAATTAATTCTGAATTTTGTTTTGGCCGTTCGTCGCCTTGAGCGCGGCAAGCTCGGCCTGGAGTTCAGCCAACTGCCCTTCCAGTTGAACCACGCGCTGTTGCGCCTTGACCTGCGCGGTGACGTCTTTTTGCACACCGACAAAGTAGGTTTGCCCATCCGCCGGATTTTTCACCGTTGAAAGGGACAATTCATTCCAGAACGGTGTGCCGTCCTTACGGTAGTTGCGCAGTATTTCCCGGCAGGATCCTTCACGGTTCAAGGCGTCGCGAATCAACGGCAGGGCTTCCTGGTCGCGGTCCCCCGACTGCAGGAAGCGGCAATCCTGATAGAGGATTTCTTCGCTGGAGTACCCCGTCAGGCGTTCGAACGCGGGGTTGACGTAAATGAGGATTTTGTCCTGATCGCCTTCCTTTTCGGCAATCACGATACCGTCGTTGGAGGCGTTGATTACCATTTGCAGCAGTTGTGCGTTAATCATCGGAGTATCCTTTCCTGATTGATTGTCGATTGCATTCTAAAAGAACAATCACGAGCGTGCTGTTAATATCCGGGTCTTTTACTCGGATTCAGGATCAGATTGATGAAAGTCGCCATCATTTCCGGCTCGGTGTACGGCACGGCCGAAGAAGTTGCCCGCCACGCCGCCAGCCTGTTGAAAGCCGCCGGTTTCGAAACCTGGCACAACCCGCGTGCGAACCTCGCCGATATCCAGGCGTTTGGCCCCGAAGCCTTTCTGGCAGTGACCTCGACCACAGGCATGGGCGAGCTGCCGGACAACCTGCAACCACTGTACTCGACCATTCGTGACCAATTGCCAGCGGCCTGGCGCGGTTTGCCAGGTGCGGTGATCGGATTGGGCGATGCGAGTTATGGCGATACTTTTTGTGGCGGCGGCGAGCAGATGCGCGAATTGTTCGCTGAACTGGGCGTTCGCGAGGTACTGCCAATGTTGCGCCTGGATGCCAGCGAAAGCGTGACCCCGGAAACGGACGCCGAGCCTTGGCTGGCGGACCTGATCAACGCACTGGGCGAGTGACAGATAACCCGACATCAATGCCGGTCAAAGCTCTGGCAGTGCAGCAAAACCTGCCTGCCAGAGCTGCGCTGGCGCCGGTCATTTGACATGGATCCAGGGCAGCAGGGCGGCTGACTCGCTGGGCCATCAAGCTGGCTGCCAATGCAACTACACGAACCTCATCGGCTGACTAGACTCGGTAGTCATAGGAAACACTCCATAATAAAAAACACCGAGGCTCCTTGCCGTGACTGTCGCTCCCGTCCAATCGCCACACAGTGTCAAAGACCAGGTCAGTGCTGCCGAGTGGCAGACGCGTGTCGACCTGGCCGCCTGTTATCGCCTGGTCGCTCAACACGGTTGGGATGACCTGATCTTTACCCATATTTCCGCCAAGGTGCCCGGCACCGAAGATTTCCTCATCAATCCCTTCGGGTTGATGTTTCACGAAATTACCGCGTCGAGCCTGGTCAAGGTGGATCAGGCCGGCAACAAGCTGATGGACAGTCCTTACGAGATCAATCCGGCGGGTTACACCATCCATAGCGCCGTGCATGAAGTCCGTCACGATGTCGTCTGTGTACTGCACACCCACACGGCTTCGGGGGTTGCGGTGTCGGCTCAGAAGCAGGGCGTTTTGCCGATCAGCCAACAGTCGTTGTTCGTGCTTTCCAGCCTGGCCTACCACGCCTACGAAGGCGTGGCGCTCAACCATGAAGAGAAAGTGCGGCTGCAGGCCGACCTCGGTGAAAATAATTTCCTGATGTTGCATAACCACGGTCTTCTGACCTGCGGCAACACCATCGCCGATACGTTCCTGATGATGTTCACCTTTCAGCGTGCCTGCGATATTCAGGTGATGGCGCAGAACGGTGCCGCTGAACTGATCGCCATCGAACCGCAGATTCTGGCCGGCGCCAAGGCCATGATCGCGGGTGTCACCAGAAGTGCTCAAGGAATGGGCGGAGCGCTGGCCTGGCCGGCGCTGCTGCGTAAGCTCGATAAACTGGACCCGGGTTATAAACTCTAATGGCACTCGCCGAGATCCCCCTGTGTGTCTGGCGCAAACGCAGCCAGACCTTCGTATTCCGTGGCCACAGCATCCGTTACTGGACAGCGGGGCAGGGTGAGCCGTTGTTGCTCATTCACGGGTTTCCATCCGCCAGTTGGGACTGGCATTACCTGTGGCAGCCTTTGACCCAGCGATTTCGTGTGATCGCGTGCGACATGCTGGGCTTTGGTGACTCGGCCAAACCGGTGAATCACGACTACAGCCTGCAGGAGCAAGCAGATTTGCAACTGGCACTGCTTGAACACCTGAATGTCGAACAGCCGGTGCACCTGTTCGCCCACGATTACGGTGACAGCGTGGCCCAGGAACTGCTGGCCCGGCACTACGAGTCGCGGGTGGAGCTGGCCAGTTGCGTGTTTCTCAATGGCGGCTTGTTTCCGGAAACCCACCGTCCGGTACTGATGCAAAAACTCCTGCTCAGCCCTTTGGGCTGGATGATTGGCCGCGCCTTCAGCCGCGATGGCCTGGTGAGAAGCTTTCGGCAGATTTTCGGTCCGAAAACCCGTCCCAGTGAAAGCCAGATGGATGATTTCTGGAGCTTGATCGAAAGTCATCGTGGGCCACGGATCATGCACAAATTGATCGCTTACATCCCGGAGCGACGTGTCTGGCGCAATCGCTGGGTGAGCGCGATGCAGCGCGGTGAAGTGCCACTGCGGGTGATCGATGGCGGGGTCGATCCGGTCTCCGGCGTGCACATGGTCGAGCGTTACCGGGAACTGATCCCGGAGGCGGACACGGTGGTGTTGCCCGACATTGGTCACTACCCACAGATCGAGGCGCCCTGCGAGGTGCTCAAGCACTACCTGGCGTTTCGCGATCAACTGCTCTTCCCGCCGCGCAAGGTGGCGTATTCCTGACGCACCGCGTAAACCTTCTGGGCTTTTGTGGCGAGGGGGCTTGCCCCCGTTGGACTGCGTAGCAGTCCCATGCTCTGTAGGGAAAAAGAAGGGCCGCTGCGCGACCCAACGGGGGCAAGCCCCCTCACCACAGGGTTCGTGTCCATTTCTACATCAATCATCCCCCAGCCTTATCGCGCACCATTCAGCCTCCCCCGTGTTCATTGTGACCCGCGGCTCCGTGGCTGAAACTGGGACTCATTGTCCCTTGGCCTGCTGGAGTCCCCCCATGAATGAGTCTGTGCGCTTCGAAGATAAAGTCGTGATCATCACAGGTGCCGGTGGCGGCCTGGGACGGGCGCATGCATTGCTGTTCGCCAAACAGGGCGCCAAGGTGCTGGTCAACGATCTTGGCGGCTCGGCCCAGGGCGAAGGCGCCAACGCTTCGGCCGCCGACCGCGTGGTAGCAGACATTCGCGAGGCCGGCGGTATCGCCCAGGCCAACCACGACTCGGTCACTGACGGTGACAAACTGGTTCAGCACGCCATGGATGTCTTCGGTCGCGTCGACGTGGTGGTCAACAACGCCGGTATCCTGCGTGACAAGACCTTCCACAAAATGGATGACGCCGACTGGGACCTGGTTTACCGCGTCCACGTCGAAGGTGCCTACAAAGTCACCCGCGCCGCCTGGCCGCACATGCGCGAGCAGAACTACGGCCGGGTGATTTTCACCGCGTCGACCTCGGGTATCTATGGCAACTTCGGCCAGTCCAACTACGGCATGGCCAAGCTCGGTCTCTACGGCCTGACCCGCACCCTGGCCATCGAAGGCCGCAAGAACAACATCCTGGTCAATGCCATTGCCCCCACCGGCGGCACGCGCATGACCGAAGGCCTGATCCCGCCGCAGGTGTTCGAACAACTCAAGCCGGAACTGGTCAGCCCGCTGGTGGTGTACCTGGCCAGCGAGAACTGCCAGGAAACCTCCGGCCTGTTCGAAGTCGGTGGCGGCTGGATGGGCAAGGTCCGCTGGGAGCGCAGCCTCGGCATCGGGTTCGATCCACGGGCGGGGTTTTCCCCGGAAGACGTGGCGGCGCACTGGCAGCAGATCTGCGACTTCGAAGGTGCGGCGCATCCAAAGGACAATATCGAGGCGTTGAAGGAGATGATGGGGAATTTGCAGAAGTATTCGCTCTGACAAAACCGGCAAGGTCACATTGACTGGCCTTGCCGGTTGTTGCATTTGTCGTCCGGAAAACCGTTTGGTCGCCATCAGCCGGGAAAGTATTTGACTACCAGCGCCTTCAGGTTGGCGGCTGTTTGTGCGTCCATTTTTCCATCGTAATTGTCCGGGCGAAAATGCATCTGGAATGCCCGCACCAACTGTTGAAAACCACCTTCCGTTGACGCGCCCGAGACATCATATCCATAGGATTTGAACAGCCCCAGCAATTCGCTTCGGGCTGGAACACCTGACGAGTTGTATTGGCACAGATACTTGTCCCGGGTGGTTGCATCGAACCAGGCGCCGACGCCTTTCAAGTACAGCGCCTGCCAGGGAAACATCGGCCCCGGGTCACTTTTGCGGCCGACTGAAACATCGGAGTGGCCCAGAACCTGCGTCGGCGTGATATCCGGGTAGCGCTTGAGGATGTTCAGCGCCAGTTGTTCAATCGCTGCAATCTGCTCGGGGTGATACGGCGGGAAGGTGAAATCGCCTTCGTCGTCAGTCGCCAGGTTGACGACTTCAACGCCGATGGACGTGTCATTCAGATTGCTGCGGTTGCCCCACTGGCTGACGCCGGCGTGCCACGCGCGATGGGTTTCTTCCACCAGGCTGAAGACTTCCTGCCCGGTATGACCGGCTTTCAGGTAGCTGGGGTCGGTGATATCTGGAACCAGATAGTGCGCGCTGACATTCGGGCCGGTCAGGGTACTGACAGAACTTGAAAAGTTAGCGGCCGTGTAGTGAAAAACCAGAAAGCGTACTCGACTGTTGACGCTTCTGGTTGAACGATACTGGTTGTAACTGATGGGTTTCATGGCTGCACTCACAATAATTAAGTTTGAAGTCGGACGACGATAAAGGTCGTTCGTCGACTTGCTGTTCAACTTAATGGCCTGAGCGCAGTTGGTGTTTACCTATGCTTGTAGTCGTTTTCTGAAAGAAGTGTAGGCATGTAAAGTTTTGCCTGGAGGGTCAGGGTTGCCGACTGACTGTAGGAGCCGGCTTGCCGGCGATGGACTCAAGTGCGCCGCGTTTATCCGGTTCACACGCGTTATGGTTAACGACCATCGCCGGCAAGCCAGCCCCTACAAGAGACCGCGTCCGAGTCGAAATGATGTGAACACCAAACTGTAGGAGCCGGCTTGCTGGCGATGGACTCGAGTACGCCGCGTTTATCCAGTCCACACGCGTTATCGTTAACAACCATCGCTGGCAAGCCAGCTCCTACAAGGGACCGCGTCCGGGTCGCAATGATGTGAACGCCAAACTGTAGGAGCCAGCTTGCTGGCGATGGACTCCAGTGCGCCGCGTTTATCCAGGTCACGCGCGTCATCGTTAACGACCATCGCTGGCAAGCCAGCCCCTACAAGAGACCGCGTCCGAGTCGAAATGATGTGAACGCCAAACTGTAGGAGCCGGCTTGCTGGCGATGGACTCGAGTACGCCGCGTTTATCCAGTCCACACGCGTTATCGTTAACAACCATCGCTGGCAAGCCAGCTCCTACAAGGGACCGCGTCCGGGTCGCAATGATGTGAACGCCAAACTGTAGGAGCCAGCTTGCTGGCGATGGACTCCAGTGCGCCGCGTTTATCCAGGTCACGCGCGTCATCGTTAACGACCATCGCTGGCAAGCCAGCCCCTACAAGAGACCGCGTCCGAGTCGAAATGATGTGAACGCCAAATTGTAGGAGCCGGCTTGCTGGCGATGGACTCCAGTGCGCCGCGTTTATCCAGTTCATGCGCGTTATCGTTAACGACCATCGCCGGCAAGCCAGCTCCTACACAGGACCGCGTCCTGGTGGAAATGATGTGAACGCCAAACTGTAGGAGCCGGCTTGCTGGCGATGGACTCGAGTGCGCCGCGTTTATCCGGTTCGTACGCGTTATCGTTAACGACCATCGCCGGCAAGCCAGCCCCTACAAGAGACCGCGTCCTGGTGGAAATGATGTGAACGCCAAACTGTAGGAGCCGGCTTGCTGGCGATGGACTCGAGTGCGCCGCGTTTATCCGGTTCGTACGCGTTATCGTTAACGACCATCGCCGGCAAGCCAGCCCCTACAAGAGACCGCGTCCGAGTGGAAATGATGTGAACGCCAAATTGTAGGAGCCGGCTTGCCGGCGATGGACTCAAGTGCGCCGCGTTTATCCAGGTCATACGCGTTATCGTTGACGACCATCGCTGCGATGCGGCGACCCGACAAGCCAGCTCCTACTGGAGGCGCGTCCGAGTCGACAATGAGGGGGCCTCCAAACCAGTGAAAGCCGCATAAAAAAGGCCGCTGCAAACGCAGCGGCCAAAGTAAGACGTTGGATCAGGAGCTACAAATCAACGTCAGTGAACACGGGGCGATGAACCGAATCCTCAATTCATCTGAAATCTTTCAATCACGGCGCAGGCCGGTACATCGTGCCTTGCGGGGGTTACCGTGGCAGTCAGGTAAGAATAAGCCCTTATTGTCGTAGGAAAAATACCAATTCCGGACATGCACTGTTGCAGCCCCGGCAACAGTCAGGCTTCGGCGCTCGCCGTCTGGATGATGCTCCAGTGGCAGTCATCCTTTAGAGGTACACCGCGAATACCTCCTTGGTGCGCTTATCGACCCCCGTGCCCGGCAGTAGGGTGAGGCCTTCTGTCACTCACCGGGGAAGACGCATGACAAAAACAACAATGCGCGCCATCTTCACACCGCAGGCGCTGGCGGCTGCGGTCGCATTAGGCTGCTGTGCCCAGGCACAGGCCGTATCGTTCAACATCGGGGAAATCGAGGGGACGTTCGACTCCTCGCTCTCAGTCGGCGCGAGCTGGGGCATGCGTGATGCGGATAACGCCCTGGTGGGTACCGTCAACGGCGGTTCTGGCCAGTCTTCAACCGGCGACGATGGGCGATTGAATTTCAAGAAGGGCGAAACCTTCTCGAAGATCTTCAAGGGGATCCACGACCTCGAATTGAAGTACGGCGACACCGGTGTGTTTGTGCGTGGCAAATACTGGTACGACTTTGAACTGAAAGATGAAAGCCGCCCCTTCAAGGACATCAGCGATCACAATCGTAAAGAAGGCGCCAAGTCTTCAGGCGGACAAATCCTCGACGCTTTCGTCTACCACAACTACTCCCTCGCCGATTTGCCGGGCACGGTTCGCGCCGGCAAGCAGGTGGTCAGTTGGGGCGAGAGCACCTTCATCGGCAACTCGATCAATAGCATCAACCCGGTCGACGTGTCTGCGTTCCGTCGTCCCGGAGCCGAGATCAAGGAAGGCCTGATTCCGGTAAACATGTTGTTTGCTTCCCAGGGGCTGACGGACAAGCTGACGGTCGAAGGTTTCTATCAACTGGAATGGGATCAGACGGTCGTCGATAACTGCGGCACCTTCTTTGGGGTCGATGTGGTGGCGGACGGCTGCAACAAGGGCTACACCGTTGCCAGCCCGGCCATTGCACCCTTGCAGCCGATTGCAGCGGCCTTTGGCCAGGGCTTCGAAGTCAGCAAGGAAGGTGTGATCGTCCCTCGTGGTGGCGACCGCGATGCCCGGGATTCCGGGCAGTGGGGGACAGCATTGCGCTGGCTGGGGGACGACACCGAGTACGGCCTGTACTTCATGAACTACCACAGTCGCTCGCCGAACGTCGGGACCACCACCGCCGGGCCCGGTACGCTGGCAAGCATTCCGGGGATCGTCACCGCCGCCAACCGCATTGCCCCCGGTAGCGGTTCAGGCCTGGCCCAAAGTGTGATGCTCGGTCGCGGCCAGTATTACCTCGAATACCCGGAGGACATCCGCCTCTACGGCGCGAGCTTCTCTACCACCTTATCCACCGGCACCGCGTGGAGCGGGGAAATCAGCTACCGCCCCAACGCCCCGGTGCAGGTCAACACCAATGACCTGACCCTGGCGTTGCTCAACCCGATCGCTGGCGGAGCCGCATCGCCCATCACCACCTCACCCGGGGCCGACAACAAAGGCTATCGCCGCAAGGAGGTGACGCAGGTCCAGAGCACCCTGACGCACTTCATCGACCAGGTTGCGGGTGCGGATCGCCTGACCCTGGTGGGTGAGGCCGCGGTGGTTCGGGTCGGTGGCCTGGAAGCACGGACCAAACTGCGCTACGGCCGCGACTCGGTGTATGGCCAGTATGGTTTCGGCGGGGATACCGATGGCTTCGTGACGTCGACCTCATGGGGTTATCGCGCCCGGGCCATCCTCGACTACAACAACCTCATCGCCGGGATCAACTTCAGGCCCAACCTCTCGTGGTCCCACGACGTCTCCGGCTATGGCCCCAACGGCCTGTTCAACGAAGGCGCCAAGGCCGTCAGCCTCGGCGTCGATGCGGACTATCGCAACACCTACACCGCGAGCCTCAGTTACACCGACTTTTTCGGCGGGGACTACAACGTCCTCACTGACCGTGACTTCGTGGCGTTGAGCTTTGGCGTGAACTTCTGATCTGGCTGAAAAGGATGATTTCGATGCGCAAGATGATTCTGCAATTGGGCGCGCTGACCCTCGGGTTATTGGCCGCCAACGTGATGGCCGCGGTCTCGCCGGAAGAAGCCGGCAAGCTCGGCACCAGCCTGACCCCGCTGGGTGCCGAGAAGGCCGGCAATGCCGATGGCTCGATTCCGGCCTGGACCGGCGGTATCCCGAAAAACGCTGGTGCGGTGGACAGCAAAGGTTTTCTGGCCGATCCGTTCGCCAACGAAAAACCGTTGTTCGTGATCACCGCGGCGACCGTCGACAAGTACAAGGACAAGCTCTCCGACGGCCAGGTCGCGATGTTCAAGCGCTATCCCGAGACATACAAAATTCCTGTCTACCCGAGCCATCGCACCGTGGCGTTACCGGCAGAGATATACGAGGCGGCCAAACGCAGCGCACTGAACGTCACACCGATCAACGACGGTAACGGTCTGGCCAACTTCACCGGCAACCGCTACTACGCGTTCCCGATTCCGAAGAATGGTGTGGAGGTGATCTGGAATCACATCACGCGTTACCACGGCGGCAATCTGCGCCGCACCATCACCCAGGCGACACCGCAGTCCAATGGCGACTTCACGGTGGTGCGCTTCAAGGACGAGGTCGCCGTACCGTCGTTGCTCGGTGACCTGAAACCGGGCAGCGACGATAACGTCCTCAGCTACTTCAAGCAGGAAGTCACCGCGCCGGCGCGGCTGGCGGGCAACGTGTTGCTGGTCCACGAAACCCTCGACCAGGTCAAGGAGCCACGCAAGGCCTGGATCTACAACGCCGGCCAGCGGCGGGTACGGCGTGCGCCACAGGTCGCCTATGACGGCGTCGGCACCTCATCCGACGGCTTGCGCACCACTGACAACTTCGACATGTTTTCCGGTGCGCCGGATCGCTACGACTGGAAACTGGTCGGCAAGAAGGAGATGTACATCCCCTACAACAGCTACAAGCTCGACTCGCCGGATCTCAAGTACACCGATGTGATCAAGGCCGGGCACATCAATCAGGACCTGACTCGTTATGAGTTGCACCGGGTCTGGGAAGTCGTTGCCACGGTCAAGCCAAACGAGCGGCACGTGTATGCCAAGCGCCACATGTACATCGATGAAGACAGCTGGCAAGTGGCGCTGGCCGACCACTACGACGGGCGCGGACAGCTCTGGCGCGTCGCCGAAGGGCATGCCCAGTTCTACTACGATCACCAGGTGCCGGCCTACACAGTCGAAGCACTGTATGACCTGATTGCCGGTCGTTATATCGCCCTGGGAATGAAAAACGAGGAGAAGCGCAGCTTCGAATTCAACGTCAATGCAATAGCGGGGGACTACACACCAGCGGCCTTGCGTAGCACGGGGGTCAGGTAGGTTTCCTACGTGCTCCTACACAAAAGGGTGACCTTACGGTCACCTTTTTTATAGGGGTTGATCAGTGTGTTGAATACTTCTTCAACAAGCGCTCGGGAGGGGTCTAGGGTGGCGCCAGAATTATAAAAAAAGGCGCACCACTATGACCGCTATGACGCACCGTCTGGACCGCCCTGGCTTCCTGCCCCGACTGTCGTCCCATCATCTGTCCCGCGAGCGGCTGATTGAACCCATGCTCGTCTCGACGGCGCGGGTGAAGTTGCTTTGCGCGCCGGCGGGTAGTGGCAAGAGCGCGTTGCTCACCGAATGCCTGTTGCGGGCACCGGAGCGCTGTCGGGTCTGTTGGCTGCCACTGGCGGGGGAGTCAATGAGTACCGGCGATTTTCTATTGCGCCTGACGCAAGCGTTGGGCCTGCCCTCGGCGGATGAGCCCGGTCTGCTGGCGCATCTGGCCCGATTACAGGCGCCGACCTGGCTGTTTCTCGATGATTACTGCCGGGCACCCAACCCGGAACTCGACCGGTTGCTCGATCGCCTGTTGGCCGTCGCCAGCCCGTCGCTGACCTGGTGGTTGAGTTCGCGTCGACGACCACCCTGCAACTGGCCGCGGCTGCTGCTCAATGATGAGTTGTACGAGTGTGAAGGCCGGGCACTGGCGTTTACCGAGGCTGAGGTCCGGCAGTTGCTCGGTCATGTCGAGCCGACCCTGGCGGCACAATCGGCCAGGCGTGTGTTCGAGCGCAGCGGTGGCTGGTGCGCCGGCGTGCGGATCGCGTTACTCAATGGTTGTCCGTGGTCGGGTGAACAGGGGCGTTCAGCGACGCTGCTCGATTATCTGCAACACGAGTTGTTCAACACCTTGCCGCCGGAGTTGGTTGAGGTCTGGCAGGTGTTGGTTCATCTGCCGCGCTTCAACGCCAGCTTGTGCGAGCATCTTTTCGGGACGGGTGAGGGCGCGCAGTGGCTGCATGCACTGCAGGAAATGGGCTGCTTCATTGAACCCTGGGAAGACTCCGTCGAGTGGTTGCGGATCTTCGAGCCGCTGGCCCGGGTGATGCGTGATGAACCTGCCCCGGCCGGGCGCTCCTGGCATCGCCGCGCGTGCCAGTGGTTCAGTGCTGAAGAAGACTGGCAGGGCGCCTTCGAGCAGGCGCTACTGGCAGAGGAACACGAGATCGCGGTCAGCCTGTTGCAGCACTTCAGCTTTGAGCATTTGTTCAAGCGGCAGAACGTCAGCTGGTTACTCAAGCTGCATGAGCACTTGGGTGAACAATTGACCCTGGGCACGCCGCAACGGGTCGGGCTGATCACCGCAGCCTTGCTGTTTGCCGGGCGCTTCGAGCAGGCGGCTGCGTGCATTGGGCAACTGGCGCGATTTGCCCCGCAACCGACGGCATCCCTGCAACGGCAACTGCTGGCGCGTTGGCAGGCGCAACAGGGATGGTTGCTGCATCTGCAGGGGCGCATGCCGGCCGCCCGGGAGCACTTTCTCGAGGCACTGGAGGCGCTGGCGGCTGATGCCTGGCCTGCACGGTTGCTGTGTCTGTCCGGGTTGACCCAGCAAGCGCTACTCAACGCCGACCTCGATGCCGCCCAGGCCTTCAATCGTGACGCACTGTGCCTGGCGCGGGCACAAGGCTCGTTGCTGTTTGAAGGCTTGCTCGAACTCGATCATGCGCAATTGCTGGAGCAACGCGGCGCGCCCCGGCGAGCGGCGCATTTGCTGGCCGACATCCATGAAATGCTCGAACGGCAGGCTGATCGACCGACGCCACTGCTGGGGCGAATCGCCCTGCGGCGTGGACGGTTGGCCTTGTGCCAGGGCCAGGATGAATTGGCCGGCGAATGTTTCCAGGCGGGCCTTGATGACTGCCTGCACAGTCAGGACAAACACGTGTTGTACGGGTTTCTCGGGCAGGCGCAAATGGCGGCCAATCAGCGCGACTACGCCCATGCGTTCGATCGCCTGCGCGAGGCCGAGCGGCTGATGCAGCAACGGCAGATCCCCGACACCGTTTATCGCGGCGTGCTGCTGCAAGTCAGCAGCCATTTCTGGTTGCAACAAGGGCGCCCGGAGTTGGCCCGGGAGGCACTGATCCGGGTCTTGCGGCATTACCGCGGGGCCCACGCGCGCCAGGCACCGCCGGCCACACTGCAACTGATCACACGTATCGAATACCAGTTGGTGCTGGCCGAGACTCGACTGCAACGGGTGCAACGTCCATTGGATCGGCTCAAGGCGTTACTCGAGCACGCGCAACAACACGCCATGCTGACGCTGGAAACGGAGTTGCACATGGCAATGTGCGAAGTGGCGGACCTGACGGGCGAGCCGGCCGTGGCTCAGGCAGCACTGGAGGCGGGGCTGGCGCTGGTGAGCCGGTGCCAGGGACAACAGGCGTTGCGTGACTTGACGTTGCGTCAGCCCGATTTGATCCGCCGTTTACGCGGGGAGGAGTCGGCGACCGCGATGACCATGGATGCCGGCCTGCTGAGCAGTCGGGAATTGGAGGTGCTCGGCCTGATTGCCTTGGGTAATTCCAATCAGCAAATTGCCGAGCAGCTGTTCATTTCGTTGCATACAGTGAAAACCCACGCACGCAGAATCCACAGCAAGCTAGGTGTTGAACGTCGCACGCAAGCCGTGGCGATGGGCAAGAAACTGGGGCTGATCCTGTCCGCCTGATCAGCGCTGCTGCGGTTAGTTTGTCGATGCGTCGGGCTCGAAGCCCATGCGCCAACTCACTGCCCGTGTGGCAGACAACAAACGCCGCGCCGCCGGGCCGTCTTCATCGGCGTGAAACAGCGAGGTCGGCCCGACCACCGTCAGCACTGCCGCAACCTTGCCCATGGCGTTGAACACCGGCGCCGACAAGGCATCCACTCCGGGCATCAACAGTCCATGCACATGATGCAGGCCCCGTTGGCGAATCTGTTCGCACATCGTTGCGTAGGCCTGATCATCCGCCAAGGCGTGGGCGGTAGCGCTTTGCAGTTCCTGTTCACGCAGGTCCATGGTTTCACGCGCAGGCAGGTACGCACCGAAGACCAGTCCGGTCGAAGAGCTCAGCAGCGGCAATACCGAGCCCAGTTGTGTCACCACCGTCACCGCTCGCACCGCCGGTTCGATATGCACAACGGTCGCGCCCTGATTGCCCCACACCGCCAGAAAGCAGGTTTCGTTCAAGTCGTCGCGCAGTTCAGCCAGGGGCAGGGCGGCAACTTTCAGCACGTCCATACTGTTGAGTGCCGCCAACCCCACGCGCAAGGCTTCGCGGCCCAGGCCGTAATGGTTGGTGGCGGCGTTCTGTTCGGCGAATCCGCTGGCGATCAGCGCCTGCAAATAGCGGTGAACCTTGCTCGCCGGCATCTGCACGTGTTCGGCCAGGCGCGACAGCGAAGTCGAGGGCGACAACTCGGCCAGAGCCTTGAGGATGTCAGTGCCAACCTCGGCCGAGCGGACTTTCTGTTTACCGTTGTTGTCGCTGGTTTTTTCCATGGTGCCTGGGATCCCGGGACGAATGGGCGTCTTTATAGCTTGACGGTCAATACCAATCAAATTACGTTATGCGTAATTGAATTACGATAAAAATAACCCAGGCAGGCCACTTACTCCTCCAAAGAGTGACCGGCATTGCCGACTCCCTGTTCAGGAGGCTCCATGAACCCCGATTCAACGACGCCAGCGCTGGCCTACCTGTCAGGCTTCGGCAACGAATTCAGCAGCGAAGCGTTGCCGGGCGCACTGCCTGTCGGCCAGAACTCCCCGCAAAAAGCCCCGTATGGCCTCTACACCGAACTGTTCTCCGGCACGGCATTCACCATGGCGCGCAGCGAGGCGCGGCGGACCTGGATGTATCGCATTCAGCCGTCGGCCAATCATCCGGCGTTCGTCAAACTGGATCGGCAACTGGCCGGCGGTCCGCTGGGTGAAGTGACCCCCAACCGCCTGCGCTGGAACCCGCTGGAGATTCCCGCCGAGCCGACCGATTTCATCGACGGCCTGGTGAGCATGGCCGCCAACTCGGGTGCGGAAAAACCGGCGGGGATCAGCGTCTATAACTACCGCGCCAACCGTTCCATGGAGCGCGTGTTCTTCAATGCTGACGGCGAAATGTTGTTGGTGCCTGAACTGGGGCGCCTGCGCATTGCCACCGAACTCGGCGTGCTTGAGCTGGAACCTTTGGAAATTGCCGTACTGCCTCGCGGCCTTAAATTCCGCATCGAATTGCTCGACCCGCAAGCCCGTGGTTACGTCGCCGAAAACCATGGTGCGCCGCTGCGTCTGCCGGACTTGGGGCCGATCGGCAGCAATGGCCTGGCCAATCCGCGGGACTTCCTGACCCCGGTGGCGGCCTACGAAAACTTGCAGCAACCCACCACGCTGGTACAGAAGTTCCTCGGCCAGTTGTGGGCGTGCGAGCTCAATCATTCGCCGCTCAACGTGGTCGCCTGGCACGGTAACAACGTGCCGTACAAGTATGACCTGCGTCGTTTCAACACCATCGGCACCGTCAGTTTCGATCACCCCGATCCGTCAATCTTCACCGTACTGACCTCGCCGACCAGCGTTCATGGCCTGGCCAACCTCGACTTCGTAATCTTCCCGCCGCGCTGGATGGTCGCCGAGAAAACCTTCCGTCCACCGTGGTTCCACCGCAACCTGATGAACGAATTCATGGGGTTGATCCAGGGCGAATACGACGCCAAGGCCGAAGGTTTCGTGCCCGGCGGTGCTTCGTTGCACAGCTGCATGAGCGCCCACGGTCCCGACGGTGAGACCTGCACCAAAGCGGTCAACGCAGATCTCAAGCCGGCGAAAATCGACAACACCATGGCGTTCATGTTCGAGACCAGCCAGGTGTTGCGCCCAAGCCGTTTCGCCCTCGATTGCCCGCAATTGCAAAACACTTACGATGCCTGCTGGGCTACGCTGCCCGCCACTTTCGACCCGACCCGGAGATAACCCATGACGCAGACTTCCATCACTCGCAGCTGGGTTGCTTCCGCCAACGACCATGGTGATTTCCCGTTGCAAAACCTGCCGCTGGGCGTGTTCAGCGTGAAGGGTTCGGCGCCACGCAGCGGCGTGGCCATTGGCGAGCATATCTTTGATCTGCAAGCAGCCCTTGAGGCCGGATTGTTCGATGGCGCCGCGAAGGCTGCCGTCGAGGCCACCCGTGGCGGCCAGTTGAATGCGTTCTTCGAACTGGGCCGCGAGGCTCGCGTCGCCTTGCGCGAGCGTTTGCTGGAACTGTTCGCCGAAGGCAGCACCCTGCATGGCAAGATTGAAGCCCAGGGCGCAAAACTGCTGCCGCTGGCGGCGGATTGCGAGATGCACCTGCCGGCGAAAATCAACGATTACACCGACTTCTACGTCGGCATCGAGCACGCGCAGAACGTCGGCAAACTGTTCCGCCCGGACAACCCGTTGCTGCCGAACTACAAGTACGTGCCAATCGGCTACCACGGTCGTGCGTCGACCATTCGCCCGTCCGGTACCGATGTGCGCCGCCCGAAAGGCCAGACCTTGCCTGCCGGTCAGAGCGAACCGACGTTCGGCCCTTGCGCGCGCCTGGACTACGAACTGGAGCTGGGCATCTGGATCGGCCAGGGCAACGACATGGGCGACTCGATTGCCATTGGCGACGCCGCCGATCACATCGCCGGCTTCTGCCTGCTCAACGACTGGTCGGCTCGGGATATCCAGGCCTGGGAATACCAGCCGCTGGGGCCGTTCCTGTCGAAAAGCTTCATCACCAGCATCTCGCCGTGGGTCGTCACCGCCGAAGCGCTGGAGCCATTCCGTCGTGCCCAGCCTGCGCGTCCGCAAGGCGATCCGCAGCCGCTGCCGTACCTGTTCGACAAGCGCGATCAGGCCGCTGGTGCTTTCGACATCGAACTGGAAGTGCTGCTGCTCACCGAGGCCATGCGTGAACAGAACCTGCCAGCCCATCGCCTCACTCTGAGCAACACCGGGCACATGTACTGGACCGTGGCGCAAATGGTCGCGCACCACAGCGTCAATGGCTGCCAATTGCAGGCCGGTGATCTGTTCGGCTCGGGCACGCTGTCGGGGCCCGAGAACGGTCAGTTCGGCAGCCTGCTGGAAATTACCGAGGGCGGTAAAAAACCGATCGAGCTGGCCTCTGGCGAGGTGCGCAAGTTCCTGGAAGACGGCGATGAAATCATCCTGCGCGGCCGTTGCCGCCGTGACGGGTTCGCGTCCATCGGCTTCGGCGAATGCCGTGGCAAAGTGCTGGCGGCGCGCTGACAGGAGCAGGGCATGGAACTCTATACCTACTACCGTTCGACTTCGTCGTACCGGGTGCGTATCGCGTTGGCGCTCAAGGGCCTGGATTATCAATCCTTGCCCGTCAACCTGATCGCGCCGCAGGGCGGCGAGCATCGGCAGCCGCCTTATCTGGGCATCAACCCGCAGGGCCGCGTGCCGGCCTTGCGCACCGATGAAGGCGAGTTGCTGATCCAGTCTCCCGCGATCATCGAATACCTGGAGGAACGTTATCCACAGGTGCCACTGCTGTCCAAAGACCTGGCTGCCCGCGCTCACGAGCGCGGCGTGGCGGCGGTGATCGGCTGCGATGTACACCCGCTGCACAACGTCAGCGTGCTCAACCGGTTGCGCCAGTCGGGCCACGACGAACCGCAGGTGGTGGAGTGGATCGGCCATTGGATCGGCCAGGGGCTGGCGACGGTGGAACAGTTGATCGGTGATGACGCTTACTGCTTCGGCCCTGAGCCTGGGTTGGCGGACGTCTACCTGATTCCGCAACTGTACGCGGCCGAGCGGTTCAACGTTTCCCTGGAGGCTTACCCGCGAATCCGCCGAGTGGCGGCATTGGCGGCAACGCATCCGGCATTCATCAAGGCGCATCCGGCGAACCAGCCAGACACGCCATAACCACTCACACTATCCCAATGTGGGAGCGGGCTTGCTCGCGAAGAGGGCGTGTCAGTCAACAATAATGCGGCTGACACACCGCTTTCGCGAGCAAGCCCGCTCCCACAGGTTTTAGTGGTGCGCACAAATACTCGTCACGGCGCAAAACAAAGGTGGGAGCGGGCTTGCTCGCGAAGAGGGCGTGTCAGTCAACAATAATGTGGCTGACACACCGCTTTCGCGAGCAAGCCCGCTCCCACAGGTTTTAGTGGTGCGCACAAATATTCGTCACGGCGCAAAAAAAAGGTGGGAGCCGTGATCAGTGAACGATGGCGTTCGGCGGCAGATGCCCCAGCCGATCCGTCAGGCGAATACGCTGGATCGGGTCGTCGCTGAGCAGCAGCGCATGCTCAAGGTCGAAACGCTCGGCGTTCGGGCAGTCCAGCCGTTGGTACAGGCTGGCCCGGGCCAGGTAGTCGGCGGTACTGGCGTTGCCCAGTTCCAGGACGCGATCGGCGTCGATCAACGCATTGATGAAATCGTCGTGGGACAGGTACAACTGACGCAGGTTGCGCGACAGCCGTTGCAGCATCTGCACCGGTTCGGCGGTTTCCAGGTGCTCGGCGCTGAGCTTCATGTTCGGGCCGTACTGGCGGTGCAACAATTCCCGGCAATCGTTCGGATAGAGGCGACGACCGCCGCAGGGATCAAGCAAGTGGTCGGCGCCCGGTACCCGCAGCAGGAAATGCCCGGGGAAGTTGACCCCGACCATCGGAATCTCCAGGCCCCTGGCCAATTCCAGTGCAATCAGCCCCAGCGTCAAGGGTTGCCCTCGTCGGCGTTCCAGTACTTTGTCGAGCAGTGCCACTTGCGGGCGCAAGGGTGTGAAGTCGTCCTGGGCGAAGCCAAGGTCGTTCATGCGCCGCAGCAGCGGCTGGGCCAGTTCGCTGACCGGCAACATCGGCAAACCGCCGCTGACCCGTTGTTGCAGAGTCTGGAAATCGGCCAACAGCGCTTGCGGCTTCACTTCGCTGTCATGTTCGACCGCAATCCATAGCGCCGCCTCGAACAGCGCGGGCGGTGAACGTTGCAGGCAGGCGAAAAACGATTGGCGCGGGGTCATCGAAATCTCCGGGCAATGCCTCGTTTTAGCCCCCTCTCCGGCATTCGTCCAGTACCGCGCCAAGGCGAATACAGGTTATTTCCGAAAGCCTGTTTCGTGGCTGCGCTTATTCCTGTGCGCTTCTGCAATTTTTGGGCGCAAGCCTATACTGGCGTCTACAAGAAGTGATTCGGGAGCCTTACGATGTTCGCTCTCATGCAAAGTACTCGCCTTGAATCGCTGCATCTGAGCGTTGACTCGGTCACCGGGTTGAAGGCGGTCATTGCCATTCATAACAGCCGACTGGGGCCTGCCCTGGGCGGGTGTCGTTACCTTGCCTACCCCAACGACGAATCCGCGGTCGAGGACGCTGTGCGCCTGGCCCAAGGCATGAGCTACAAAGCAGCGCTGGCCGGCCTGGCCCAGGGCGGCGGCGTGGCGGTGATCGTGCGACCGGCCCATGTGGAAAACCGCGCGGCGCTGTTCGAAGCCTTCGGACGCTGCATTGAACAGCTCGAAGGTCGCTACATCACGGCCATCGACAGTGGCACTTCCGTGGCAGACATGGATTGCATCGCCCAACGGACCCAGCACGTCACCAGCACCACCTCGGCGGGGGACCCTGCGCCGCACGCGGCGATGGGCGTGTTCACCGGAATCCGCAGCACCGCCATGGCCCGCCTCGGCAGCGATAACCTCGAAGGTCTGCGCGTGGCTATCCAGGGCCTGGGCAATGTCGGCTATGCCTTGGCCGAACAACTGCACGCCGCCGGTGCCGAACTGCTGGTCAGCGACATCGATCACGGCAAGGTGCAACTGGCCATGGAGCAACTCGGCGCGCACCCGATTGCCAACGATGCGCTGCTCAGCACGCCGTGCGACATCCTCGCGCCTTGTGGGTTGGGCGGTGTACTCAACAGTCATACCGTAGCGCAATTGCGCTGCTCGGCGGTGGCCGGCTCGGCGAACAATCAACTGACGCACCTGGACGTCGCCGACCAGCTGGAACGTCGCGGCATCCTGTACGCACCGGATTACGTGATCAACGCTGGCGGGCTGATCTACGTGTCGCTCAAGCACCGTGGCGAAGAACTGTCGACCATCACCGCGCACCTGTCGAAAATCAGCTCGCGCCTGACCGAGGTGTTCGCCCACGCCCAGGCGGAAAAACGCTCCCCGGCACGAGTGGCGAATGAGTTGGCGGAGAAAGTGTTGTACCGGTGAATCCGCTGGGTTTTCCACAGGCATGAAAAAGGCCCTGAGCCATTCGACTCAGGGCCTGTTCAATTTGCTTTTTGCTTACTTGGCGGCTTTGGGAGCCTTGGCAGGCTTGGCCGGGGCGATCGGCTCAGCGGCTTCAACGACCTCGACCGCTGCAACAGGTTCTGCGACTTCAACCGGTGCGCTGAGCAGTTCGGACAGGGCGTCCGGTTGGCTCTTGAACGCCTTGGCGAACACATCGCGATTCTTCGCCATGTAGATCCCGGCTTCTTCCACTTGCTGCTCGGTCAGGGACGGAACGGCTTTTTGCAACACTTCAGCCAGCAACTCGGCCAGTTCGAGCATTTTGTCATGACGGTCAGCTTCGGCTTTATCCATGAACAAGCGCTCCAGATCTCGGCTGCTGCGGTATACCACTTCGACGGCCATTCACCACCTCACATGCCTTCACATTGGTTGTCGTTTTCGACTACTGTATCTATATACAGCTAAAGGATAAGCGAAACCCTGTCATTTGGGTAGTGGCTTTTTAATGTAGACCGGTTTCGACATTTGTCAGGTGAGGCGCTGCACAGGTGCGACCAAACGCCACGGCGCGTAATCCAGGGCGGCTCGCCATCATGGGCTGGCCTTTTTTCTGCATGCAGAAGAACCGTCACGTCCAACCCGCATCATCCGGTCTAGCCGACCTAAGGAAGCATCATCGTGAAAATCAACTGGGCCGAAAAACTGCGGCAGAACGTGCATGAACTGGCCGAGTCGCTGGGCAATCTGTTCGTCGAAACCTTTCACTACCTGGCGCTGTTCGCCATCGGTGCGGTGACCGCGTGGGCGGCGGTGATGGAGTTTCTTGGCATGATCGAAGAGGGGCACATCAAGATCGATGACATCTTGCTGCTGTTCATCTACCTGGAACTGGGGGCCATGGTCGGGATTTACTTCAAGACCAACCACATGCCAGTGCGTTTCCTGATCTACGTGGCGATCACCGCGCTGACGCGGCTGCTGATTTCCAACGTGTCGCACCACAATCCGCCGGACCTTGGGATCATCTACCTGTGCGGCGGGATTCTGCTGCTGGCGTTTGCGATCCTGGTGGTGCGTTACGCTTCGTCACAATTTCCTTCGGTGAAGATCGAGAACCCGCACCGCAAGACCGGTGCGGGCTCCAGTGAACATCCGGAAGTAGAAAAGGGCGAGCTTTAAAGCCCCATGGTGGGTCGGGGACGGCCTTTGGCGGATGGTGGCGGCAGGCTTCGCGTGCCGTCATCGGTCATGGCTTCGAGGATGGCCACGGCGCTGTGGCCTTGTTCGATGGCAATGCCGAATTGAATGCTTTGCACCAGACGCTTGAGACGTTGCGGGTCATTGCGTTGTTCGGCGCTGATCATGCGTTTGGCCACTATGCGGCCACTGTTGGAAAGGGTCAGCATGATGTTGCCATCCAGGCCCTGGATGCTCAGGTTGATCTGGTAATCCGCTGCAAAGGCATCGGTAATGAGCTGGAAAGGGTTGTCCATGATGCGTCACCGCCTGATTGAACGTGCAGTTGTTGACCGGCCGTGATCGGGTTGGTTCGCAATGCCAGACCACCGGCCATCTCGTCATCATTGTTCCAATCAGGATGTAGCAAGGGGCATGCCGACAAAAAAACACGTTTGTAGGAGCGAGCTTGCTCGCGATGGTCGTGAACGATAACGCGTCAAACCAGATGGTTTGCGGCGCCTGAGGGTTTTTCGCGAGCAGGCTCGCTCCTACAGGGGGCCGTGTTTTCTGCACGTTTCAGGGCAATAACGGCGGGCGTGCAACCAAAACGGTCAGCATTCCACCCAGTTCACCGCCAGTCCGCCCCGTGACGTTTCCTTGTACTTGTCGTGCATGTCGGCGCCGGTGTCGCGCATGGTGCGGATCACCCGATCCAGGGAGATGAAGTGCTGGCCGTCGCCGCGCAGGGCCATTTGTGTGGCGTTGATGGCTTTCACGGCAGCGATCGCGTTGCGTTCGATGCAGGGCACCTGAACCAGTCCGCCAACCGGGTCGCAGGTGAGGCCGAGATTGTGTTCCAGGCCGATTTCAGCGGCGTTTTCCAACTGCTCCGGGGTGGCGCCAAGCACTTCTGCCAGGCCTGCGGCGGCCATGGCGCAGGCGGAGCCGACTTCGCCCTGGCAGCCAACTTCGGCCCCGGAAATCGATGCGTTTTTCTTGCACAGGATGCCGACGGCAGCGGCGCCCAGAAAGAACGCGACGACGTCGTCGTCAGATGCCTCGGCATTGAATTTCATGTAGTAGTGCAGCACGGCCGGAATGATCCCCGCCGCGCCGTTGGTCGGCGCCGTGACCATGCGCCCGCCGGCTGCGTTTTCTTCGTTGACCGCCAGCGCGTACAGGTTGACCCATTCCATTGCAGACAAGGTCGAGGTGATGACATTCGGCTTGCCGATTTCCTGCAGACTGCGATGCAGTTTCGCCGCTCGGCGTGGAACATTCAGACCGCCGGGCAGAATGCCTTCGTGGCGCAAGCCTTGCTCGACACACTCACGCATCACCGACCAGATATGCAGCAGGCCCTGGCGGATCTCGGCATCACTACGCCATGCCCGTTCATTGGCCATCATCAGTTCACTCACCCGCAGCCCGTGCTCGTTGCACAACTTGAGCAGTTCGGCGGCGCTGGAAAAGTCGTAAGGCAGCACCACTTCGCCAGCCGGTGCGATACCGGACTCGGCTTCGGCCGCTTCGATGATGAAACCGCCACCCACCGAGTAGTAGGTTTGCTCGAACAGTTCACCGGATTCGCCGAAGGCTGTCAGGCACATGGCGTTGGGGTGGTAGGGCAGACTCTCGTCGAGCAGCAGGAGATCGCGTTGCCAGTCGAAGGCAATGTCCGTAACGCCTGCCAGAGGCAACTGAGCGGTTTCGCGCAGGGTGTTGATTCGGCTGTCGATGGTGGTGGGATCGATGCTGTCGGGCCATTCGCCCATCAGGCCCATGACGCAGGCGCGGTCCGTTGCGTGGCCGACGCCGGTCGCCGACAGAGAGCCGTAGAGGCGAATCTCCACGCGTCGCACGTCAGCCAGCAAACCCTGCTCGACCAGCTGCCGGGCAAAAGTTGCGGCGGCACGCATCGGACCGACGGTATGGGAACTGGACGGACCGATGCCGACTTTGAAGAGATCGAAAACACTGATAGCCATGCTAAAGCCTATACAAGCAATGGAAGAGGAATCGCCGCCATTTTTGTAGGACAAGCGCAATATGGACGATACTGACCGTCAAGGTCCTACGTGACCAACGAAACTTCCTAAGACATCCTTTAGCAGGACTAAACGATGAGCCGTCCATTACACGGCCAGACCTATGTCTGGCTGAACGTGTTTGCCTGTGCCGCGCGGCACCTGTCGTTCACCCGCTGCGCCGAAGAACTGCACATCACACCGGGAGCGGTCAGCCAGCAGATCCGCCAGCTGGAAGAGCGCCTGGGCTTTCGCCTGTTTCATCGCCGCGCTCGCGGAGTGGAATTGAGTGCCGAGGGCCAGCGCCTGGCCATTACCGTCAACGAGGCCTTTGGCAGCATCGACGCGGAATTGCGCCGACTCGACGCGGGCATGATCAGCGGGATTCTGCGGGTGCGTTCGATTCCGTCGTTCCTGAGCAAATGGCTGACGCCGCGCCTGCCGCGTTTGCAACAGCGTTTTCCAGACATCCAGTTGCGCCTGGTGGCCGAGGACAGCAGCGTGCCCTTGCATGAAGGGGATTTCGACCTGGCGATCGACCTCAACGATGGCAGCTACCCGGGCCTGTTATCCACAGCCTTGCTCGATGAGCAGATTTTTCCGGTGTGCGCGCCGAGCCTGTTGCGTGGGCGTCCGCCGCTGCATGGTCCGGCAGACCTGATGCACTTTCCCTTGCTGCACGACATCACCGCCTGGCGCGGCAGCTACGAGTACGCGGAGTGGGAGTTTTACCTCGATGCCATTGGCTTCGAGGGCGCGGATGTGCGGCGCGGGCATACTTTCAATCGCAATCACCTGACGATCGAAGCGGCCATTGCCGGAATGGGGGTGGCGATTGCCCGGCGAACGCTGCTCAACGATGAGTTGGAACGCGGGGCCTTGATCGTGCCTTTCGGCCTGGCGGTGCCCAATCACAAGCGCTACATGCTGCTGTACGCACCGGGGGCGTTGAGCCATCCGGGTGTGCGCGCAGTGCACGATTGGTTGGTGGAGGAGGCGGCTGCTTTTCGCAGCCTGCACCCGTTGGGGGAGCGGCAAATGTGAGCAATTATTACGTAAGAGCAGGGCGACCCAACTCCCGACCTTAACAGCGCTTTTGCCGGTTGTCCGGCTTTTTTTACGATTGAAAATTTATCTTTTTTTGGGGGTTGAATTGTTCAGCGTACAGACCGATTGTGTAAGTAAGAGGTCACGGTGATGACGCCCAAGGGCTTAGCTGACCGGCCTCTCGCGAGCTAGCTGAAATAAGGGATGAACTATGCAAATCCAAGTCAATAGCGATAACCATATTCAAGGCAGTAAACGACTGGAGGAGTGGGTACGTACGACCATTGAGAGCACGCTCGAACGCTACGAAGAGGACCTGACACGCGTCGAGGTTCACCTGCGGGACGAGAACGGCGACAAGCCCGGTCCCCATGACATGCGCTGCCAACTGGAGGCGCGGCCAAAAGGCCATCAACCGGTTTCCGTCACCCATAAAGCCTCCACCATGGAGCAGGCGATCGACGGAGCGGCCACCAAACTTGAACATGCGCTGGAGCATATGTTCGGCAAGTTACGCGGCAAACGAGCCAATGTGGTGCCCATCGAGAGTGGCGCCCATGCCGACCAGCTGCTGGAAGAAGAGTTTCTGGAAAACGAACAGGCGGCGCTTAACGGCTGACACCTGATTCACTTTTTACCTTCCCATGAGAACGGGCCTGCATTGCAGGCCCGTTTTGTTTTCGCCCGACCCTTTTGCATATGAGAATATTTATCATTAATATTGCGACCTTTCCGGCCCCCTGACGCTGTCGTGGCTTCACCGGTTTTCAGGTCGAAACGTGAACGATGATCACTCTGCCCCCCGAGCCCCACGATATCGAACGCGATCAACACCGCGGCGACCGTGCGCATTTTCTCCAGGTCTTTCTCTCCCAGCGTGCGCAAATGGAGGCGTTGGTGAATCGTCGCGTCGGTTGCCGGGCGACGGCGGCTGATCTGGTACAGGACTTGTTCCTGCGATTCTGGCGGCGGCCGCTGGTGCAGGTCGAGGAGCTCAGCACTTACCTGCTGCGCTGCGCTGGTAACATCGCCATCGACCATTTGCGCAGTGAAGGCACGCGCGTCCGCGCCAGTGAAGGCTTGATGGTCGAACCGCCGGACAGCCACGGCAGCGGCCCGCAAGCGGCACTGGAGGCGGGCAATGATTTGCGTCACGTTGAAGCCGCGTTGCGCGCGCTGCCGGAACGCACGCGGCAGATCTTTTTGCTCAATCGCATTCACGGCCGTAAATACGCCGAGATCGCCAAGGCCATGGGTTTGTCCCAAAGTGCCGTGGAAAAACATATGATGCGCGCCCTCGAAGCCTGCAAGGCCAGCCTTCGGGAAGCCGAAACGCGTACGCCAGGGAAAGCACCGTGAACAACTTCGAAAGCGTCATTCCGACGCCCGCTCAGGAGCAGGCCGCGCTGGCCTGGCTGAGTCTGTTGCATGACCAGCCAAGCAGCGGTGACCAGGCGACGTTCAGCCAGTGGTTGCAAGCCGACCCCGCCCATGCCGAGGCCTATGCCCGGGCGCAGGTTCTGTGGGAGCTGAGCGAAGGGCCAGCGCGCACGCTTGCCGATGAAGACGCCTTTGCCTTGCAGGGCTATCTCAACGCCATGGACAGGTCGCGGCGCAGCACGGTCGGGCGCTGGTCGGGTGCGCTGGCGATGGCTGCGTGTCTGCTGTTGATGATCAGTCTCGGCACAGGCTGGCAGCCAATGCGCTGGATCGATGACCTGGGGGCGGACTACGTCTCGGCACCGGGGGAAATCCGCACCGTCACCCTGGCCGATAAATCCCAGGTGACACTGGATGCCGACAGTGCCATCGCCGTGGATTTCAGTCGCGGCGAACGGCATGTGCAACTGCGTCGCGGCGCCGGATTCTTCAGCGTCACCCACACCGGCGAGCCATTTGTGGTGGACGCCGAGAAGGGCCAGGCGCGGGTCCTGGGCACGCAATTCGAAGTCCGTTTGCAGCCCCATGGCGCGCAGGTCACGGTGTTGTCGGGACGGGTTGGCGTGACGGCGGGCCAGGACGGCGAACAGCAAATTCTCAGCGCTGGCCAGCAAGTGGCCTACGGCGCAGGCTCGGCGGAAAAACTCCACGCGGTGGACAGCGAAGCGCAGTTGGCATGGCGCCAGGGCTGGCTCAATTACTACAAGGCGACGCTGGCCGATGTGGTGAATGACCTGAGCCGCTATTACCCCGGGCGGATCGTGCTGCTCAATGATGAACTGGCGGCCCGCCGGGTCAGTGGCAGCTTTCCGAGCCGGAACCCGCAGGCGGTGTTGAGTTCGTTGCAGGGGGTGTTGGGGTTTGAGCAGCATCAGGTGTTGGGGCATCTGATTATTCTGCGTTAAGGCTACCGGCCCCTTCGCGAGCAAGCCCGCTCCCACAGGAGGAATGCATTCCAAATGTGGGAGCGGGCTTGCTCGCGAAGGGGCCAGTTCAAACACCACATAAAGCTGATGAAAAATATTTTCAAAATGTGATGAGGTAAACCCGATTGCCATCCGTGTACTGACTGAAACTGCGAGTCATTCGCATCCGTTGCGGTTCTACACAGGTCATGAGCAATGAAGTCCAGGGCAAAATCGGGTTCGGTCAAACAATGGTTGGGTGTGTCTGCGTTGAGTTTTTCGGCATTGGCGTTGCTGCCGCTGAGCGTGGCGCTAGCCGCAGAGACCGGTAACAGCCAGCCACGTGGGCAATTCAGTTTTTCCCTGACCGCCAAACCGCTGCCCCAGGCCTTGAGTGATTTCAGCCGGGTGACCGGCATCAGCGTCGTCTACACCGATGAAGCGCCGTACGGCCTCAATGCACCGGCGGTCAATGGCCAGATGAGTGCCGAACAGGCGCTGCAACGTCTGCTCACCGGTTCGGGCTTGACGTTCCGCCGCACCGACGGCCACACCATTGCACTGGAGCCGCGACCGACCGAAGGCGCCTTGAACCTGGGCGCAACCACCATCACCTCGGTGATGGATGAGTCCATGAGTTACCAGCCGCCACCGACCTCTTCGGTGATGCGCTCCTCGGCCCCGATTCAGGAAATCCCGCAGACCATCAACGTCGTCCCGGCCCAGGTCATCCGCGACCAGGCGCCGCGCAATCTCGATGACGCCCTGGCCAATGTCAGCGGCATCACCCAGGCCAACACCCTGGGCAGCACCCAGGACTCGGTGATGGTCCGTGGGTTTGGCGACAACCGCAATGGCTCGATCATGCGCGACGGCATGCCGATCGTGCAGGGCCGTGGCCTCAATGCGAGCGTCGACCGGGTCGAAGTGCTCAAGGGCCCGGCTTCGTTGCTCTACGGCATCCAGGATCCGGGTGGCGTGGTCAATATGGTCAGCAAGAAGCCCGAGCTTGAGCATTACAACGCACTGACTGCGCGGGGTTCGAGCTATGGCGATGGCAAGAACGGCAGCGGCGGCGGTTTCGACAGCACTGGGGCCCTCGGCGATTCCGGGCTGGCCTATCGCATGGTGCTGGACTACGAAGACGAAGATTACTGGCGCAACTTCGGTGTGCATCGCGAGAGCCTGATTGCGCCGTCGCTGGCCTGGTACGGCGAAAGCACCCAGTTGCTGTTCGCCTATGAGCACCGCGAATTCCTCACGCCGTTCGACCGCGGCACGTTGATCGATCCACGGACCAACCATCCGCTGGACATCTCGCGCAACGAGCGTCTCGACGAGCCGTTCAACAACATGGAGGGGCGTTCGGACCTCTATCACTTCGAAGCCGATCACGAACTCAACGACAACTGGAAAGCCCATTTCGGCTACAGCTGGAACCGCGAGACCTACGACGCCAGTCAGGTCCGCGTGACCGCCATCGACACCAAGAAGGGCACCCTGATCCGCAGCATGGACGGCACGCAGAACGCGATCAGCACCGATCGTTTCACCACTGCCAGTCTGGAAGGCAACGTCAATGTGCTGGGCATGCAGCACGACCTGCTGTTCGGCATCGACGACGAATACCGCAAGATCTACCGCGAAGACCTGATCCGCCAGAAAAGCCGCACCCAGTTCAGCTACGTGAACCCGATCTATGGCCAGGAAGTGCCGGGCACCACTGTCAGCGCTCCCGACAGCGCGCAGACCGATGAACTGCGCAGCGATTCGATCTTCCTACAGGACTCCATCCACCTCACCGACCAGTGGATACTTGTGGCCGGTGCGCGCTTCCAGACTTACGACCAGTACGCCGGCAAAGGCGTGCCGTTCCACGCCAACACCGACAGCAACGGGCAGAAATGGGTGCCGCGCGCGGGCCTTGTGTACAAGTACACCGATGCCGTGTCGTTCTACGGCAGCTACACCGAGTCGTTCAAGCCCAACTCGACCATCGCGCCGTTGAGCGGCAGCAGCACCGTGCTTGACGGCGGCATCGCGCCGGAAGAGGCCAAGTCCTGGGAGCTGGGTGCCAAGCTGGATCTGCCGGGGCGCGTCACCGGCAACATTGCGCTGTTCGACATCAAGAAGCGCAACGTGCTGGTGGCCAACGCCGAAGGCCCGACCACGATTTACAGTGCCGCCGGCGAAGTGCGTTCCCGTGGCCTGGAAGTGGACCTGAGCGGTCAGTTGACGGATCGCTGGAGCATGATCGGCAGCTATGCCTACACCGATGCCGAGGTCACCGAAGATCCTGATTACAAAGGCAATCAACTGCAAAACGTGGCGAAGAACAGCGGCTCGCTGTCGGCTGTATACGACTTCGGCACGATTGTCGGTGGCGACCAGTTGCGGGTCGGCGCCGGGGCGCGTTATGTGGGGGAGCGCGCGGGCAACGCGGTGAACGATTTCGACCTGCCGAGCTACACCGTGGCCGATGCGTTCGCCACCTACGACACCAGGGTCGAAGGGCAGAAGGTCAAGTTCCAGCTCAATGTGAAGAACCTGTTTGACCGCACTTACTACACCTCGGCGGCGAGCCGGTTCTTTGTGTCGATGGGGGATTCGCGGCAGGTGACGTTGTCCAGCACCTTGGAGTTTTGACGGTAGACCGTGTCATCGTTCTTCGCGAGCAAGCCCGCTCCCACATTGGCCCGCGTCGCACGCAGATCAAATTGTGGGAGCTGGCTTGCTCGCGAAGGCGGCAAGTGTGGCGCCGAAGTTCCCGGGCCTAGCGCAAAAAAAATGCCTGTCGATACTCGCCGGGCGTTCCACCCAGGGCCTGGCGAAAGCGGTTGGTGAAGTGGCTGGCGCTGGAAAAACCGCAGGCCAGTGCAATCTCCCCCAGCGGTTGTGAGGTCGTGCGCAGCAACTCCCGCGCGCGGTTCAGGCGCCGTGCCAGCACATACTGATGGGGCGGCAAGCCAAAAGTTTCGCGGAACATCCGTGCGAAGTGGTATTCCGACAACGCGCACAAAGCCGCCAACTGACCAAGGCTGATGGTTTCGTCCAGATGGCTGTCGATGTACTCCACCAGATGCCGACGCTGATACGCGGCCAACCCACCTTTAAGGCGCAGGTCTTGCCGCGCATTGACCTGACTGAGCAGGGCATGGCTGAGCAATTCGTGAGCCAGGCTGCTGGTGAGCAGACGCTCGCCCGGTTCGTCCCAGTTCAGGGCGATCAACTGCCGAAAGCGCAACGCCTGTTGCGGATCGTCGAGAAAGGTCTGCTCGCGTAGCTGCATTTGCCGTGGCTCGCGATCGAGCAGGGTGACGCAACCGAGGGCAAATTGTTCGGGGCTGAAGTACAGGTGTGCCAGGCGAATGTCGCCATTGATCACCCAGCCTGACTGATGGTCGGCCGGCAGGATGCACAGTTTGTCCGGCCCTCCCTTGTTGCCGGGCTGGTCACGGCGAAAGGTGCCGGTGCCGCCGGCAATGTAACAGGACAACGTGTGGTGGCTGGGCGCTTCGTATTCCTGGGCGTCGTGGTGATTGCTCCACAAGGCTGCAGACAAGCCGTCACCGAGCTCGGCGCTGTGCTCGAGGCGAGCGTTCGGCGAGCGGTTGAGGGCTTGAAAGACTTGTAGGTTGTCCAGTGCGGCCATGATCGGTTCTCTCTAACGCCTTGCATCCTACTCCGTAGACGTTCCCCTGCCAGCCAGTCGCCAGACAAAAGCGCAAGTTTATGCAAGTGCGCGAAGGCGCGACGCGGGACACTGGGCACCTGTCGAGGAGCCTTTGCCATGAACCTTTCTTTGTATTTGCTGACCGTGCTGATCTGGGGAACCACCTGGATTGCCTTGAAATGGCAGCTGGGCGTGGTCGCGATTCCCGTGTCGATCGTCTACCGCTTTGGCCTCGCCGCGTTGGTGTTGTTCGTGATCCTGCTGCTCAGCCGGCGCCTGCAAGTGATGAATCGTCGCGGGCACCTGATCTGCCTGGCTCAGGGCCTGTGCCTGTTCTGTGTCAACTTCATGTGCTTCCTCACCGCGAGCCAGTGGATTCCCAGCGGCCTGGTGGCCGTGGTGTTTTCCACCGCGACGCTGTGGAATGCCCTCAATGCGCGGGTGTTCTTCGGCCAGAAAATCGCCCGCAATGTGCTGATGGGTGGTGCGTTGGGCTTGCTTGGGCTGGGCCTGCTGTTCTGGCCGGAACTGGCTGGGCATACCGCCAGCCCGGAAACCTTGCTTGGCCTGGGCCTGGCCCTGTGCGGCACCTTGTGTTTCTCTGCGGGTAACATGCTGTCGAGCCTGCAACAGAAGGCCGGTCTCAAGCCGTTGACCACCAATGCCTGGGGCATGGCCTACGGGGCGGCAATGCTCTCGGTGTGGTGCCTGGTCAAAGGCATTCCCTTCGACATGGAAATGAGCGTGCGTTACATCGGGTCACTGTTGTACCTGGTGATTCCGGGGTCGGTGATCGGTTTTACTGCCTACCTGACTTTGGTCGGTCGCATGGGGCCGGAGCGCGCGGCCTATTGCACGGTACTGTTTCCGGTGGTGGCGCTGAATGTCTCGGCGTTTGCCGAAGGTTACCAGTGGACCGCTCCGGCACTGGCGGGGCTGGTAATGGTCATGTTGGGTAATGTGCTGGTGTTTCGCAAGCCCAGGGCGAGTGCCGGTCCGGTGGCGGGAAAGTTGGCGTGAAGCTGTTCAGGTATCCCTTGCCGCCAACAAATAGATAATGCCGAAGAACATGTATTCAATTTGGATTTGTGCCCAGTAAAGGGCATTGGCCTGTTTGGAGTACTCTAAGTCAAACCATTCGTTTAGTATGATGATGTAAAAAGTCTGATACGTAAAAATGGCTGTAATAAAACCGCTTATGGCAAATTTCTTGGCTTCGTAGAACTCGCTGCGTGATGCATCGAGTTTACGATATAGTTGATAAAATCCAACTATGAAACTGCATGTGTACATGGTCTCGAGTGTGATCAGTGCCCAGTAAAAGCGGTGATGAAACAGGGGTGAGCTGATGGCGCGGTATCGGCGGGAGTCATTGTCGACGGTGTCGCTCATGCTGATGATTCGACCGATATATTCGGCGTATGCACTGTAGTCGGTAATATTGTTGATAAGTGTCGTTGTACCGAATAGTGCCGCCATGAAGATAACTATTAATTTGCTCCGTCTTACCATGCAGGAAGTGGTGAAATAGCTCATGCAGGATGCTCTCCGAATGTACGGTTGATACGTTCTTGTTTTTCGGAGTTTATAGCTGTTTAGATGCAGTGGGGGTAAAGAGTGCTTTGCGAGTTATGTCGCTTGTTATAAGGGGTTGGTGGAAAGTTGCTTAAGGTAGATACTTTGCAGGTTTTATATAAAGTGGCACGCCAATGATGACGTGCCATTGTTCAATCAGACTTTCCACACCTGCGGATTGACCAGATCCTGCGGTCGCTCACCCAACAAGGCACTGCGCAAGTTAGCCAGGGCACGGTTGGCCATGGCATCGCGGGTCTCATGGGTGGCCGAGCCGATGTGCGGCAAGGTCACGGCGTTTTTCAGCTGGAACAGGGGTGACTCGGCCAGCGGTTCTTTTTCGTACACGTCCAGCCCGGCACCACGAATGCGGTTGTTTTGCAGCGCTTCGATCAATGCCGGCTCATCGACTACCGGACCACGGGCGATGTTCACCAGAATGGCGCTCGGCTTCATCAACGCCAGTTCGCGATGGCTGATGAGGTGTTTGGTCTGTTCGCTGAGCGGGACCACCAGGCAGACGAAATCGGCCTCGGCCAGCAACTGATCGAGGCTGCGGTATTGCGCGCCGAGTTCCTGTTCCAGCCCGGTCTTGCGGCTATTGCCGCTATAGATGACCGGCATGTTGAACCCCAGTCGACCGCGTCGGGCAATGGCGGCACCGATGTTGCCCATGCCGACGATGCCCAGCGTCTTGCCATGCACGTCACAACCGAACAACGGCGCACCGACAGTGGCTTGCCATTGCCCGGCCTTGGTCCAGGCATCCAGTTCGGCGACGCGACGCGCACTGCTCATCAATAGCGCAAACGCCAGGTCGGCGGTGCTTTCGGTGAGCACATCCGGCGTGTTGGTCAGCATGATCCCGCGTTCGTTGAAGTAGGCGAGGTCATAGTTGTCGTAGCCCACCGAGACACTGGACACCACTTCCAGGCTGGTGGCGTTTTCCAATTGAGCGCGGCCGAGTTTACGACCGACACCGATCAGGCCGTGGGCGTGGGGCAGGGCTTCGTTGAATTGGGCGCTGATGTCGCCGTTTTTCGGATTCGGCACGATGACGTCGAAGTCTTGTTGCAGGCGTTCGACCATTTCCGGGGTGACGCGGCTGAATGCCAGGACAGTCTTTTTCATGAGGGGCGGGCTCGTCGGGCGGTGAAGAATGATGAGCACGCTAACATTCTTCACGGGATTTGTGCGAGTCGTCAGGCGGTCAATGCAAGCTTGCAGCTTGCGGGGCGTCATCCAGTTATACTGCGGCACTTCTTATACTGTGACATGCGGCTCGCTCACCGGGCCCGACACTTCATGCACCACCCGGAGCTTTCATGACTTCCCCGAAACAACCGCCGGTCGCCGACGCCCTGAGCGACGTGCAGGCAGAGCTGCCAGACAGCGTCGACTCCAGCGCCGACAGCGAAACCAAAGCCGAGATCCCGGCGTTCAAGTTCCCCTTCAAGCCGGGTGAGCTGGCAGCCGCCAAGGGCTCCAACCAGCCGTGGTACAAGAACGGTGCCAAGAACGGCCACACCAAGACGCCGGGCATGGCACCGCCGGGGACGCGTCGGTCGATGGGCAAGCGCTGAGTTTTTATCACCGCGGCGTCTGATCTGCCGTCTTCGCGAGCAAGTCCGCTCCCACATCTGATCGCATTCTCATGAAAGAACGCGGTCCCCTGTGGGAGCGGGCTTGCTCGCGAAGGAGCCGGCATAAACACTGCAAATCCCGAATCAAACCGCCCGCAACGATATAAACGAGTAATTCGCCGGCGCATCCGTCGCCACTTGTGCACCTGCGTCCAGCACTTGCCCGGCAATATCGTCCCCCGACACATGAAACAGCCATTCGCTGCCCCACTCAGGCAAAGTTTGTCCCGCCAGTTCATCGACGATCGTGGCGAACTCCACCATATCCGGCAGATAAGCGGTAAAGCCGTCCCCCTTCAGGGCTGTCGTGCGAATGCCCAGCAAGGCGCAAATCGCATCCTTGGTCTGAATGTCATCGCGATCCGCCTGGCGGGAGCGCTGGATCAGTTCCGATAACTCCCGGTCGACCAGATTGCCGCCGACGATCAGCTCCGGCCCTGTTTCCCACGACTCAGGCGGACATTCCTTCACGGCTGTGTTCAGAGGTATGTGCGGATTGATTTCCATCGGATAGATGCGGCATACCAACGGCCGGCGTTCGTAGATTCGGCAGAGGTTGTCTTCGTCAAGATTTCGGCAGGGGCCGACATTGTAGGCGGCGAAGGTGATGGCCACATACGCCTTGGATCCGCCGCTGCACACCGCCGTCGAACGGCGTTCGGCGTGTTCCCGTTGGTGCACCGGCAGGCCCAGGCCGTTGTCCAGAAACGCCTCCACCAGCACGATCACCTGACCTCCGTCGGCTGCCCACATCCGGGCTTCGCTCAGGGTCAGGGGTACATGGTGGTCGTTGCAGCATTTGCCGCAGCCTACGCAGGAAAACCTCGTATTCATTGAGTGTTGATTCGCATCACAGGGAATAAAATGGCGACAGAATGCCGCCACGAAAGCCGCTATCGAAGCAAGTTATGCGCCACTCAGTTGGACTTGCCGGCCGTGCGGATGGAGTCCCATTCGGTGACGTACGCGGTTTTGCTCTTTTTGTTGTAGAGGCACAGTTCGGTGCCTTGGGCGCCTTTCATGTGTTTTTGCGGGTACTGGCCATGGAGCAGCAGCGCGGTGTAGCCGACCCGGTCATCGAACTGCGCGGCGTTGCCCACGGGTTTGGCATCCTTCAGGCCGCTGGCCTTGGTGCAACTGGCGAGTACGGCTTTGTCGTAGGCGGCCCAGGCGTCGGGGCTGGAGGCGTGGGCCTGGGTGGCGAGGGCGGTGAGGCAGAGAATAGTCAGGGTTGCTGCTTTCATTGTTCAGGCTTCCTTGGGCTGAATGGCCAAGGCAGGAGTATGCCTGAAGGTTTTGTGGTGGTTGTGTCAGCCTCTTCGCGAGCAAGCCCGCTCCCACAGTGGTCGAGTGTGGCCACAGATTTTGTGTACGACGGGTAACCTGTGGGAGCGGGCTTGCTCGCGAAGGCGGTATCAGAGCGGAACCGGCTCCCGGCGGACCGCATACATCCCGACGCTTTCATACAAGCGCCGCGCCCGAAGATTGTCTTCACGGACCTTGAGGTCCACGAAACCCTCACGCCGCTGCTGGAACAGCATGAATGCCTGCAACAACAATGCACGCCCCAACCCTCGTCCCTGAAACCGCGGGTGCACCACCAGGTTCTTGATATAGGCACTGGTCCAGCACTGACACACGCCCACCACTTCTCCGGCATCCTGGGCAATCAAGCACAGGGCCGGGTCATATTCCGGATCGGTTTCGAACTGCCGTTGCCACATCTCCAGCGCGGCGACACGACCACCACCGTCGAGATAACCGAACTCCATCAGCCGGTGCACGGCGGTGGACAGTTCGGGGCGGTATTTGCTCAGTTGCAGGCCAACCGGCCAATCGGGAGGCGGCACGACGACAGAAAGGTCGCGCCGCATCAGCCAGCAGAATTCTTCGTTCAACACTCAATAACCCTGTTCGGCGACAGCCTTGGCCGCGGTGATCAGGCACTGGGTCAATTCCGGCGAAGAGAACTTGGTCAGCACCGCGTTCGCCCCTGCCAATCGTGCTTTCTCGGCGTTCATCGCACTGTCCAGCGAGGTGTGCAGCAGTACATATAGATGGGCGAAATCCGGAGTTTCCCGCAGGGTACGGGTGAAGGCGTAGCCGTCCATCTCCGACATTTCGATGTCCGAGACGATCAGGTTGATCTGCTGCGCGGTGCCTTGCAGGTCCAGCAGGCAGTCGATGGCTTCCTTGGCGCTGCGGGCCGTATGGCATTGCAGGCCGAGGTTACGCAGGGTGTGCACCGATTGCTGCAAGGCCACCTGGCTGTCATCGACCACCAGGATGCGCGCGTTGCCGAGCAGTTCGGCGTCTTCCATGCTCAGTTCGGTCGGGGCCATTTCGATTTGCGCCGGGGCGATGCCGTGGATGACTTTTTCGATGTCCAGCACTTGCACCAGGGTGCCATCGACCGACGTCACACCGGTGATGTAGGCGCGCAAGCCACCGGAGCCGAAGGGCGGCGGGCGAATGTCGGTGGTCAGGCAATGGACGATCTTGCTCACGGCCTGCACGTGCAGGCCCTGCTTGGAGCGGCTGACGTCGGTGACGATCAGGCAGCCGCCGTTCGGGTCTTCCAGCGGGCGCTCGCCAATGGCGCGGCTGAGGTCGATCACCGACAGCGAGGCACCGCGCAGGGTGGCGATGCCTTTGACGTGGGGGTGCGACTCCGGCAGCCGGGTCAGCGGCGGGCAGGGAATGATTTCACTGACCTTGAGCAGGTTGATTGCCATCAGCTTGCCGCTGCGCAAGGTAAACAGCAGAAGCGAAAGTGAGTCTGCGCGGGCTTTGGTGGAGGACATATGAACCTTCTCTGGAAAAAGGTGGCGGGCGATCACAGGATCGCCAATGACTTCGATGCCGGGTTATCGACTTGTCGGGGGCAGGCTTTAGGGGCAATACCGATCTTGGGTCAAACGGTGGACCATTGTGGCGAGGGGGCTTGCCCCCGTTCGGCCGCGAAGCGGTCGTAAATCCGGCGATTCGGTTTGATTGGTGGAAAGCTGGGGCCGCTTCGCGACCCAACGGGGGCAAGCCCCCTCGCCACAAAGACTTCACTCACCCTATAGCGACGCTATTTCATCCCCAACCGCTTGGCCATCCGCCCCAGGTTCGCCCGATCCAAGCCTAGCTCACGGGCCGCGCTTGCCCAGTTGTTGTTGTGCCGTTCCAGGCAGGCACCGATCAATTGGCGCTGATAATGCTCGGTGGCCTCGCGCAAGTCGCCGGTCACCATTGGCGTAACGGCGGCGACGGGTTGCTCGGCAGTGGTTTCAACGCTGGCGTCGGGCAAGTCCAGGTCGGCGGCGCTCAGGCTGAGAATCTTCGGCCGTTCCTTGCAGTTGCCCAGGGCTTTCAAGGCGCTACGGCCGATCAGGTGTTCCAGCTCGCGCACGTTGCCGGGCCAGTCGTAGGCCAGCAGCGCGGCTTGGGCATCGCTGTTCAGGCGCAGGCTGTTGAGGCCCATGCGCGAGCGGTTCTGCTCCAGGAAATAACCGCTGAGCAGCAGCACATCGCGCCCGCGATCGCGCAGGGCCGGGACCAGCAGCGGGTAAACACTGAGGCGGTGATAGAAGTCGGCGCGGTAGCGGCCGCTGCGCACTTCTTCGGCGAGGTCGCGGTTGGTCGCCGCGATCAGACGCACGTCGACCTGATGCTCCTTGTCCGAACCCAGTCGCTGCAGCTGGCCGCTCTGCAGCACCCGCAGCAACTTGGCCTGCACGGTCAGCGACAACTCACCGACTTCATCGAGAAACAGCGTGCCGCCATTGGCCAGCTCGAACTTGCCACGGCGGTCGTTCATCGCCCCGGTAAAGGCGCCGCGGACATGGCCGAACAACTCGCTTTCCACCAGGGTATCGGGCAGCGCGGCGCAGTTGAGGCTGATGATCGGCTTGTCGGCGCGGGGCGAGGCGGCATGGATGGCCTGGGCCACCAACTCCTTGCCGACCCCGGTTTCACCCGTGATCAACACGGTCAGGTCGCTGCCGCCCACCAGGCGGATTTCTTCGACCAGCCTTTTATGGGCCTTGCTCTGGCCAATCATCTCGCGATTCTGCTGGCCGCTGGCCTGGCGGTAGACCTCGGCGCGTTGATGTTCATCTTCGACCCGGATGTTCAAGCGCTCGATGCGCTCGGCGGCGTTGACCGTGGCGGCCGCGAGGCTGGCGAAGGCTTGCAGGGCATCCAGTTCGATCGGTTCGAAGCGCTCCGGATCGAGGGCGTCGAGGGTCAGCAGACCCCATGGGCGCTCGTCGATGAACAAGGGGCAACCCATGCAGTCGTGAACTTCCAGATGATCATCCAGGCCATCGACCAGGCCGTCATAGGGGTCTGGCAAGTCGCTGTCGGCAGCGAATCGGGTCGGGCCGGGGCCGCTGAGCAGCGCTTCGAAACGTGGGTGCTCGCTGACCTTGAAGCGCCGACCGAGGGTGTCGGTACTCAGGCCGTCGACGGCCAGTGGCACCAGCCATTCACCATCAAGGCGCAGGAGGGCGGCGGCGTCGCATGGGAGCAGGGCGCGCATTGCTTCCAGCAGGCGGCGATAACGCTCGCCCTCGGGCAGTTCGCGGGACAGATCGGAGACCAGGGGCAGCAGGGCAGTGAGCAGGGATTTTGCAGTCATAGTGACTCCATGTAGTCGGTATGACTATAAAGCAGGCGCTGTCTATATGACTATTAAGTTTTTAACATATTGATTTATAAGAATTAAATAGTTGGCACGTAAGCTGATAAGCATAGGGCAATCCGTTAGCAACCCAAGAAGACCAGGAGTCACCTTATGCTGAGCGCTCAAGACCGTGCCATCGTCAAATCCACCGTGCCGCTGCTCGAAAGCGGTGGCGAGGCGCTGATCACGCACTTCTACCGCATGATGCTCTCCGAATACCCGCAAGTCCGCCCGTTGTTCAATCAGGCCCACCAGGCCAGTGGTGATCAGCCGCGAGCCTTGGCCAACGGTGTATTGATGTATGCGCGCCATATCGACCAGCTCGACCAGTTGGGCGACCTGGTGGCCAAGATCATCAACAAGCACGTGGCCCTGCAGATCCTGCCGGAGCACTACCCGATTGTCGGCGCCTGCCTGCTGCGGGCCATCGCCGAAGTGCTCGGCGAAGAGATCGCCACCGCGGAAGTGATCGCGGCCTGGGGTGCGGCGTACGGCCAACTGGCGGACATCCTGATCGGCGCCGAAACCAGCATCTACGACCAGAAGGAACAGGCACCGGGCGGCTGGCGCGGGGCGCGGGAATTCATCGTGGCAGGCAAGGTCGAGGAGAGCGCCGAGATCACTTCGTTCTACTTTGAACCTGCGGACAAAGGTCCGATCCTGGTGGCAGAACCCGGCCAGTACATCGGCATGAAACTGATCCTCGACGGTGAAGAGATCCGCCGTAACTACTCGCTGTCGGCGCTGGCGAACAACGGCCAGTACCGTATCAGCGTCAAGCGTGAAGCCGGTGGCCGCGCCTCGAACTACCTGCATGACCAGCTGCATGTCGGGGCGAGCATCCAGTTGTTCCCGCCATCGGGCGAGTTCACCCTGACCGCCAGCGACAAGCCGTTGGTGCTGATCAGCGGCGGCGTCGGCATCACCCCGACCCTGGCAATGCTCGAAGCGGCACTGCAAACCCGGCGGCCGGTGCATTTTATCCACTGCGCGCGCAATGGCAGCGTGCATGCCTTCCGCGACTGGATCGATGGCCTGGCCGAGCGTCACCCGCAACTCAAGCGCTTCTACTGCTATGCCGAAGACGACGGCGTGAGCCCGGTGGCGCACAAGGTCGGGATGTTGAGCCAGCAGCAGTTGCATGCATGGCTGCCGGAGCAGCGTGACGTGGATGCTTACTTCCTGGGGCCGAAAGGCTTCATGGCCGCGATCAAACGCCACCTGAAGGCGCTGGGTGTGCCGGAGAAGCAAAGCCGTTATGAGTTCTTCGGGCCGGCAGCGGCGCTGGAGTAAGGGGTTGCGGCGGCTCGGGAGACCGAGTCGCCTGCTTCGCGAGCAAGCCCGCCCCCACAATTTGGAATGCGTTCCTCCTGTGGGAGCGGGCTTGCTCGCGAATGCCACACCTCGGTTCTGAATTGAAAAAAGCTGGAAAGTTAATCCCTCCTTAACCGCCTTATCGTCTATTCCCCCCCGAATCCCCCTCACACGCTCCAGACTCTCAAAGGTCCGGGCCAGCGTGTAGACTGGCGGGCAATCGATATCTTCAAGGGAAACGCGATGAGCGATGAATCCATGCGGTTGGGGCGTGAACGGCGCTATCTGGTGTTGTTGGGCATCATTTGCCTGGCGCTGATCGGCGGCGCGCTGTACATGCAAATTGTTCTGGGTGAGGCGCCTTGCCCGCTGTGCATCCTGCAGCGTTATGCGTTGCTGCTGATCGCGATCTTCGCCTTCATCGGCGCCGCCATGCGCAACCGTCGCAGCATCACGGTGTTCGAAACCCTGGTGGTGATCTGCGCGCTGGCTGGCGCAGGCGTTGCCGGGCATCACGTCTTTACGCAGTTCTATCCTGCGGTCAGCTGCGGCATCGATGTACTGCAGCCGATTGTCGATGATCTGCCACTGGCGAAGATCTTCCCGCTGGGTTTCCAGGTCGACGGTTTCTGCTCCACGCCATACCCGCCGATCCTCGGTCTGTCGCTGGCGCAGTGGGCGCTGGTTGCCTTCGTGCTGATCGTGGTGCTGGTGCCTGTGCTGACGTCGCGTAACCGCAAAGCGCTGCGCTGAGGTCATCTACCGCCACGCATTGTCGGACAATAAAAGCCCCGGCCCTCGCAGAGAGGGCCGGGGCTTTTTTTGTCTTGCCGGGGGCATTTCAGGGGCCAGGTAAAAAGACCGTGATGTGCGACAGCCAAGGGTGCGACACATGTGCGACATGTTGTCACAGAGCCGGTGTCGCAGGGCGTTGAGGGGGACCGGATTGGTACATGGAAACGTAACGAAATTGGGCTGTTTTGCAGGCTTGCGGTTTTTTCCGTTCCAGGTACGAACAGACAGTTTTAACAGCGTCTGGCGAATGGCCAGAGCCCCCGTCATATCGGGCCTTGGACAAGGTAAAGGGCAGTGAAGCGCCACCCGATACTGTCTGAACTGTGGGTGGTAGGCCTACTTATTTTGGTGTTTTTGTTGAGAATTAATTTCGATAAGATGCGCCACTTTTGCGAAAACGGTTAATGATTGTTGCCGGTTCGGATAAAAATTATTTCGGGATGAGACATGGTTTATAGGGCGTTACATATCTACAATCGCCCGCACTGAATTCCCGACACTGCTCAAATCTTAACCAGGCTTGAGCAGGAACAGGGTGTCGAGAGGTCTGGTGGCTTCATGCGATGCCCAGGTGTCGGAGCCTCCAACTATCCGCACCAAATGGAATTGGTCTGTAACAAGGCCTTTGACCACGAATTCGAATAAGAACTCACCGCACGCCCAGGATTTGTCGTACAGCGTCTGACGCACGACGGGCATGCCCTTATTCAATCCAAGAAAAATGCCAACCCTTGGCAGGGTGAAGTGTTGGCGATCAAAACCCAACTGCATTGCGCAAGCTGCTTTAGAGGTCGTGAGATGAGTAAAAACAGGTACCCCAGACTACTAGGCTTATTGCCGCTGATCGGCACGTTGTTGCTGTCAGGCTGCAACATGACCTTGCTCAATCCCAAGGGCCAGGTTGGTCTGGACGAGCGAAACCTGATCATCACCGCAACGCTGCTGATGCTGTTGGTCGTGGTGCCGGTCATCGTCATGACCTTCCTGTTCGCCTGGAAATACCGCGCGTCCAACACCAACGCCACCTACACCCCGAAATGGAACCACTCCACCAAGATCGAGATCGCGGTGTGGGCCGTTCCAGTACTGATCATCATTGCCCTGGGTTATGTCACCTACAAATCGACCCACGCTCTGGACCCGTACAAGCCGCTGGAATCCGACGTCAAGCCTGTGACCATCGAAGTGGTCGCGCTGGACTGGAAGTGGCTGTTCATCTACCCGGAACAAGGCATCGCCACGGTCAACAAGATCGTGTTCCCGGCGCACACCCCGATCAACTTCAAGATCACTTCCGACGCCGTGATGAACTCGTTCTTCATCCCTGCTCTGGGTGGCCAGATCTACGCGATGGCGGGCATGCAGACCAAGCTGCACCTGATCGCCAACGAGAGCGCTGAGATGGACGGTATCTCCGCCAACTACAGCGGCGCTGGTTTCACCGGTATGAAATTCAAAGCGATCGCAACTACTCAGGAAGAATTCGACGCCTGGGTAAGTGAAGTCAAAAAGGCACCTAAACAGCTTGAACAAGCTGAATACGCGAACCTTTCCAAGCAGAGCCAGAACAACCCAGTCGAGCTCTACTCCTCGGTGACGCCGAACCTGTTCCAGACCATCGTCGACAAGTACGAAGGCATGAAACCAGGTCCTAAGGTCAAGCACGAGAAAGCAGAGAAAGAAGTGGCCCAGATGGAAGGGATGGACTCGAGTTCGCATTCAGCTGCCGGGGCAGAGGAGTAAACGATGTTTGGTAAATTAAGTTGGGAAGCGATCCCGTTCCACGAACCGATCGTGATGATAACCATCTCCATGATCGCGCTCGGTGGTCTGGCGTTGTTCGCTGCAATCACCTACTTCAAGAAGTGGACCTACCTGTGGACCGAGTGGCTGACGTCGGTCGACCACAAGAAAATCGGCGTGATGTACATCATCGTCGCCATGGTCATGCTGCTGCGCGGCTTTGCCGACGCCATCATGATGCGTACCCAGTTGGCCATGGCCACCGAGGGTTCGCCTGGCTACCTGCCACCTGAACACTATGACCAGATCTTCACCGCTCACGGTGTGATCATGATCATCTTCATGGCGATGCCATTCTTCACCGGCCTGATGAACCTTGCGGTGCCGCTGCAGATCGGCGCGCGTGACGTTGCCTACCCGTTCCTGAACTCCCTGAGCTTCTGGCTGCTGGTTTCCGGCGTAGTGCTGATCAACCTGTCCCTGGGCGTCGGCGAATTCGCCAAGACCGGCTGGGTTGCCTATCCGCCGCTGTCGGGCCTGCAATACAGCCCTGGCGTGGGGATGGACTACTACATCTGGGCGCTACAGCTATCCGGGCTAGGTACGACGCTGACGGGGGTCAACTTCCTGGCCACCGTACTGAAAATGCGTACCCCAGGCATGAAGCTGATGGACATGCCGATCTTCACCTGGACCTGCACCTGGGCCAACGTCCTGATCGTGGCTTCGTTCCCGATCCTGACCGCTACCCTGGCACTGCTGACGCTTGACCGTTACATGGATTTCCACATTTTCACCAATGAACTTGGTGGCAATCCGATGATGTACGTGAACCTGTTCTGGGCGTGGGGTCACCCTGAGGTGTACATCCTGATCCTGCCAGCGTTCGGTATCTTCTCCGAAGTCATCTCGACCTTCACCGGCAAGAAACTGTTCGGCCACCACTCGATGGTCTACGCATCGGGCGCAATCTCGATCCTGGGCTTCATGGTTTGGCTGCACCACTTCTTCACCATGGGTTCGGGTGCCAGCGTCAACGCCTTCTTCGGTCTGGCGACGATGCTGATTTCCATCCCGACGGGTGTGAAGCTGTTCAACTGGCTGTTCACCATCTACCAGGGCCGTCTGCGTTTCACCAGCCAGGTGCTGTGGACCCTGGGCTTCATGGTGACCTTCGCCATCGGCGGCATGACCGGCGTACTGCTGGCCATCCCGGGTGCCGACTTCGTTCTGCACAACAGCCTGTTCGTGATCGCGCACTTCCACAACGTGATCATCGGCGGTGCGGTATTCGGTTACATCGCCGGTTTCGGCTTCTACTTCCCTAAAGCGTTCGGCTTCAAGCTGCACGAAGGTTGGGGCAAGGCAGCGTTCTGGTTCTGGATCAGCGGCTTCTTCGTCGCGTTCATGCCGCTCTACGCTCTGGGCTTCATGGGCATGACCCGTCGCCTGAACGCCACCACCAACCCTGAGTGGGTGCCGTACCTGTACGTCGCCATGTTCGGTGCGGTGATGATTGCCGTGGGTATCGCCTGCCAGCTGATCCAGTTGTACGTCAGCGTGCGTGACCGCAACAAGCCGGAAAACATGTGCGAACACGGCGACCCGTGGAATGCACACACCCTGGAATGGTCGACCTCGTCGCCACCTCCGTTCTACAACTTCGCCGTGCTGCCAAAAGCCGACGTTGTCGACCCGTTCACCGAAGCCAAGGAAAACGGCACCGCGTACAAGGCCCCGGCCAAGTACGAGCCGATCCACATGCCAAACAACACCGCGACCGGTGTGGTCATGGGTGCTCTGTTGACCGTGTTCGGTTTCGCGATGATCTGGCACATCTGGTGGCTGGCAATCGCTGGCCTGGCCGGCACCGTGATCTACTTCGTGATCCACGCGGCCCGTGATGATCAAGGCTATATGGTGCCGGTCGACGTGATCGAGCGCATCGAAGCCGAGCAGCACAAGCGTCTGGTTGCGGCAGGGAAAATCCCGGCCACCGCCACCCGTGTTGAAACCTCGTTGGAACAGGCTTAAACCATGTCGAACTTAGTGACCAATGCTGGACACACCCATGTCGATGGACATGGGCATGATGACCATCACCACGACTCGGGCGAGATGACCGTATTCGGTTTCTGGCTCTACCTGATGACCGACTGCATTCTGTTTGCGTCGATCTTCGCGGCGTACGCGGTACTGGTTAACAACGTAGCGGGTGGCCCGTCGGGCCACGACATCTTCGAACTGCCATACGTACTGGGCGAAACCGCTCTGCTGCTGTTCAGTTCGATCACCTACGGCTTCGCCATGCTGGCGTTCTTCAAGGGCAACAAGAAGCAGGTCCTGGGCTGGTTGGCCATGACCTTCCTGTTCGGTGCCGGCTTCATCGGCATGGAGATCAACGAGTTCCACATGCTGATCTCCGAGGGCTACGGCCCTAGCCGTTCCGGCTTCCTGTCCGGGTTCTTCACCCTGGTCGGCACCCACGGTCTGCACGTGACCAGCGGTCTGATCTGGATGGCGATCATGATGTACCAGGTGCAGAAAAACGGCCTGACGGCGACCAACAAGACCCGTCTGAGTTGCCTGAGCCTGTTCTGGCACTTCCTGGACGTGGTGTGGATCTGCGTATTCACCGTTGTTTATCTGATGGGGACTATGTAAATGGCTAACGCAGCTCATTCCCAAAATGGCCATGACAGCCACGACGCCGGTCACGGCAGCGTCAAGTCCTACGGCATCGGTTTCATCCTGTCGGTGATCCTGACCCTGATCCCGTTCGGTCTGGTGATGTACCCGACGCTGCCGAAGTCGATCACCCTGATGATCGTCGTCGCGATGGCCGTCATCCAGGTGCTGGTGCACCTGGTGTACTTCCTCCACCTGGACCGTTCGGCCGCGCAGCGTAACAACGTGATTGCGTTTGTTTTCGCCGCGATCGTGATTGTCCTGCTGGTTGGCTTGTCGCTGTGGATCATGTTCAGCATCCACACGTTCATGATGGCGAAGTGAGGTAGATCCGCATGTCCCTTAAGCACTTTATCCAAATCACCAAACCGGGGATCATTTTCGGTAACGTGCTTTCTGTGGCAGGCGGATTTTTCCTGGCCTCCAAAGGGCATGTCGATCTGGCCATCTTCCTGGCCGCCATGATCGGCACGTCGCTGGTGGTTGCCTCCGGTTGCGTGTTCAACAACTGCATCGACCGCGACATCGACCTGAAGATGGAACGCACCAAGAACCGCGTGCTGGTCCAGGGCCTGATCTCCCTGAAACTGGCCCTGATCTATGCGACCGTCCTGGGTGTCGCCGGCGTTGCCCTGTTGTACAAGGTGGCCAACCCGTTGGCCGCGCTGTTCGCAGTCATCGGCTTCGTGATCTATGTCGGCTTCTACAGCCTGTACCTCAAGCGCAAGTCGGTTCACGGCACGCTGGTGGGCAGTCTGTCGGGCGCCATGCCGCCGGTGATTGGCTACGTCGCCGTCAGCAACACCTTCGACATGGCCGCGCTGACCCTGCTGGTGATGTTCAGCCTGTGGCAGATGCCGCATTCCTACGCCATCGCGATCTTCCGCTTCAACGATTACCTGGCCGCATCGATTCCGGTGCTGCCAGTGAAGCGCGGCATCCAGGTGGCCAAGAAGCACATCCTGATCTACATCCTGGCCTTCCTCGTGGCGACCTTGATGCTGACCTTCAGCGGCTACGCCGGCATGAGCTACCTCGCCGTCGCCGCGGCCATGGGCATGTACTGGCTGTACATGGCCTGGACCGGCTACAAGGCAGTGGATGACACGGTCTGGGCACGCAAGCTGTTCGTGTTCTCGATCTTCACCATTACCGCGTTGAGCGTGATGATGTCCCTGGACTTCAAAGTGCCGACCGAGTTGCTGCTGACGTATGCGCCGTAAGCGTCGGACATGCTTTAAAGAAAAGCCCCGCCTTCGAGAGAAGAGCGGGGCTTTTTGTTGGGGGAAGTCGCAAGGGCTGCTCGTCAGGTAGATGTTTCGATGGTTGCCTGACTATAGGCAATTTGCTTATAGTTGGCTAATGCGAACCGTATTCTTCGAAACCACATCTTTCACTGCTACCGTTGGTAATTATCTGACGGACGATGAGTATCGTGCGTTGCAGTCGCACATGCAGTTGAACCCGCAAGCGGGTGATGTCATGCCTCGAACAGGCGGTTTCCGAAAGCTGCGTTGGGCTGATGGACGCCGAGGTAAAGGTAGGCGAGGTGGCTTGCGGGTTATCTATTATTGGCTTATGAATGATGGCCAGTTCTGGATGTTTGCAATTTATGACAAAGATGAGCTTGAGAATTTGACCGCCGACCAAGAGAAGGTGCTCAAGAAAGCCATAGAGACAGAGTTGAAAAAACGAGGTACCCCATGAAAAAACGCGACCTGTTTGCAGAGTTGATGCAGGGCGTTGATGAGATGGCGGCTCAACGCGAAGGCAAGATTACATTGCGCAATACGGTTGTGGAGGACATCCCTGCACCTGAGGTGGGGGCGCAAGAAATCGTTGCGCTACGGGAAAAGCTACACATGTCCCAGGCTGTTTTCGCCAAGCGAATTCGAACCAGTCCCAGCACCCTGAGAAACTGGGAGCAGGAAAAGTCGAAGCCCAATGCTCAGGCCGCCTTGCTGATCAGGCTGGTTGAGAAGTTTCCGGATATGGTTGATCGACTGGCAGTCGTCTGATCACATCGTCGAATATCTGAAAAGCCCCGCGTTTCAAACGAAACGCGGGGCTTTTTCATTCACGCGCGGTTGTTACACGTTGCATCGAGCACCTTCACCACGTCGTCGATGATTGCCTTGCTCATGTCCTGCAAAAAATGTGAGGCCCAAGCGTGCCGGTCGGAGTCGCGAACGATGGCGGCATCTGAGGCGAGCAGTTTTGCGAGGTGGAGCAGGTCGGAGGCGTGGTAGAGGGCTTCGATCACCGGGACACCGGCGTTGATGCGGAACAGGGGGTCGTTGGCGTGGTAGGAGAAGGGGGTGAGGCCGATGGTTTTGAGGTCTTGGGGATTGGTCATTGGGCTTCACCTCTTGTTGGGCTGGAGATGGAGGGGCATTGCACGAGTGTGTAGACACAAAAAAGCGCCGGCAATCGTAGCGATCCGGTGGCCGGGGATCTCATTGGGCACCGCAACCCCTGTGGCAGCGGGCCTGTGGCGAGGGAGCTTGCTCCCGTTCGGCTGCGCAGCAGTCGTAAGTCTGCGGATGCGGTGTTTCTGAATGAACGCAGGGGAGCGCTTCGCACTCCAGCGGGAGCAAGCTCCCTCGCCACAGAAGAGGTGACTGTCAGTTACTTAAGTGGTTTTTCGAGCAACCGGAAAAACCGTTCCCGCACCTGCAAGCTGTCGCTGTGAGCCACGTTGAAGCGCAGGAACTGGCTGGCATTCGGGGCTTTGCTCAGCAAGGTACCCGGCGCCAATACCATCTTGTTCTCCAGCCCCTGGCGAGCCAGGTTCTCGGCATGCAAGCCCTCCGGTAACCGCGCCCAGATAAACACACCTTCGCCGGGCAACGAGGAAAGCGAGCACCCAGCCTCCGCCAGCCAACCGGCCACACGACTATTGGATTCATACAACCGATCCACCGTGCGCCGCGCATGTTTGGCATAGCTGCCATCGCTGAGCATGGTGCAGGTGATCTGCTCCGCCAGTTCCGAGGTCACGCCGCCGCAGGCCATTTTCAGGGCAACCATTCGCGCTGCCAGTTGCGGTGACAGTACGGTGTAGCTGACCCGACTGTTGGCGGTCAGGGTCTTCGAGAAGCCCGACACATAACTCACGTTGTCCAGCCCGCTGGCCGCCAGGCGCGGGGTGCGGCGTTGCTGGATGTCGCAGTACAGATCGTCTTCGACGATGTGGAAACCATGGCGGTGGCTCAGTTCCAGCAAGCGGTAGACCTGGGCCGGGGTGAACGAGTGGCCGGTGGGGTTATGCAGCGTGCTGTTGGTCATGTACAGCACGGGTTTGTGGGCGATCAGCAGTTGCTCGAAGGCGTCGAGGTCCATGCCGTCGCAATCGCGGGCGATGGTGATCACTTTGGCCCCGTGCAGCGCCAGGTTGGCGTGCATGTTGAAGTAGCACGGATCGTCGAGCAGCACGGTGTCGCCGGGTTTGACCAGCAGGCGCATCAGCAGGTCGATGGCCTGCATGGTGTTGGCCGTGGTGATGATCTGGTCCACCGGCGCTTCGATGCCGAAGGTCGCCAGTTTCACCCGCAGGGCCTGGCGCAACGGCACGTAACCGCCGGCCACGCCGTACTCGCCCATGCGCAACGACGTCGCTCGCAGGGTACTGCGCACGGCTTTCTGCAATTCTTCGGCGGGTAGCCACGAGGTCGGCAGGAAGCCGCAGCCGGGGCGCAGCGCGCCGTTGTCCAGCAACAAGGCGCGACGAATCACGCTGAGGGTGTCCTGGGGTTGCAGATCCGGGCCGGTGCCACTTTTCAGCGCCGCTTCGGAGCGGTGCACGTAATGCCCGGAGCCCTGGCGAGACACCACCAGCCCCTTGGCCCGCAAGCGGTCCAGCGCATCGACCACCGTGGATTTGCCCACGTTCATCAAGTCGGAGAGTTCGCGAATCGGCGGCAGCTTGGCGCCATGGGGCAGGCCGCCCGTGCTGATTGCCTGGGTCAGCTGATCGACGATCTGCTGCACCAGCGGCACGCCAGGCTGGAATTCAATGGCGGCAATGACTGCGCGTTGAACCTGCATTTTACTGGTCTCTCCGGCAGTAAAGTTCGTTGGATTCTATACGAACTTGCCCTGATCAGGACAAGCCTCTCTCTCTACCATGCTCTTACAGACTTTTCTGAATGTCGGCCTTGATTGGCGGGCGTTCACCCGGTTCCTGAGGTGCTGCATGAGTGTCGAAACAACGGTCGCGGTGGCCAAGCCGGTCATTAACCTGCGGTTATTCACGATCCGGATCATCACCGCTGTCTCGCTGTTCGCGGTACTGGGCAAGGCCAACGTCTGGCTCGACACCGCCACCAACAGCATCCTGGCCCTCGGTTATCGCGCCTTGCTGCTGCTGTTGCCCCTGACTTTACTGGTGCTTGGCCGTCGCTCCCTGAGCGTCACGCTGCTGTGTGCCGGCCTTGGCCTGGTGTTGCTGGCGCTGACCAGCAATCAAGGCATGGTGATGTTTGCCGCCGCACTGTTCGCCTACGGCATTGCCATTGCCGGTTACCTGATCAAGAGCGAAGCGGCGCAGACCAAGGAAGGCGCGGCCTACAACCGCGTGGCCATGAACATGGGCAGCCTGGTGGCCGGTTTGATCCTGCTGTCGCCATTGCTCACACCTACGATGTTTTTCCTCGGCGCGGCGGCCTTCGTATTGCTGTGCCTGCCGATCGCCCTCGGTGCGACCTTCACCACCGAACCGCTGACAGCCCGCCCGGCCAGCCAGGCCGGCAGCACCTGGGGCAACAAACTGCCCTGGGTAATCGCCGGGATCATCATGGGCATCAAGCTGTTCGGGGTGTTCTCGATCCTGCCCCAGGCGATCCTGCTCAAGACCGGCGAGCTGCCGGCCTGGTACGGCTTGATGCTGATCCTCAACAGTGCCGTGGTGGTCTTCGCCCAGGTGCCGGTGATGAAACTGATCGAGCGCACCGGGCGCTTCAAGGTGCTCGCGGTGATCGGGATCATCGTCGGTGGGTTTGCGGTGCTGTCGTCGCCGGCGGCGTTTCACGTCGAAACCCTTGCCGGGGCACTGATCTGGGTAGCGCTGCTGTCGATCGCCGAATGCGCCTTCAGCTACCTCGATTACTTCTCGGTCAAGCAAAACAACATGTTCGTCAAGGAAGTGTCCCTGGGGGTAGGGGCCGGGCTGACCGTGTTGATCATGCGAGTGGTGCCGGCGCCGTACAACGCGCTGGTCCTCGCCGCCATCGGCGCCGGCGGGATCCTGGCCTGGTACTGGCTCAACCGTAAATCCAATGCGTCGTTGCATGACTGAGTCATCGCCGTCGCGGATTTCACTTAGCAGGTCGGGGGCATCAATGAATACGACTTCATGCGTGGTAGTGGTCGGTTACAACGGTAATCGGGTTCACGACATCCGGAAACTGCGCGAGCTGTGCAAGTCGCTCTACAACGCCAGGCTCATCCTGCTGGTCGAGAAAATTCAGCCCCATGATGATCAGGTGGCCGATCACGTCTGCAGCACTTCGCTGGCCGAGAAGGATGTGGCCGCGTCCCTTGAGCTGATCGTCGGGTGCCTGAATGCCGACAGCTGGAAGCTGATCGGCGTACTGCCGTTCTCCGATCGTGGCGTGCTGCTGGGCGCCGCGCTGGCCAGTCACTTCGGTTTGCCGGGCATCACTCCCGACGAGGCACGGGCGGGCCTGGACAAGCAGATCTTCCGCCGCCTCGAAGCGGCGGCGAGCACCGCCCCCGAAGAATACCGGCCGGTGTTTTCCGCGCGGATCGAAAGCCTGCCGGAACTGCGCCAGCGGGTCGTCGAACTGGGCGGCAAGGCCTTCATCAAACCGGCCTGCGAAGGGGCGAGCCGAGGCTGCCGCGTTATCCATCACCCTTCGGAATGCGATGACGCCTGGCTCGCCCTGAAGCCTTATCGCGAAGGCGGCATCGTCCTTGAAGAGCTGGTGCAGAACGCCCGTGAATACAGTTGGGACTACGTGGCCGGCAGCACCTGGGTGACTGAAAAAACCACCACCGAAGGCGCCTACCGCGCAGAGATCCAGCAAGTCGTCCCCGCACCGCTTGCGGCTGAGGTACAGGCGCGTCTGATGGCAGCCGGTCGGCATATGTTCGGTTTAGTGTCCCGGGACAATGGTGCCTGGCACAACGAAGTATTCCTGCGCAGCAACAACCTGACCTCCGCCGTGGAAACCAACATGCGCCCCGGTGGCATGCACATCTGGGACCTGGCCAAACGCGCCTTCGTCGATTTCGATCCGTGGGAGCGCTGGGTACGCTGGGCGGTGGAAGGCAAGACCGAACAGCATGAACCAGTGGCCCGCGGCTATTGCGGCATTCGCCTGCTCAAAGCGCCGGCCGGCGGCATCTTGCGTTCGACGCCTGACATCGAGGCCCTGGCCCGCGCACTGTGTATCGATCTGGTGGAAGGCCAGTACGCCAAGCGCATCGGCGACTCGGTCAGCGCGCAGGTCAAAGACAACTTCTCATTCATCGGCCACATCGTGCTGTTCAACGAACACTACGGGCAACTGAGCAACGACCTGTTGCGTCTGGCCGAGGTGATTGAGTCACGCATCGAGGTAACTTGCCTGGCACCGGCCACCCGCGCCGTGTGTTGAACAGGCAAGCGCCAACGTTTTTGTATTTCTGATCAGGAGGTTCGATCAATGATCCAGCACATGACCTGCGATGAACGCTTCATCGCCCTGGCCAAGGAGTTTGGTTATGACATCTACGGCGAAAACACCGCTGGCGGGCATTACGCACCGCTGATCCGTCATCACGATGAGCTGTATATCAGCGGCCTGGTGCCGCGCATGAATGGCAAGATCCATTATCCCGGCCGGGTCGGGCTGGACCTGAACATGGCCGATGCGCAAGCAGCCGCCAGCATCAGTGCGATGCGTGGGTTGGCGTTGATCGTCGATGCCATTGGTTCACTGGACAAGATCAAGTCATTGATCCGGGTAACGGTCTATGTGAAGTCCACGGCGGATTTTGTCGATTTGAGCGAAGTGGCCAACGGCGCCTCGGATGTGTTCAGCCATGTGCTGGGCGATGCCGGTAAACATACGCGCACCACAGTCGGTGTTTATCAGTTACCGAAGAATGCCGCGATAGAAGTGGACATGATTGCAGCCTTGCGTCCATCGGTGTTGTAAGCTGTTGTCCGACTTTACAGCGCTGAACTGTTAACTTAATGTTTAGCGCTAAAGTAGGGATAACAAGAAGAAGGGACGTGCAAATGGATAACTTTCAAGGTGCGTTTTTTTCATATAAGGATTTTCGTCAAAGCCTGCATCATCGACCGTTAAGTCCAAAGGTCTGGAAAGGCAGCGAGCTGGCCGGTATGCGTCAGACCCTTGAAGCCAGCGACGTTGATATTGTCGCGTTGGCTCACGAAAAAAGCATCGAGGGTTGTGAAGTGACTCCTGGGATGGCGATCGCCATGCAATGGCTGAACCCCGGTGTGACGCTCAACGGCCATGCCCATTCCTGGTGGCATCTGTTTGTCATCCAGTGCGGCAGCGGCGTGCTGTCCCTCGGTGATGCCGACGGGGTCAACGTCAACAGTGGCGACGTGCTGCTGGTACCGGCCTGGACCCGGCATGGCTTCGTCAACACCAGCAAATACGAGCCTCTGGCGATGCTGAACATGAGCAATATGCCGCAAATGGCATTGCTGTCGAACTTCGCCGACAGCCACGGCCTGATCACCACCCAGCCGTAATTCCTCCCGACAATGCTTTCGTAGGAGCCGGCTTGCCGGCGATAGCGTCCCTGAGACCGCCATCGCCAGCAAGCCGGCTCCTACGTTTTTCATTTCCTTCACGACCTGCTCCCGAGCCTGCTTTTTGCCTCTGCGTTTGCCTGCGTAAACAAACTTTCTGTATCGATTGAAACGGACAGATTCTGTATCTATTCAGCCTTCATTCAACTAACTAGGATCACTTCAAATGCACGTTAATTCCTGCAGTTGATGAATGGAGTGTTTTATGGAAAACAGGAAGCTAAAACTGTATGTCGGCGCCGATTATGTCAGCGCTTTTGCGATGTCGGCTTTTGTGGCGCTCAAGGAAAAGCAACTTTCATTTGAACTGGTTACGGTTGATTTGAAAGCTCGCGACAACTATCTGGCGAGTTATCGCGATCTTTCGCTGACGTGCAAAATTCCAACTTTAGTTCATGAAGGTTTTGCCCTGTCGGAATCTTCGGCGATTGCCGAATACCTTGATGAGCTCTCCCCGGGGCATAAAAAACTGTATCCACAGGACTTCCAGCAGCGCGCCCGCGCCCGTCAATTGCAGGCCTGGTTGCGCAGTGACTTGCTGGTGGTGCGCAAGGAGCGGCCGTTTGACCTGGTGTACTTCGGCAAGAAAAACACCGCGCTGTCCGATGAGGCCCAAGCCGCCGCCGAGCGCCTGTTCTTCGTCGCCGACCATTTGCTGGAAGAGGGCGCCGAGCATCTGTTCGGTGACTGGAGCATTGCCGACACCGACCTGGCAATCATGCTCAACCGACTGGTTGCCAACGGTGATCCGGTGCCGGCACGGCTCGCGGCGTATGTGCGTCGCCAGTGGGATCGCGACAGCGTCCGGGCGTGGATGGACATAGAGCGCAAAGCGCCGGCCATCGCCTAACAACACTCAGGGCATTCACCAGGAGCGCGGCCATGCAAGGACTGTCGGAGCACGAACGCTACAGACCCTATAACTCACGCACCATCCGCGACTCACCCTACTGGCACAAGCTGACGCCGGAATTGCAGGAAGCCATGACCGTGGTGGCCCGGGTCATGCCGTTTCGTACCAACGAATACGTGCTGGGCACGCTGATCGACTGGAACAACATTCCCGACGATCCGGTTTTCCGCATGACCTTCCCGCACAAAGACATGTTGCTGCCGGACGAATATGCCTCGCTCAAACAACTGATCGAACTGGACGACAGTACTGCGATCAAGCGCCGGATCGAGGCGATCTGGCTGCGCATGAACCCGCATCCGGCCGGGCAGTTGACTCACAACGGCGCCACCCTCAACGGCAAAGTCCTGTCGGGTATCCAGCACAAGTACCGCGAAACCGTGCTGTTTTTCCCCGGTGCCGGGCAGACTTGTCATGCGTACTGCACCTTCTGTTTCCGCTGGGCGCAGTTCATCGGCGAGGAAGAACTCAAGTTCAATGCCCGTGAGTCCCAGGAGCTGGTGAGTTACCTGGAGGTTCACAGCGAAGTCACGGACGTGCTGATTACCGGTGGCGACCCGATGATCATGAACACCCGCTCGCTGGCCGGTTACATCGAACCGCTGCTGGGTTTGCCACACCTCAAGAGTATCCGCATCGGCACCAAGTCCGTGGCGTACTGGCCACAGCGGTTTGTCAGTGACAAGGATGCGCCCGAGCTGCTGGAGCTGTTCCAACGCATCGTCGCGGCGGGAAAAAACCTGTCGATCATGGGCCACTACAACCACCCGGTGGAGATCCGCCAGGTCATCGCCCGCCAAGCCATCGAGCGCATTCGCTCGACGGGCGCGACGGTGCGCATGCAGGCACCGGTGATCCGCCACATCAACGAAAACCCTGCCGATTGGGCGGCGCTGTGGACCGAAGGCGTGCGGCTCGGAGCCGTGCCTTATTACATGTTCGTCGAGCGTGATACCGGCCCCAGTCACTACTTTGCGATGCCGCTGGCCCGGGCCTTCGAGATCTTCCAGGCGGCGTACCGCACGGTGTCGGGGCTGGCGCGAACGGTGCGCGGGCCGTCCATGAGCACCTTCTACGGCAAGGTCTTGATCAATGGCATCGAGACTGTCGCCGGGGAAAAGGTCTTCGTCCTGCAGTTCCTCCAGGCACGCGATCCGCAGTGGGTGTTGCGCACGTTCTACGCGCGCTTTGATCCGCAGGTGACCTGGTTCGACGACTTGCAACCGGCCTTTGGCGAGCGTGCGTTCTTCTTTCAGACCGAGCTCACTGCGGTGCCGGAATTGATACCTGTGTTGCTGGAAACGGCGTAGGAAAAATCATGAACAATGGGGAGATATGGACATGAGCAGTATCCCGTTTGATCAGCGCGAGGGTGTTATCTGGCTCGACGGCGAGTTCGTCGAGTGGTCCCGGGCGCAGTTGCATGTGCTGACCCATGGCCTGCATTACGCGAGCACCGTGTATGAAGGCGAGCGGGTCTATGACGGCAAGATCTTCAAGCTGCGCGAGCACAGCGAGCGGTTGTATCGCTCGGCCCGGATGATGGACTTTGTCATCCCCTATGAACTGGCTGAACTGGAAGCGGCCAGCCATCAATTGCTGCAACGCAATCAGGTCGTCGACGGTTATCTGCGGCCGGTGGCCTGGCGCGGCAGCGAGATGATTTCCACCTCGGCGCGTTTCAATCGTGTGCATGTGGCCATCGCTTGCTGGCAATGGCCGAGTTACTTCGACCCGGCGGCCCGCATGGCCGGCATCCGCTTGAAAACCGCGACCTGGCGTCGCCCACCGCCGAACAGCAGTCCCTTCGAAGCCAAGGCCTCCGGGCATTACCAGATCGCCACGCTGAGCAAGCACGACGCCGAGAACACGGGCTACCACGACGCGCTGATGCTCGACTGGCGCGGCCACGTCGCCGAAGCCACCAGCGCCAATGTGTTTTTTGTCAAAGGCCGGACCTTGCACACGCCGACCCCGGATTGCTTCCTCAACGGCATCACGCGCCAGACCGTGATCGAACTGGCCAGGGCGCTGGACTACCAGGTCGTCGAACGCACGATTTTGCCTACGGAGCTTGGCGACTTCGATGAGTGTTTTCTCACCGGCACCGCCGCTGAAATTACCCCGGTGCAGAGCATCGATGAACAGCACTATCGACCGGGTGGCGCCTGCCGCGACTTCATTGCCGCCTACACCTCAATCGTAAACGCCTGATCACCTGCCAGGAATCTCACCATGTCAGATCAAGGGATTGTTGCGTCTCAACCTTGCATTTCACTCGGCCATCGTCATGAAGAGCTGTCGACCCTGGGCTGGACCGTGTTGACCCCGGAAGAATTTGCCGATGATGTCGTAGGCACCCTGCGCGAATTCGGTCCGATCATTCCGCAGTTCAATGGCCAGATGGCCTTTCCCATTACCCGCAAGCCGGGTTACGAAGACTTGCCGTATTCCCAGAGCATGAACGGCATCGGCCCGCACACCGAAGCACCGGTGTATGGGCCGCCGCCGCGCTACCTGGCGTTGCATTGCCATAAACAGGCCACGTGCGGCGGTGGGCACACCGGATTGGTGGACGGCTATGAGTTTCTCAAGTCCCTGGAACGCAGCGAACCAGAACTGCGTGAGTGGCTGGATGACACGCCGGTAGAGTTTGTCGCCACCGCCAAACCGGGCGAACCGGGACAGCGGCGGGTCAAGGAGTACATCCTCACGCCTACGGAGGACGGGGATATTTTCCGCTTCAGCTACAACCAGTTTCACTACGGCGATGTAAACCCTTCCACGGAAGCTCTACAACAATCCCTGGTCGCCAACAGCACCTCGCCGTTGGCCAGGTTTGCCGTGCTCGGCGAGGCGTACTTCGTCGAGCACAACGTTGCGGTGCTGATTCCCGACGGATGCCTGCTGATTTGGGACAACTGGCGCATGATCCACGCCCGCAGTCGTTACACTGACCCGGCGCGCAACCTGACCCGCTATTGGCTGACCTGATATTTCCGGCGCCCTTCATTCTTTTGGCGTACCCCTTGGCGGGTACGCGTCTTACAGGTATCGCGTCATGCAAACAGCAATCGAGATCGCCCAGGTCGATCATCAACTGATCGTGCGGCTCAACCAGGCCTGGACCAAGCGCGCCTCAGTTTGTGCGCCGGACAGGGCCCGGATCGACGAAGCGTTCGACCCGCTGCGCCCGGATTACCCGGAGTGCATGGTGCCGTTCTTCCATCATCCGAAGTTCCAGGCCTTGAGCGACGAACTCAAGAGCAGCGTGGTGACTTGGGGCTGGATCGGCTACAACCTGCGCACCGTCACCGCCGAAGAACACATCGTCAATCCGGCCCTCAGCGTGATTGCCAATCAGTACCTGGGCAAGGACGACTGGCATTTTCGCGAGGCCATGCAACAAACCCTGATCGACGAGCACTACCACACGTTGATGCACCTGCGCGCGATCGAACGGACCCGGCTGGATCGGGCGCTGGATCAGAATCTGGACTTGCCACCCTCGGTCACTTACCTGCGCCTGAAAGCGCAGCGTGAAGCACTGCCCGAGCAATGGCAGCGGGATCTGGCGGCGATCACCTTTGCGGTGGTGGCCGAGATCAGCGTCAACGCCTATCTGGATTTGCTGGCGGACGACCAGACCATCCAGCCGCAGAACCGCCGCGTGGCCGAACTGCACAACCGCGACGAATACGCCCACAGCAAGGTGCTGGCCGAAGTGGCCAAGGTCATGTACGCGAACATGCAGCCCATTCAGCGGGAATTTTTCGCACGCAACCTGTCGGTGGCGCTGAGTGCTTTTATCGCTCAGGACTACTCGATGTGGGAGGCGATTCTGACGCAGCTTGGGGTCGAGGATGCGGCGCTGATCATTGCCGACACCCGCGAGAGCAACAAGAACGCGACCATCATGCGTGACTACAGCGGTCTGCATAAGCTGGCCCGGGACCTGGGCATCAGCGACCAGATCGATTTCGACTTCCGTCCGACCCTCAAAACCACGGCGCTCGCCTGAACCCGGAGGTGCTTATGTCCACGCCTGTGTACGAAGTGTTCGCTATTCGAGTCGGTGCAAACGCCCAGCGCACCGCCAGGGAGAATTTTCTCTACGACGCCTGCTGCGGTGATCCGAATGCGCCGATGCCACTGGACTACTACTTCTGGGTCATCCGCAACGAGCAACAGGTAATTGTGGTCGACACCTGTTTCCAGCCGGCCACGGCGGACCGACGCAATCGCCAGATGTACCGCTTGCCGGAAGAATCCCTGCGGCAACTGGACATCGATCCGGCCCGGGTCGAGCACCTGATCCTTACCCATTTGCACTGGGATCATGCCGGCAACCTCGGGCTGTTCCCGACGGCGACGGTGCATTTGCAGGAAGCGGAACTGCGCTTTTGCACCGGGCCGAAAATGGTCCATCGTACGGTGAACAAAACGTATGAAGTCGAGGACGTGATGTCGGCGCTGCCGCCGCTGTTCGAAGGGCGGATGCGGTTGCACAACGGCGTCGTCGAGGTGGTTCCAGGCGTAACCCTGCACCCGGTGGGCGGGCATACGCCCGGCAGCCAGGTCGTGCGGGTGAGTACCGCACGCGGCTGGATTGTGCTGGCCTCGGATGCCGCGCACCTGTGGGTCAACATTCGTGAGCGCAGCCCGTTTCCGATTCTCGATGACCTGGCGCAAACCCTCGAAGCCTTCACCGAGATCGACCGCCTGGCCGACAGCGAAGACCACGTCATCCCCGGCCACGACCCACTGATCGCCGAGCGTTTCCCGCACTGGAATGATGACCCGCATATCATTTGCCTGCACCAATCACCAATCTGAAGATCACCGTCAACCTTGTGGGAGCGGGCTTGCTCGCGAAGGCGTCAGTACATTCAAAACTGACGTGTCAGACACACCGCTTTCGCGAGCAAGCTCGCTCCCACAGTTGATTGCTGTCGTTCACCGATGTTGTGTTCACCGAAAATCCCTTGTGGGAGGTGTTAGCCCTGATTCTTGAGAATGCGCCCCAAAGTCGCCAAAGCCTCATCAATCCGTGGCGAATACGGCGCGCCACAGCCAATGCGTACAAAGTGATCGAAGCGATGGGCGTTGGAAAAGATATCCCCAGGCGAAATCTGGATGCCGACCTTCAGCGCTTCCTGAAAAAGCATCATCGATGAATGCCGGCGAGGCAGTTCCACCCACAACAGCGTGCCGCCTTGCGGATGGGTCACGCTGGTGCCGATGGGGAAATAACGGCTGATCGCTGCACTCATCTGCTCGCGTTGCACCGTCAGGGTTTTCCTCAACCGCCGCAGGTAACGTTCGTAGGACGGTGTGCGGATGAATTCGCTGACCGCCAATTGCGATAGCACCTCACACCCCCGCGACTGCGTATGCTTGAGCATCTCCACGCGGTCGTGCCATTTGCCGCCACTGATCCAGCCCAGGCGGATGCCCGGTGCCAGGGTTTTGTTCAGCGAGGCGCAATAGATCACGTTGTCGGTGCGGTCCCAATGTTTGAGCGTGGACAGCGGCTGCTCGCTGTCCACCAGGTCGCCGTAGGTGTCGTCCTCGATCAGCACGGTGTTGTGCTCGGCGCACAGTTTCACCAGCCGAGCCTTGTTGGCGTCGGTCATGATGCTGCCCAGCGGGTTTTGCAGGTTGGGAATGACGATCAATGCCTTGACCCGTTCGGGGCCCTGCAGCAGCAGTTGCAGGGCTGCCAGATTGAGCCCGGTGTGGGCCGAGGCCGGGACTTCCAGCGCGCGCAGGTTCAGGCTTTCGAGAATTTGCAGCAAACCGTAGAACGTCGGCGACTCCACGGCCACGGTGTCGCCAGGACGGGTGACCGCACGCAAGGCCAGGTTGATCGCTTCGCTGGCGCCGTTGGTGATCACGATCCGCTCGGGGGCCAGGTGGGTCTTGCTGGCCAGAGCCCGCCGGGCAAGGATGTTGCGCAAGGCGCTGTTGCCGCAGGTCGAACCCGCGGCACCGAGCAGGTTGGCGTCGTAGCGCAGGGATTTGATCATGCTGTCTTGCAAGGTCTTCAGCGGGTACAGCTCTGGCGCGCAGTAGGCGCTGGCGAAATTGACCTTGATCGTCGCGCGCTGACTGGCCTTGAGCACCGCGCAGACCTGTTCATGAATACCGACATAGATACTGGAATCCAGCGCTGGCGCGAAGGCCGGGGCGGGTTTGGGCGCGGAGTCGGGCTGGCGAATGTAGTTGCCGGAGCGCGGCCGGGCTTCCAGCACACCGTAGTCCTCCAGTTCCCGGCACACCTGCACGGCGGTCGACAGGCTGACGGCGTGTTTTTCCATCATCAAGCGGATCGAGGGCAAGCGTTCACCGGTTTTCAGGGTGCCGCTGCGGATCGCGTCCAGATAGTGGTTGGCCAGTTGGCGATACAAGGGAGTCGTGTTCATGATGACCTCAGCAGTTGCACCACCGAGGTCTGGGCTGGAAAGTGAGTTGACGCTCCCCGCAGGCGGACCCGTGGTGCTCATGGGTTAAGGGAAGTGTTGTTCTGCGTCGATACTGGAAGAGTAATCGCGGTTTTGCCCGAATCACGGGCAATAAAAAGCCCCGCACGGATGGCGGGGCTCTTGACTGGTCGCTGAGGACCTTGTGGCGAGGGGGCTTGCCTGTGGCGAGGGGGCTTGCCCCCGTTGGGTGGCGCAGCCACCCCCAATCAAACTATTTGAGTTATTGCAGGAATACCGCATTCGCCGGATTTACGACGGCTTCGCCGCCGAACGGGGGCAAGCCCCCTCGCCACAGGCAAGCCCCCTCACCACATCTGTGAGTATTACTGCGCGGCGATGCTGTAACCATCGAACGCGGTCTGCTGCTGCAGGGCGGTGATGATGTTCTTGCGGTTGACCGCTTGCTCGGCGCCGCTGTTGTCCAGGAACGTCTCGCTTTCCAGCTCCGCCTCTTCGCCTTCGCCAACGAAAGTGAATCCAAGGAATTCCAGGGCTTCACGGTCGACGTTCAGGCGCGAACGCGGGGTGCGCAGCGGCAAGGTGACGCTGATGCCGTCCTTGCTGATGGTGAACACTTCGACTTCTTTCTTGGCCTTGGCAGCCTTGCTCTTGCCGCCGCTCGGGTTGCTGATGGCCTGGTGCGTCTGGTTCAGTACTTTCAGGGCCAGGCCGTAGACGATTTCCTGGAACGCCGGGTCGTCCTTGAAGCTGGACAGGATGCGGCTGATCGGGAATTTGCTGCTCAGGTCTTCCAGGGCGGCGATGTCTGCCGACTCGGCGTCCTTGAGCTGCTTGAGCTGACCCATCAGTTCGTAGGCCTTATCGTCGTCGAAACTGTCGTGGGCGTGGCGGATCGCGGCGCGAAGTTCGCGGATCTGGTCGCTTTCGCGGGTGGACTGGAACGCGTCCAGCACCATCTCGCTGATGGTTTTCGCCTGGGGTACGTGTTGTGAAAGATTGATGGAGTTTTCGTATTCCGCTTTGGACGACAAGGTAACTACGGATTCGGCGGTGTTGGAATCGGACATTGAAATTTCACTACTTCTTTGAACTTGAATAGGGGCGAGAAAGCTTGGGGGCTTTTTCAGGCCGACTAATCTATTGGACCGGGGCGACGTTGTCACGGGCGAACAGGCGGCTGGTCAAGTTTTTGCTTTCGCGATGGGCGCTTGCGATCACGCGTTTGTTCTGGATAAACCGATACCCTGTAGGAGCGAGCTTGCTCGCGATGGTCTCAAGGACACCGCGTTCATCCAGGATGAGCGCGTTATCGTTGACGTCCATCGCGAGCAGGCTCGCTCCTACAGGGATGTGCAGTGCTCAGGAATGCTGCAATTTCTGCGCACGCTTGTCCGCCAGATGCTGCACCACCAGCCTGCCGATCAGCACCAGCAAGGTCAGGCTGATCAACAACACCGAAATCGCCGCGACACTCGGGTCGACGTTATCGCGCAAGCCGCTCCAGATGCGCTTGGGCAGGGTGTCGACGTTGACGCTGGTGATGAACAGCGTCACCGCCACCTCTTCCCAGGACAGGGCGAAACCCAGCAGGGCGGTGGAGGCCAGGCCCAGTTTCAGGTTCGGCAATATCACCATGAAGGTGGTCTGCATCAGGCTGGCGCCGAGGTTGCGCGAGGCCAGTTCGATGCGCCGGTCGATGTTGCTCAACGCCACCAGCATGGTCACCACGCCATACGGCACCACCATGATCACGTGGGCAATCACCACGCCGGTCAGGGTGTCGTAGCCCATGCCCGGCGCGAAGCGGCCGAGCTTGGTTTCCATGAAGTACAGCACCAGCGCGGAAATCACCGGCGGAATCGCCATCGGCAACAGCACCAGGCCGATCAGCGCGGTGGCCCATTTGGAGCGCATGTACCAGATGCCGAGGCTGAAACTCGCCGCGAGCAAAGTGGCGATGATGCTGGTGGCGAAGGCGATGGTCAGGCTCTGGCTGATCGCATGGAACCAGTCCGGGTTGCTGACCAGCGCCTCGTAGTGACGCAGCGACCAGTTGCCTTCGGGCATCGACAGGAAGCGTTTGCTGGTGAACGACACCGGAATGACTGTCAGCAGCGGGAACAGCATGAAGGCCATGGCGATCACGGCCAGCAGCCGGGTACTCAGGCTTGTGCGATGGGTATTCATGGTTATCTCAGCCTACCAGTCGGTTCACGCGGGTCATTTTCAACAACACCCAGATCAGCGCGCTGACCAAGGCCAGCAACACCACGCTCAGTGCCGCCCCCAGGCCCCAGTTGCTGGTCTGGAACATTTGCAGGAACACGTATTCGGCGATCATCACCGTTTGCCCGCCACCCAACAGTACCGGGGTGATGAAGAAGCCCAGGCAGAACACGAAGACCATGATGAACGCGCCGAGAATCCCCGGCAGGGTCTGCGGCAACAGCACTTGCCAGAAGGTGCGCAAGGCGCCGGCACCCAAACCGCGAGACGCCATGAGCACACGCTGATCGAGTTGACGCATGGTCGACAGCAGCGGGAACACCGCGTACGGGATCATGACGTGGAGCATGCCGATGACCACGCCAATCTCGTTGCGGCTCAGTTGCAGCGGCTGATCGATCAGGCCCATGCCCATCAGCCCGTTGTTGAGCACACCGTTGCTGCGCAGGGCGATCAGCCAGCCGAAGGCGCGCACCAACACGGAAATCCAGAACGGGATGAAGATGCAGATCTCCACCACCCGCTGCCAGAACGGCGGGCTGAACACCCAGCAGTAGGCCAGCAGATAACCGATCACCAAGGCCAGGCCACTGACGGTCAGGCACAGGCGCAAGGTGCGCCAGAGCATCTCGTGGATGGCCGGGTCCGTGGCGATGCGCTGGTACTGCTCGATGCCCGGCGTCGGCAGCGAGAAGCTCCAGCCGACCACGCCGAGAAATGGCAACACGTAGAACACCAGCAGCAACACCGGCAGCGGGAACAACAGCAAGCCGCGCTCCAGGCCCGGCGAACTGAAGCGGGGCTTGGGGGCGGTCAGGGTTGAGGTCAGGGTGGTAGTCATGGTCACAGGCTCACTTGGACAAC